>SICD01000006.1 GCA_009694865.1 Candidatus Magasanikiibacteriota bacterium
AAAGCTGCACGATCGGCCACTCTGACACCTCTCCATGATGTTTTATGAATTTTTTTCAACGGGCGGACTGCGTCACGCCCTAGCTTCGCCCAAATCTACCGCTACATTTTGTAATTTAATATTAATTCGGTTTACTCGCCTACGCCCGTGAGGGCTACGGCGAAGCGAAGGCGGAGAGATAGAGATTCGAACTCTAGAGGCCCTTGCGAGCCCGGCAGTTTAGTAAACTGCTGCCTTAAACCACTCGGCCACCTCTCCATATAAAATTATACTTGGTGTGCGCTGCGCGCCATCTCTCCATGCTTGGCTAGCATTGTACCAAATTGAGGTGTAACGTCAAGGTCTGTGGATCTAGTCTGGTCTTAAACGTCGTCAGGAAAATTTAGAGCTGGCCTTAAAATTTTTTACGCCACGATTAAGCCCAACTGTCTGGGCCGAATTGTTGCGCTAAAAAGCAAACATTGACCATTTATGCGGAATTTGTTATTATGATCCTGCCCTTTATAGCTAGGGTGATTTTAGTATAAGATGCCGTGGTAGCTCATTGGTAGAGCGCTGCCCTGAAGAGGCAGGCGTAGCCAGTTCGATTCTGGCCCGCGGCACATGACAGTAAAAAGTTTGTAAAGTTAAAAGTTATAAAGTACCGATCGACTCTATAAACCAGCCTACCGGCAGGCAAGCTTGATAAGTTTTAACTTTACAAACTAATCACGGGGTATGGCTCAATTGGCTAGAGCATCTGGTTTGGGACCAGAGGATTGTGGGTTCAAGTCCCACTACCCCGACAATGATGGACATCGCGACCATTCGCCCAGTAAGGCGAATGGTTTTTTTGCTACCATTCACAGAATTCGGCCGCTAAGTTGGAGGTTCCACGTCACCTTTTCAAGGATGCCTCGCTTCCCGGCCGGTTCGCCGGACGCGAACAATTCCTTCGCTGAGTGGTGGTTCGATCGCAAAGTTTAGACTGGTTATTCCTCCGCTCGCTGCAACGCTCGGTCGGAATGACAGCGGGAAAGAACTGAATAGTTATATTTTTTGAGTTGGACGGTACTTTTGTATGTGGTATACTATCCACGTCAACATGGCAAGACTTTAAACACCAGTCATAATTATGTTCGAGCCAAACGAATTAGTCTCACTTATTTCCCAAATTCCTCCCAGCATTGAGGAAATGGTTGTGGTTAAAGCCGAAGAGAAGCCGGCCGGTTGGGAACCAAATGGCGCCGAAGGTCAGCTCTCGGTTGATGTCGCCGAAACCGAGACCGAGCTTATTATAGTAGCCACCATGGCCGGAACCAAACCGGAAAATATTGAGTTACACTTGCATAATGATTTTTTAACCATCCGTGGTCGCCGCCAATCTCCTGTATCAGCGAGCGAGCACTACTTTTACCAAGAATGTTTTTGGGGAACCTTTAGCCGCACCATTGTACTTCCGGTCGATGTTTTAGGAAGCGAGGCGCAATCGGAATACGCTCGGGGAATTTTGACCATTCGTCTTCCCAAAGCTTCCCATATGCGGGGCAATATTCCCATTATGGTGGTAGAAGAATAAATAGTATCTCAGCCAAAGGCTGATCCGCCTCGGGCGGAAAAATCCAAATGACAAATGTCAAATCAAGTTCAAAATTCTAATATCACAACACGTTTCTCAGTTATTTTTCTCTGGATCATCGCGAGCCTGATTTTTCTGGTTATGCTTGCTTGCGGAGCCGCCGCCGCCTACGATCGTTCATATAGTGGACGCGTGTACCCGGGAGTATATTTTGGCGCTTACCCCATGGGTGGTTTAACCGGAGACGAAGCGGTAGTATTTTTAGAAAATTTAAACAATCGTTTGTCAAAAGAGGGTGTTACACTAACTCTGCCAACCGATTCCGAAAAAACGATCCAAATAAAATTGACTACGGTCAGTGCCGGAGACAACGCGGTGGAGTTAATTCAATATGATAGTGTTTCGGGGGCCAAAATGGCAATGACGGTTGGTCGCTCCGGATCATTTTCGCGCAAATTATTCGCACCGCTCGGGTATCTTTTGGCGGCCCCTCGCCAGCTTTTGGCCGCGGTTATAACCAATGACGCGGCGCTGGAGGACGCGCTTCGCGCCGCGCTCTCTAGTTTTGAAGATAAGCCACGCAATGCCGCCATCCAAGTGTCGCTGGCCGATCCGAATAACCCAGCGATTATAGAAGCCGTCGCCGGCCAAGTATTTAATTATTCGGAAATTATTACTGATCTTAAAAAAAGATTAGCGCGTCTCGATCTTGGTTCGATTCCGTTGACGCGCCATCCATTTGTTCCCACTGTAACCGCGAGCGACGTGGCCAGCGTCAGCAATCGAGTTCCCCGGCTGTTAAGTTACGGCAACATCGTTCTTAATTTTATTAATCCCGAAAATAAAGTCCGTCACGATTTTGTTATTCCGCCGAGCCGGTGGGTTGATTGGCTTGAAGTGCGCCCCAGTGATAGCGGCTTCATGCTGGCGCTTAATGAGGAGAAACTAAAAAATTATCTTGATGCCACCATTCGTCCGGAGATTGATATCTCGTCTTTAGACGCTAAATTTAGTATGGAAGGCGGCAAAGTACAAGAATTTCAAGCTAGCCGATCGGGTCGTACCATGAATATAGCGAAGACATCAGCCGATTTGGCAATAGTTTTTGCAGAGCGAAATTTTGAGGGCGCGAAACCTCTCCAAACGGTAAGCGCGAGCGTCGATATTATTGAACCAAGCGTTAAGACCGCGGATGTGAATAATTTAGGAATTACGGATATAATGGGAGTGGGCATTTCCACTTTTAAAGACAGCCATACCAACCGCATTAAAAATATCGCTCGCGCTGTAGCTAAGCTCAACGGAGTCTTAATTAAACCTGGTGAGAATTTTTCCTTGCTCGCGCGCATTGGCCCTTTTACATCCAGTAGTGGCTATCTTCCTGAACTCGTCATTAAAGGCAAAGAAATAAAACCGGAAATTGGCGGGGGGATGTGTCAAATTGGCAGTACGATGTTTCGGGTAGCCATGAATTCGGGAATGGATATTACCGAGCGGCGGAATCATTCGTTGGTGGTCAGTTATTATTCCGATCCCGTCAACGGTAATCCGGGCACCGATGCCACCGTGTACGACCCAGCGCCCGATTTTAGATTTAGGAATGATACTGGAAATTACCTTTTGCTTCAGACGGATATTGATTATGTAAAACAACAGCTCACATTTACTTTATGGGGTAAACCGGATGGGCGATCGGGCTCATATACGCATCCAATTGTCAGTCGTTGGATTCCGGCCGGGGAACCAGTGGAAACAATAGTCACGGACGGGAAATTAAAACCAGGGCAGAAAAAATGCCAAGAAGCGTTTCGCGGGGCAGTTGCGTCGTTTACCTATACGCGCTTTACTTCGAGCAGTGAAAAAATGGATCGCGTCTTTGAAAGCTATTACCGCCCGCTCCCTAAAACGTGCATGATTGGGGCGGAGCTCGGGAGCGTGTCGTCCACGCCCGGCGCGATTACTATTGGTGACACGGCGCTAGAAGTGGCGAATTAGTACGCAAAAACGAATATCAATTGTCATTCCGACGACGAAGGAGGTCTCGCGATCCCTCTGAGGGATCGCGAGACCTCGTCGCCGCTAGGCTCGCTCGGGATGACAGTAAATTCGCTCGAAAATAAAACCCCCGCCTAGCAAGAATGCTATGGCGGGGGATTGTTTTTCGGTGGGGCTTGCGCCCCTCCTTGAAACCGTACCCAAGAAGATGTGTTACAGGATAAGAGCGAGCCCGAAAGCCTGCTCTTACCTATCACACATCTCCATGCTTGTCTGGATACGGGAAACTGCTTATGTAACCTGCATATAGCGGGCACCTAAGCATATTCCTGTACCCTGATTTTGCTTATTCCGGAGTGTAAGGATAGGTTTTTGCTTGAGATTGGCTTTACTGGTATATTACTAGAGTTCAGCCGGTGTCTCATTGGTCGAGTGTTGGTACAAGCTGTACATTTTCACGACCCCTAATAGTATCACACTTTCTTATTTTTGTCAAGGGGTAGGTAGGGCAAAAATCATTTTTTTGGCTAACATAAAACAAAAAACCAGCTATATGGGCTGGTCGTTTTATTGTCATTGCGCGGAGTTAATCCTTCCCAATCACCTTATCAATCAAGCCATACTTACAGGCTTCTTCCGCGGCCATAAAGTTATCGCGGTCGGTGTCTTTTTCAATAATTTTAATATTTTGGCCGGTATGTTTGGACAGAATTTTGTTGAGCTGATCCTTGATACGCAATATCCGCTCGGCGCGAATTTTAATATCACTGGCCTGGCCTTCCATGCCGCCCATTACTTGGTGAATCATAATTTCCGAGTTAGGAAGAGAGAGCCGTTTGCCTTTGGCGCCGGCCGCGAGTAGTACTGCCGCCATGCTGGCCGCCAGCCCCACGCAGATGGTTGAAACATCCGGCTTAATGTATTGCATGGTATCGTAAATGGCCATGCCCGCCGTAACCGATCCGCCCGGGGAGTTGATATACAGTTTAATATCTTTGTCGGGACTTTGATTTTCTAAGAATAGCAATTGAGCAATCACCACGTTCGCCACATTATCATCCACGCCGGTGCCTAAAAAAATAATTCGATCTTGTAAAAGGCGCGAATAAATATCATAGGCTCGCTCGCCGTAGTGGGTTTTTTCTATCACCGTAGGAATTAAAAATTGAGAAGTAACGGAATCAATTTTAGTCATAGTAAATTTTAATTTTCTCTTTTTAATATTTTATCACATTGTTATCCCAGCGTCAAAATTTTTTTAAGCACTTCGTCAATCGTCCCCACGGTGTTAAACCCGGCGGCTTTTTTATGTCCGCCCCCGCCCAGGGCTTTGGCCATGGCCGAAACATCCACGTCATCGCGGGTAGTCCGAAAACTGCCTTTCACGGTGTTCCCGTCGGTTTCTTTAAGAATCAAAGCAATGCGAGTATTATCCAAGTTGTTTAAAAAGTTGGCAATGCCCTCGGTTTCATTCTCGGGGACTTTGTATAATTCCAAATCAGCCTTGGTGATAAAAGTATGCGTGATGCCCAATTTTTCCTCATGCTTTAGTCTACTCAAAACCACTCCCCACAAGCGGAGTGCGTCCACGCTTTTATTGCGAACCGTTTCATCATTAATGAGTTGGTAGTTGCCTCCCGAGCGAATGAGCTCACCCCCAACCGACAAGGCCGAAGCCGACGTCGCGGAGTTGGTAAAATTGCCGGTATCGGTCGTCAGCCCCGTTAAAAGCGACGTGGCCATGCGGCGGTTAACCGGAATGTGGTTGTGATAAAAATAATGGTACAAAATTTCGCAGGTAGATGAGGCCGTGGGGTTCACCAGGTTTATGTGGCCGTAGCGTTCGTTGGTTACATGGTGGTCAATATTAATAATCGTAGCCGGGTGGTCAACAATAAATTCGGCAATGCCGTTGTAACGCAAATCTCCCGAGTCAACGACCACAATGGTGTCGACCGTCTTGTCGCTAATAACCGGGGTGAGAGAACTAAGGATTTTGGCATGGGGTAAAAAATGGAGTTTAGAGGTGGCCGGTGTAACGCAAAAAATCTGGGCGTCTTTGCCAAGGGTTAAAAGATATTCATAAAAAGCCGTGGCCGCTCCCAGAGCATCGCCGTCCGGATGCTGGTGGGGAACAATCACTATTTTATGAGCCCTTTGGATGTGAGCGTGAATTTGTTGGGCTATATGACGCATACCATATTATTGACGTTTAATGTCAAATGACAAATATCAAATGTCAAATCAAGTCCAAAATTCCAATGTTAAAATTTGGTATTTGAACTTGTGGTTTTATTTGATATTTGGATTTTGTCATTTGTTATTTGAACACCTCATCTTACAATAATGTTTGGTATCTGTCAAGAGCTTGTGGTATAATGAAACCCATTAGAGTTGATCCACATGTACCTTAAGCGTCTCGAAATCCAAGGCTTCAAATCATTTGCCCGCCAGACTACGTTAGAATTTTTACCGCCCCAAAGCGGGCGTTTTAGCATTACTGGCATTGTGGGGCCAAACGGGGCAGGGAAGTCGAACGTCACTGACGCCATAAGATGGGTAATGGGTGAGCAGGCTCTTAAAAACGTCCGGGCGAAAAAAAGTGAAGATGTTATTTTTAATGGCTCCGAACTTAAAGGCGCGCTCGGTGCCGCCGAAGTCACGATGGTTTTAGACAACACCGGTTCTGAAACCGGGTTGGATTTCCCGGAAGTTGTCATCACTCGCCGTCTCTACCGTTCCGGTGAAAGCGAATATCTTGTCAATAACCAAGCGTCGCGTCTTTTGGACATCCATCTCCTATTAGCGCGCGCGCAGTTTGCCGAGCACGCTTACAGTATTGTAAGCCAGGGTATGATTGATCGTTTGCTCACCGTGAGCCCCAGTGAAAGAAAAGATTGGTTTGATGAAGCCTCGGGTATTAAGGAACACCAAATTAAACAGCATCAGGCATCGCTCAAGTTGGCGCGCAGTGAAAATAATATGCGTGAAGCCGAAACACTTCTGACGGAAGTTACGCCCAGGCTTAAACTTTTAGCCAAGCAAGTTAAAAAATTAGAGAGGCGACAGGAAGTAGAGATCGAACTCACGGCCGCGCAAGAATCATATTATCTTTTTTTATACCGCGCTAACAAAACCGAAATTGATTTCATCAAACATAATTTAGAGGACGTTGATAAAAAATATCGTAATGCGTTTGACGTACTCTCAACTATCCAAAGTGAATTGGCCGAACTCGCCAAAGGCGCCAGTCGGCATGAAGTTTTTCAAGAATTACAACTGCGCCACCAAGCGGCCGTAAAAACCGTCAACGACCTCGAGCGCAGCCGCGCCATTCTGGAAGGCCAAATGCACACCGAGTATAGCCAGGCCGGCGCGCAAAATGTTGCTTGGCTTAATAAAAAAGTAGGGGAGCTTCGCCACGCGGCCGAAGAGAGTAATCATAAAATTGAAACAGCGGAAAAAGAAAGCGCACAGAGTGAGTCACGCTCCACCGAACACAAACGTTCGCTCGAAACATTTTCCATTGAACAAACGCAAATCAAGCTTTCCATCTCGCGTTTGCAAAGTGATTTATTTAAAGATCAATCGGAGCGCGAATACTCCTACCTTTCCGGATTCACCGCCGTTAAAGCTGTGCTGGAAGGTGGTAAAAAGTTTGGAAAAATTTTTGGCCTCGTCGGCGGGCTTGGCGACGTGGGTGAAGATTGCCGTTTGGCGCTAGAAGTCGCGGCCGGGCACCACCTGTCTTCTATCGTCGTTGAGGATGAAGAGGTGGCGAAAAAAGCGATTGACTATTTGCGAATCAATAAATTTGGGGTGGCCACGTTTCTCCCGCTGAATAAAATTCAACCGCGCGGAACGTATGGCGACAGCGACCGATTCCTTGGTCAAAGCGGCGTGATTGGTAAAGCCATTGATTTGGTTAAGTTCGACCCCAAATTCCAAAATATTTTTTCACTTGTGCTCGGCAACACTCTCGTTGTGGAGAGTTTGGCCGTCGCACAGCGCCTGGGCATCGGGACTGTCCGGATGGTCACGTTGGAAGGCGATCTGGTTGAACCTAAAGGCATTATTCGGGGCGGGTACCGTAACCGAAAAAACGCGGTCACCTTTTCCTCCAAATTATCCGAAAGTAAGGAAGATCGTCTCAACGAAATTCAATCGGAAATTAATTTGCGTACGCACCAGCTCACCGAGCTCGAAAGCAAATTGGAGAAAGCCAAACTCGAACAAGTGCAGTTCGCGGTCGCCGCCGAATCAGCCAAACAAAAAGTCCAACTTCTCAATGACGAGAGCCGCACCGCCGCGATTGAGCTGGCGAGCCTCGAGCAAGAGCTCAAACTTGCGGAAGCGAGCCCTAAAGAGTACAGCCAGCAACTCAAAACACTCGGGAGTGAAAAAGAAACGCTCACGAAAAAATTAAGTGCGAGTCAAAGTGCGGTTAAAAAGATTGAGATTGAGATTGAGAATTTTAATAATGAAGAAGAAAAAAAGAAACAGCGCGTGTTTAAATTGCAGGAGCAAATGCAGGCGGCGCAAACGACCGTCAATGGGATTTTGAATCAACGGAGTGATTATCACATTCAGCTCGCTAAAGTAGAAACCAAGCAGGAAGATTTGGCCAAAGAAGTGATGAGTGATATGAAAGTGTCGTTGGAGATGTTAGTCGCGCGAATTGGGGATAACGTAGGGGCACGATATATCGTGCCCGTACAAGAACTAGCCGACACCATTCAAAAATTAAAATATCAACTAAGCCTCATCGGTGGCATTGACGAAGAAGTAATTAAAGAATATTCCGAAACCAAAGAACGCCATGATTTTTTAACCGGCCAACTAAGCGACCTTACGGTCGCGGTGCGCGATCTCCATGCCATGATTGAAGAGCTCGACGAACTCATGAAGAAAAAACGCGCGGTGGCGTTTAAAAAAATTCGCAAAGAGTTTGATCGCTATTTTAAAATTTTGTTTAACGGCGGCACCGCGGATTTGGAAGAGGCGTATGGGGAACCGGTCGACGAAGGCTTGTCCGCCCAAGGCGGATCCGCCTTTGGCGGAGAAGGCCAGGCAGGCTTGGTATCCCCTCCTTACGAAGGAGGGGCTCACGGGGTGGTTGCCGAGGCTGAAGACGCTCCACGTTCGCGCAAGCAGGACAAAATTCTCACTGGTATAGATATCATCGCCAACCCACCAGGCAAAAAAGTTAAATATCTTAGTATGCTTTCGGGCGGCGAACGCACGCTCACCTCCATCGCTCTCATCTGCGCCATCCTCTATCACAACCCGTCACCTTTCGTCGTCTTGGACGAAGTTGAGGCCGCGCTGGACGAAGCCAATACCCAGCGTTTTGCCAGCATTATGGGGGAACTCTCCACCCGCTCGCAATTTATTGTGGTCACCCACAACCGCGTAACCATGCACGCCGCCGACGCGCTGTACGGCGTGGTTATGGGGGCGGATGGCATTTCTAAGCTTTTGAGTGTGAAGATGGAAGAGGTGGGCAAGTACACCGAGCAAGCTGGCATTGACAGTAAAGCGTAAATAATATATACTGCTGAAGCTCTCATAAATCGTCACATTTTAAACCCAAAATCCTAATGTCAAATGTCAAATCAAATCCCAATGACTCAATGTCAAAATTTGAGCTTTGGATTTTGAGCTTGATTTGACATTTGGTATTTGTCATTTGGAATTTCAATTTATTATGCTCACCATAAGACTACAAAGAGTCGGAAAAGCCAAAAAGCCAACCTATCGCCTTATCGTTTCCGAAAAGGCTCGCGACACGCAGGGAAATTATTTGGAACTTTTGGGAAGTTTCAACCCGCAGGTTAAAGAAAATCAGTTGGTTACCAAAACCGAACGTATTCAATATTGGATTGGCCAAGGAGCCACCATGTCGACCACCGTCAACAACTTGTTTGTTAAAGCTGGAATTGTAAAAGGCAAAATAGAAAAATCAGTTTTCCTCTCACAAAAACGCGCGGCTAAAATTGCGGAAAAGAAGTCCGCCCAAGGCGGATCCGCCTCTGGCGGAAAAGACGCGACACCAGCGCCTGTTGCGTCAGCCGCCCCAGTCGAAACACCCGCTCCCCAGCCACAGGCTTCTGAAGCCGCGCTTGCTCCAGTGGAAGCTCCCGTATCCGAACCAGCCCCGGCTCCGGAAGCAGTTGCACCAGCGCCAGAAGCGCCAGCAGCCGAAACTGCTCCCGTCGAAACGCCAGCTGCATAAAAATTATAACAACAAAAAATCCTGCACAAAAATGCGGGATTTTTTATATACAAAAACAGTCCGCCTAAGCGAACTGTTTTATAGGGACCACGAGTTGTAGATTGTTGGGTCCCCTCGGCGCGTGTCGTGGTAGCGCGCGCCGGAGATGTCGTCAGGACTAGTCGTCCGGACCTTCCCCGCCCATCGCCATGTGGCGGAGTGGGCACTTCCGCATCTCCTTGCAGTGGCCTTCCGGGCAATGGCCCTCCATGGCGACCATGCACCGGTCCCAGGCAACGCCTAGCGTGCAGGTCGTGGCGATCACGATCAGCGGCTTTCTCTCATCTGCCTTGCTCATTTGGACACTCCCTATTTTGGATTTGATAAACACTAGCAAAAAATAGGCAGAGAGTCAATGACTTAACAAATTCGTCAATCAGCGTTATACTAACGACAGTAGTCTCTAGGGTCGTTTTGTTTGGTAGGAAGGAATTGAATCATTTAGCTGAAATACGAAAAATATTTTTGGATTGGATATATTTTGTAATATGAAAGTGAAAAGTATTATAAAACAATTTCTCCCTACCACGTTCCTCAAAAAACTTCGCCCCCTGTACCACGGGGCGGTGGCTTTATGCGCCCATTATTATTTTGGCCAGCCGTCCAACAAACTCATCGTCATTGGTGTTACTGGCACTAACGGAAAAACCACCACCGTTAATTTAGCCGCCAAAATTCTTGTCGAAGCCGGATACAAAGTTGGTTACTCCAGCACCATTAATTTTAACGACGGCGGGGGAGAGCAGCCCAACACGTTTAAAATGACCATGCCGAGTGGCTGGCTTTTGCACAAGTGGCTCGCGACAATGGTTAAGCAAGGCGTACAGTATGCCGTGCTCGAAGTCTCCAGCGAAGGGTTAGCGCAGAACCGGCACCTGGGGATTAATTTTGATGTCGCACTTATTACCAACCTCACGCCGGAACATATTGAATCGCATGGCGGGTTTGAAAAATATAAAGAAGCTAAAGGAATTTTGTTTAAAGTTTTGAGCGAGCACCCGGTCAAGGTAAAAACTAGCGACAATCAAGTGAGGCTGGTGAGTGATGGGCGACGCAAAGGTCTTACACCCCCCGTGAGCCCCCCTCGAGGGGGGATTACCGACCAAGTAATCAAGAAAACAATTATTGTGAACGCGGACGATATGCATCGCGGGTTTTATAATCAGTTTAAAGCCCAGCAAAATTTATCGTATGGGGTGGAATGTAGCAAAGCCAGCCTCCAAGGAAGTAATGTGGTGTATCGCCCCAGCGGTGTGAGTTTCCGAGTGGAAGGATTTGAAATTAACCTCCAGCTCAAAGGGCAATTTGATGTATATAACGCGCTGGCGGCCACCACTATTGCCCGTTCGCAAAATATAAGTTTTGCTATGTGCAAACAAGCGTTGGAAAAAGTGCCAGTGGTTCCCGGCCGAGTTGAGGTCATTTGTCATCCTGAGCGCAGCGAAGGATCTAGGTCGCATAGCCAACTAGATTCTTCGGCCGCGCCTCAGAATGACATAGTGAGACCCTTCACCGTCGTGGTTGATTACGCCTACGAGCCGGAAGAAATGCGCCAGCTTTACGAAACCATCAAACGTTGGCCACACCAAGGCATCGTCCAAATCCTGGGAGCAACCGGCGGCGGACGCGACAAAGCGCGCATTAAAATTTTAGGAAAAATGGCCGGAGAAAAAGCGCGTTTGGTTTTTATTACCACCGATGACCCATACGATGACGACCCGGGAAAACTTGCCGCGGAAATGTCTACCGGAAGTATTGAGGTTGGAAAAAAAATAGGCGATGATTGTATTATTGAACTCGACCGCCGCGTAGCGATTCGTCGGGCGTTTCAATCGGCCGCCCCCGGGGACATTGTCCTCATTACCGGCAAAGGCGCTGACCAAAAAATGTGCCTGGCAAACGGGCGAACGATTGATTGGGATGATCGTACTGTGGCGCGAGAGGAACTTTTAAAAATGTCAAAATCCAAATGACAAATGTCAAATTTCTGGTTGTGGATAGAGACCTTGACAAAAACGTGCTAGGGTGTTATTCTATACTTAGTTATCAATTAGTGACCACATACGCGCAAGCGTACCAACAAAACGCCCGAAAGGGTGTTTTTGTTATTTATAAAATGACTCTCACCCGAGGGTTGTTTTTTTACACTTGACTTTTCTTTTTCACATATGCTATTCTATATCTCGAACCGCAGTACTGGTGGCCTGGCGAATGCCGAGTCCACACCTGTCGACAGACTGCTCTGTAAAACAAGAATGTTTCTGAATACTATGGAAGCCGATCAACAATTCGTCGAAGATGTCATTAGGGCGATTGTCAACAACCCTTCTGACGTTAAGACCACTCGGATAATCGACGAGCGCGGCGTACTCATTTCCTTGGATGTGAATCCAGCGGACATGGGTTACGTTATTGGCCGCCAGGGCCAAACCGCTCGCTCGGTACGCACGCTTCTTAAGATTGTAGGCGCCAAAAATAACGCCCGCGTTAACCTTAAGATCAACGAGCCAATTGGTGGCAAAGGCCCGGGCCATGGACCAATGGGTGGTGGCATGGGTGGATCAATGGGAAGTTCAACAATGAGCCAGCCAATGGTGAACGAACCAATTGACACCAGCGCCGTCGATAACTTGAACATCTAAAAGTTAGACAACTAGAGCCACCCTGTGATAGCATCAAGGGGTGGTTTTATTTTAATATGATGCGAATCTACAAATGCTATGCGAATCTACAAATATTCGAATCGATTGGCATTAGCATATTGGTAGATTCGAATGTTATCCGTAGATTAGCATCATAGTGATATGCAATTCGACATTCTCACCCTTTTCCCCGACATCATTTATAATTATACTGATGAAAGCATCCTGGGCCGTGCCCAAAAGCAAGGCATTATTAAGGTCCGCGCGCATAACTTTAGGGCGTTTGCCAATAACAAATGGCGTCATGTAGATGAAAAGCCCTACGGCGGGGGTCCCGGAATGATTTTACAGGTTGAGCCGATTTATGAATGCCTCAAATCAATCGGCGTATTGTCATTGCGAGGAGCCCGAAAGGGCGACGCGGCAATCCCCCTGCTTGCGAAACCAGTGTCGGCAAAAGGGAGATTGCTTCGCTCCGCTCGCAATGACAAGACAAAGGTGATTGTGATGGACCCGGCCGGAAAGAAATTTGACCAGCGGATGGCGGAGAAGTATAGTAAACTCGATAGACTCGTGTTTATTTGTGGTCGCTATGAAGGCTTTGACGCGCGGATTTATAAACTGGCAGATGAGCGCGTTTCGGTAGGGGATTATGTGTTGGCGGGAGGGGAGCTGCCGGCCTTGACGATTGTGGAGGCGGTGTCGCGGCTTATCCCGGGGGTTTTGGGAAACGAAGAATCGCTCGCGGTAGAGACCTTCGGCACATCAACACATCAACACATCAACACATCAACACGTGCTGAAGTGTTGCAGTGTTCAAGTGTTGCAGTGAAGGAGTATCCACAGTACACTCGTCCCGAGAATTTTATGGGAATGAAAGTGCCGCCGGTGTTGTTGAGTGGTAATCATAAAGAGATTGAAGAATGGAGAAGAAAACAGACTAAATAGATATTGAAAAAAATATTAAGAAAATATTGAAAAGAGATTATGGTGGATGATGTGATTGTCAAAAATTCTGGTATTGACAAGAAAGGTAGTTTTGCTGCTCGTAATTTCAAGAAAGGCGAAACGGTGATTAAATGGAGATCGCCAAAAAAATTAACTAAAGCAGAAGTTGATAGTTTACCGGAATCAGAAAAATTTTACGTTTCGAGCTATAAACCCGGCGAGTATATACTTCAACTCCATCATTTTGAGTGTCATTGTGGAAGCAAGAATTGTAGAAAGTTTATTTGACTTTCGAAGAGGTTTTCGATTTTTGGTATAATTAAGTCGTATGACTGACGAAGAAATACGATTAGAAGCTATAGAGTTTGCGCGTCGAAACAAAAATAAAATTGCGCGCTCTCTTACTGACACACATGTTTTTGCTCCGGAAGCAGCTCCGGTGTCTTTTTTCATGGCTGGTTCGCCAGGTGCCGGCAAAACAGAACTTTCTAAGCGTTTAATTGAAAATGAGGAAGGAGCCGAGACTCCGCGAGTTGTGCGGATAGATGGAGACGATATCAGGCCTAAAATTCCTGGTTATTTAGGGAATAATTCGCACTTATTCAATGGAGCTGTTTCTTTGATTGTTGAGAAAATACATGATCTTGTTCTGCACAACAGTCAATCATTTGTTTTTGACGGCATCATGTCCAAATATGAGAAAGCCCTACAGAATATTGACCGATCCTTGGCAAAAAAGCGTTACGTTGTTATTTTTTACATATACCAGGACCCTTTAGTTGCGTGGAGGTTTACAGAAAAGCGAGAAAAAGTTGAGGGTCGTAATATTCCTAAGGAAGCTTTTATTGAAGAATTTTTTGGAGCCCATGACGCCGTTAACAAGGTTCACCAGAATTACGGTCAAAAAGTGAGGATATTTATTGTAAAAAAAGACTTTGAGAAGAATAACGTTGAAGATATTAGGATAATGAAGAAAGAGATCTCTTCTGTTGACCAATTTATAGGCAAGTTGTATACTAAAAATGAGCTTGAAAGACTTCTATGAAATTATCAGGTTTATTTAGAAAAAACGCAGGGCAGCCAGCAGGGCGATCCTCTCAAACCAGCAAATTCGCGTCGTTTTTTTTGCATGCCTCCGAAAAAGAAAAAATGGCAGTAATAAGAAAAGCAGCCGAAGAGTCTAATCGGGATCAGCGTGAGACATACGCCCGAGCGCAGATCCAGCTTAAGACTCAGGAGTAAAAAAATAATCTCCACCACACGCAACTGGTGGAGATGCTTTTTCTAAGTATGCCTAACCTCAAACCCATCGCCAACTTCCTCTACGAAGTCGGCATGCTCAATCGCACCCCGCGGAGTGGTTTTCAATTCCTGGGCAGTGGTGACCAAAGTGTGGCCGAACACAGTTTTCGCACGGCCATCATCAGCTATGTGCTGGGCACTATGGACGGTACGGTTGACGTTGGCAAAATGTTAAAAGAAGCGTTGTTCCACGACCTCGGCGAAGCGCGTGTATCTGACCTTAACCACACGCACCAAAAATATAATGAACGGAGGCAACTGGACGCAGTAAAAGATGTGTCCGCCACGCTCCCGTTTGGCGATGAAATTCTTCACACGTATGAAGAACACGAAAGCCGCAGCACGCCGGAATCAGTTTTAGTAAAAGACGCCGACACACTCGAATGGATTATCTCCCTCAAAGAACAAGTGGATGTGGGTAACGAGCGCGCGATGAGCTGGATTAATTTCGCCAAATCCAAACTTAAAAGCGATACTGCCAAAAAGCTGGCGGAAGAAATTTTATCTACGGATTCGAATGAATGGTGGGGTGGGCAACCCGGCGGTGAGGCGTGGATGACCCATAACCCTTGACAAGGATAAAGTACTGGTATATACTAAGTATATACTTTGTAAACATTATAATTATGACTAGCATAATCAACGTTAAAGTAGATTCTAAAATTAAAACCAAAGCCCAGAAAGTTGCCGCTGAAATGGGTGTCAGTTTAAGCGCGGTGGTCAATGCGTACCTTCGAGATTTAATTAGAACCGAAACACTCTTTGTGAGTACTCGTCACGCGCGACCATCAGAATGGCTCTTGAACGCAATACGAGAAGGGGAGGAAGATATGAAACATGGCCGGTACGTTAGTTTTAATTCCACTGATAAAGCATTGCGCCATCTTGATAGTCTCAAGAAAAAAAGATCCTAAAAAATTTTAGGAGGCTATGCGTATCATATTTCAGCGTCGTTTTGATAAGGATTACAAAAAAGCCCCACCGCAGGTTCAGGACGCTTTTCAGGAACGCCTACAATTATTTTCCCAGAACCCTTTTCATCCATTCCTCCGCAATCATAAACTTTTTGGCTCATACCTACACCATCGTAGCATTAATGTTACTGGTGATTGGCGTGCGGTTTATCGTCCAATCGGAGAGAGCGAAGTTTGGTTTACTACCATTGGAACCCACAGTAAATTGTACTAATAGTGGTTATGAACGCCCGTCATCCGCCTTTTGGCAATCATTTTTGCGTTTGGTTTTCAGCAGGTGGATGTGCCTGCACGGTCGAATGATGTGCCTGCACGGTCGAATGACCGTGTGGATAAGCTGTGTTTACAGGGGCTTGACAGTATTTCTCGAATAAGCTATTATTGGCAGGCTCAATTAATATAAAAAAAAGGCCCGCCTTCGCCCTCTGGGCTTCGGCGAGGCAAGCAAAACTTCTCTCTACAATTAAACTTTTTCCGGTAAGTCCCGAGTACTTGGGATACTGCCTGCCTGCCGAAGCTCTCAAGAGGGCGTGGGCAGGGCGAGAAAAAAGAGTAATCAAGATTTGATTCCTCTTTTTTCTTTCTTCGGAACGCCATAGTCCGCCCAGGGCGGACGACGGCGTCCTGCCTACAGAATTTCTCTAGAGTCAGGGCCGCCTTCGCTCCGCGAGGAGCTTCGGCGAGCTGAAAAAAGAACGATCATTGACAACACTAATGTGACAAAGACCACATATAAATAAGTCTATCTTTGAGTAAGGCTCTATTTGAGTAAATAGAGTACACTCAACAACAATAATAATAAATCCAAACATCGTTCAAATTGAACTGATGATTGAATTCTCTTATTCTACATGAGCAAGCGTCTCTGCCTCTCGGCCCATCCCTCACGGGATTCGCTCGAGGCAACAAGATTCGCTTCGCTCATCTTATTGAGAGTTTGATTCTAGCTCAGGATGAACGCTGGCGGCGTGTCTAAGGCATGCAAGTCGAGCGACGTGCGATCCGCAAGGGTCGCGGCGAGCGGCAAACGGGTGAGTAACACATTGGTAACCTGCCTCCAAGTCGAGGATAGCCTGTCGAAAGACGGATTAATACTCGATAGTCTCCGATTCTCGCAAGAGGTATCGGAGTAAAGGTTTTTCGCTTGGAGAGGGGCCTATGTCTGATTAGCTAGTTGGCGGGGTAATGGCCCACCAAGGCTATGATCAGTAGCAGGCGTGAGAGCGCGACCTGCCTCAGTGGAACTGAGACACTGTCCACACTCCTACGGGGGGCTGCAGTCAAGAATATTCCTCAATGGCCGAAAGGCTGAAGGAGCGACGCCGCGTGTAGGATGAAGGCCTTCGGGTCGTAAACTACTTTTATATGGGACGAATTCGTGACGGTACCATATGAATAAGAGGTTGCTAACTCTGTGCCAGCAGCAGCGGTAATACAGAGACCTCAAGCGTTATCCGGATTTATTGGGCGTAAAGCGTCCGCAGGTGGTTCGGCAAGTTATGGGTAAAAACTCACCGCTTAACGGTGAGGCCGCCTGTAATACTACCAGACTAGAGTACGGAAGAGGTTAGCGGAATTCTCGGTGTAGTCGTAATAAGCGTTGATATCGAGAAGAACACCAAATGCGAAGGCAGCTAACTAGTACGTTACTGACACTCATGGACGAAAGCGTGGGGAGCAAACAGGATTAGATACCCTGGTAGTCCACGCCCTAAACGATGTGCATTAGGTATTGGCAGTATCGACCCTGTCAGTGCCGTTTAAAAAAGCTAACGCGTTAAATGCACCGCCTGGGGAGTACGGCCGCAAGGCTAAAACTCAAAGAAATAGACGGGGACCCGCACAAGCGGTGGAGCATGTGGTTTAATTCGACGACAAACGTGGAACCTTACCTGGGCTCAACTACTAGCTGCAAGCCTCCAGAAACGGAGGCCGCCTTCGAGGGTGCTAGATAGGTGCTGCATGGTTGCCGTCAGCTCGTGCCGTGAGGTGTACCATTAAGTTGGGAAACGAGCGCAACCCACGTCGTGTGTTAAATGTACACACGAGACCGCCCGGCCCTTTGGACATCTGTCATCCTGAATTTATTTCAGGATCTAGATGCTGAATCAAGTTCAGCATGACAGGTGATTGAAGGGCCGGGAGGAAGGGGTGGACGACGTCAAATCAGCATGGCTCTTACGTCCAGGGCTACACACATGCTACAATGGGAAGTTACAATGGGTCGCTAAGTCGCGAGATGGAGCTAATCCCACCAAACCTTCCCCCAGTTCAGATTGTAGGCTGCAACTCGCCTGCATGAAGTAGGAATCGCTAGTAAACGCCTATCAGCCACGGGGCGTTGAATACGTTCTCGGGTCTTGTACTCACCGCCCGTCACACCACGGGAGTTGGCAATGCCCAAAATTCCCTCACGGGAATTAAGGCAGGGTCAATGACTAGGGTGAAGTCGTAACAAGGCATGGGTAGCGGAAGCTGCTCATGGATCACCTCCTTTCTGGAGATACTCTGTCGAAAGACAGTGAATTTCTGTCGACATCATGATCATTCTGATTAGAGATGAATTCTTAAAAGCCCTCCGCAACTGCGGGGGGGACTGTAGGAAGATAAAAGGATAGACTTAGGTCTTTGTCACTTAGTGCTGTTAATACACGGATTACGCAGATTGCGATTTGTGGATTACACGGATTCCCGCGACCTTAATGGTAGCGGGTTTTTGTTTCTGGCACTTGATTTATTTAGTGGTTTTGGTATACTTGTTTTTGTTATTTGAACCTTGAAAATTTCACATTGACTAATTCGAACGTATGATCTATAATAGTATTATTGTAATCATTATAAGTTCGAACTATGCGTGGAATAACTGACGTAGAGTTAAAAAAACAAGCAATTACGCTCCGTCGACGCGGTTATACTTTTCCGATGATTGAACAGAAGCTTGGCGTACCGCGCGCAACTCTTAGCGGTTGGTTTTCTGGGCTGAAATTGTCCCCAATTGTGTACCAGCACTTGCTTGCTCGCAAACGAAGGCATTTAGTAGCTGCTAGAAAAAAGGCACTCAAGATTTTAAAAAATAATAGAGACGAACGAGCGGTTGAATTAAACAGTCAGATTCAGAATGAGTTTTCAACATTAGTTTTAAGTGTACAACAAAAGGAATTGTTGTTAGCAATGTTATATCTGGGCGAAGGGTTTAAAAAGAGATCAACGATTGCTTTGGGAAATTCCAACCCGCGTATTCTGTCGATGTTTGTACAATTAGTACGAGAAATTTATCAGCTTCAGGAAAGCAAATTTAGATGTTTTCTTTATTTGCGCGCTGATCAGGATCAGGAAAAAGAAAAGAAATTTTGGTCAAAAATTTTGCATATTCCCTTGTCGCAATTTCGCAAATCTCAACACGATAAACGTACGCTTGGCAAAAAGACGTGGAAGGGGTATCATGGTGTTTGCGCGGTTTATTGTTATGACGCTACAATTGAAAAACGGCTGACTATTTTGCAACAATTACTTTTAGAAAAAATTTTATCGGGCCCGTAGCTCAGCTGGTTAGAGCGTTCGCTTGACATGCGAAAGGTCAGCCGTTCAAGTCGGCTCGGGCCCACCAAAACCAAACTATAGCAAACTTTATTTTTCATTTTAAATGTATGTCACGAGGAGAAATTGGCGGCCATGGGCAAGATGACGGGCTCAAACATAATAGAAAAGCCGCCGGCGATTTTTTGTCCGACGCTTCCGGGGGACGGTCAGACAAGCGAATCTCTGATAGCTCGCCAGGCGATAGTCGTGGGGCATTTCGCAAAGCGGCCGGAGATTATTCGCGCGCCGATGTTGAGGCAGAAAATAAAAAAGACAGAGCCCAACAAGAGGGTGTCGCGCGAGAAAGAGCTAGTGAGAGAAAAACAGCCCCAGAACAAATCAAACAAATAGATGGCCAAATAAAAGAGCTTGGGGCTAAAAGAAAAACAATTCTTGACAAAATGTCAGCTCTTGCAAACCCAATTGATGCGAGGAGTGCTGGTAAAGCCGCTCCAGTAGATTCGGGGAAACTTGATTTAATGAGTGTAACAAAATTAGAAAGTCTTTTGGGTTCAAAAAAACGAGAGTTGAGCAATGTAGCTGACTTTGACAGAAGTTTGTTTGACAAAATTGGCGCAAGGCTTGGCAGGATTCCTAAAAAAGAGCAACCACTCCAAGCAGAAATTGCTGAAATAGAAAGCGCTATTAGAGAAGCTGGACAAAGAGATCTAGATAAAAAAGTAAAGGCAGATAGAAACACTTTTGCCAGTCACGATAATTCGCAGCTCATTCTCGACCTATCTGCCATAGAAAGAGAGACAGCAGCTTTGACGAAGCGCCAAAACGAATTAAAAGCGCTTTTAGATTAAAATAAAATGGGCGTGTAGCTCAGCTGGTTAGAGCGTTACACTGATAATGTAAAGGTCGATGGTTCGAGTCCATCCACGCCCACATTTTATTTAACTTTACAAATATATGCGAGGAGAAAAATGGATGCGTGGAGCATTAGCGGCTTTAGCAATTGGCGGAGCAGAATTACCCGCTCACGCCAAAGCGGATTCAGCGACTGTTGATATAAAGGATGCCGCAGATGTATTAGAAAATGAGGAAAAAGTAAGTGCTTTAAAAGCTTTGCAAGAATTATTAAAATTTTGGGAGAAACAAAAATTTCAACTAGAAGAACATGCCAAACTTCATTTTGAAGAATTACTGAAGAATGAGAAAAATCAAAAAAAACGAGAACTATATATAGAAATTCTTAAGCAGTTAGATGTTTTAGCTGCTTGGCAAAGCAATCAACGTGATCTTGATTCCGAGGTTCTTGATGAAGATAGTACAAATATAGGAGTTCTAAAAAAAATGATAACTTATTTTGAACGACGTAAAGAATCGTCGCACGATACCTCGTTTAAAAGTAATAAGGCAACCAATTCATTGGGTAATAGAAAAAAATAATCTTGTTGCCAATTCCAATATTTTTTAGAACAGGGTTATCTGCCCTGTTTTATTTGCTCTATGTCTCAAGTCAAAATAGAAAAACTTGTATTCGGTGGGCAGGGTCTTGGGCGCGTGGGAGAACGCGTAGTTTTTGTTACTGGTGGTTATCCGGGTGAGATTGTTGAATTCCAAGCTACCAAGCAAAAGAAAAATTTTATTGAAGGCGTGGTGGCGAATGTCATCGAATCGTCTCCCGACCGCGTTGCCCCGGTGGACGACCATTTTATGTCTTGTTCGCCCTGGCAAACGCTCACGTACGAAGCCGAGAACAAATGGAAAGTGGAAATTGCCAAAGAAACTTATCAGCGCATCGCCAAACTGGATCTGCCCGATTTAACCATCGAATCACTACCAGAAGAATACCACTACCGCAATAAAATGGAGTACAATTTTTTTATTGACGACAAAGAAATTCTCCATTTCGCATTTCACGACCGGGGCACGCACCATCTACGGCCTATTGGTGAATGTGCTTTAGCATCTCGTGAGATTAACGAAGCAGGGGAGCGGGTACTCCAGTTTCTCAATAAGCACAAAGTACCGCGCCGCTCGCTCAAAAGCGCCATTATCCGCAGCGATGGAGCCGGCCACAGTGCGATTGCCCTGTTTATAAAGGATAAAATGGAGCTCCCAGCGGGCGAACTTTTGTCCGAAAAGACGCTTGGTGTTCAGGTATATCTTTCCGACTATCGGTCGCCAGCTTCAGTTCCAACCGAATTACTCCAGTCAGTTGGACAAAATTATTTAGAAATAACAATTAGGGGCGTAAAATTACGTTTTGGTCTCCTAAGTTTTTTTCAAATTAATCCGCCCATTTTTGAAAAAGTAATTGAGGCAATTCGCCCCTTCATCACAAACGAAAAAATAGTGGATTATTATTCTGGAGTGGGAGCCATTGGTTTAGCGCTCGCACGGGACGCCCAGTTAGTCACGTTGGTGGAAGAAAACAAAGAAGCCGTTGAGCTCGCGAAAGGCAACATCGCGTCGAACTCCATCACAAACGCCAACGCCTACCAAGCGCGCGCCGAAGCCAGCCTCGACTACATAACGTCAGACAGTACCGTAATCGTTGATCCGCCTCGTATTGGTCTTCATCCGGATGTGTTGACAAAATTGTTGAACGAAAAACCCAAACATATTGTCTATTTATCCTGCGGCATTGATACCCAAGCGCGTGATTTGTTGGCGCTCACAGCCTCTTTTAAACTCGTTTTTTGGCAGGTGTACAATTTTTTCCCCCGCACGCCGCATATTGAAAGCCTCTGTGTTCTTGAACTTAAAGCTTGATTTGCCAAAGCAAGTAAAAAGGTGTAGTATAAAGTCAAACAAGTTATCCCTAGGCTGGGGTAATTTTTGACTTAATTAATTGTTATGAATGAAGAGTCTAATCAAAAATCAAACCAGCGCCTGGGGCGTGCGTTGCGCGCGGCCGGGTTGTTTGTTTTAGAAATTGTAAAAATCGGGGTTCTGGCCGGCATTACGATCGCCTTCGTGCGCTATTATTTGTTTAAGCCGTTTTATGTCAAAGGCGCTTCCATGGAACCAAATTTTTACGATCACGAATATTTAATCATCGATGAACTAACTTTTCGTTTAAGACCAATTGAGCGCGGTGAGGTAGTTGTCTTCCGCTACCCGGGCAATCCGAAGGAATATTTTTTAAAACGAATTATTGGTCTCCCTGGTGAGCGCGTTAAAGTAAGTGATGCTCATGTGACGGTATATAACGACGCGCATCCCGAAGGCATACAAATTAAGGAATCTTATTTACCGGCGGATTTGCAAACCATTGGTGAAAAAATAACAGTGCTCGCGTCTAACCAATATTTTGTAATGGGCGACAATCGCCCCAACAGTTTTGACTCTCGTCGTTTTGGCCCCATTGACCGGAGTGCTATTGTGGGGCGAGCCTGGCTCCGCGGTTGGCCAATTAATCGTCTGCAAACATTTACTCCTCCAAGCTTTAATTTGTAAGTAATTTAACTGTCATCCCGAGCGAGGTCTCGCGGCCGACGAGGTCTCGCGATCCCTCATGGGGGAATCTCTGTCTGGTCAATTGAGCCAGAGATTTCTCACCCCCTGCGAAGGGGGATTCGAAATGACAAAACGAATTCGTGTCTATGAAAAAAACAAAAACTAAACCAGCAAAAGTCTCCAAGTCCGACAAGGTAGATAAGAAGCCGACAGCCGCTCCTGTCGAAACTAATGTCGCCGCTAAGCCTAAAAAAGCTTTTTCACTCATTCGCGGCATGCATGATATTTTGCCGAAGGATGAAAAATATTGGAAAGCGCTGTATCGCACCGCCGAGCATTTAGCGGAGTATTTTCAGTTTGGCCGTATTGACACGCCGATTTTGGAAGAAGTTGGCCTCTTCGTTCGTTCGGTTGGCCGGGGGACTGACATCGTGGACAAAGAAATGTACACGTTTGAAGATCGTGACGGAACCAAAGTAGCCCTGCGACCCGAACCAACCGCTTCCATTGTTCGCGCTTATATTCAGCACGGTTTATGGAATGCTCCCCAGCCGGTAAAGGTGTGGACTTTCGCGCCCATGTTTCGCCATGATCGTCCCCAGGCCGGACGCTACCGTCAATTTTATCAGGCTGATTTTGAAACAGTCGGCGGTAAGGATCCGTGTATTGACGCCGAGCTTATTTTAGTAGCATATAATTTTTTTAATGATCTGGGCCTTCCGGTTGAAGTGCGCGTCAATAGTCTGGGCACCCCCGAGGAGCGCGAACGCTACATCGCGGAACTGGTTGCTTATTATCGCAGTAAACGCAGCTATCTTTGTGAAGATTGCCGCTTTCGGTTAACTAAAAATCCGCTTCGTCTGTTAGATTGTAAAGAAGGCCAGTGTGCTCCGGTAAAAGAGGGCGCTCCGCAACTAATTGATTGGTTGCAGGAAGATTCCAAGAATTTTTTTATGAAGGTTTTGGAATATTTAGACGAACTGGGGATTCCTTATATATTAAATCCGTATCTGGTTCGCGGTCTAGATTATTATACGCACACGGTTTTTGAGATATTTCCCACGTTTGGTGAAACCGGCCCCTCGGCTACGCTCGGGACAGGCAGTCAAAGCGCTCTGGGCGGTGGCGGCCGTTATGATTTATTGGCCGAAGATTTGGGCGGCAGGCCAACCCCGGCTGCTGGTTTTGGCATCGGCATCGAACGCGCAGTTACCGCGCTTAAACAATACGCGGAAACCAATAGTATAAAAATAGCCAATGTAGCCCCCCATATATTTTTCGCCGAACTCGGCGAAGATGCCAAGCGCCGCGCTCTTCGTATTATTAACCAGTTGCGCGCCAGCGGCATTCGTTTGGCCTATAATTTTATGAAGGGCTCTTTAAAGAATCAGCTGGAAATGGCCAACAGCCTCAAGGTTCCGTATGTCGTAATTTTAGGACAAAAAGAGGTTCAAGATGAAACTGTAATCCTGCGCGACATGGAGTCAGGCGTCCAAGAAATTATTGATCAGAAAAAACTTGAAGCCGCGCTCAAAAAGAAACTGTCGAACATTCTGGCTGTTGAAAGCGCCGGATCACAAGGTGACGAGGGAACTGTTGTTTGACGAAAGAGCAAAAAAGCGTTACAATATAAGTCTAGTTAATTCAAAATATTTTTAGAAATGGAGGTGGCCCCTATGAGTGAAATTAAACGCAAAAAAACTGAATCGTTCGAGGCCTTTATGCGCCGTGTTAAAAAACGCTGGCAGCAATCAGGCAAAATTTTGCAAGTCAAAAAAATTCGTTTCTACGAAGGAGATAAAAGTAAAAACATGCGCAAAAAAAGCGCGCTCCATCGCCTAGCCAAAGCGGAAAAAATTGCGTATCTCAAAAAAATTGGTCGCTTACCAGAAGAATTGCTTAAAAAAAGTACTCGAAGATAATTCAAGCTTCGAATTGTATTTTCCATTGTCCCATGCTTCAATGGATTAAACACTTAACCACCGGTCAAAAAACCATCGCTCGCCTCAGCGCCTTTATTTTTATTGCGCTGGGGCTGGTTTTTTTATTCTCCGGCCCCACCGCGTTGGCTCAAAGTGTGGCCGACCCGGGGAGTGAATTGAATCAAGGTCTCAATGTTATTCAGCAACCACTTGGTTTGGCGTCCACCGATATACGCGTCATTATCGCGCGCATTATTCGAATTGCTTTAGGGCTTCTGGGCATCGTGCTGTTGGTTATTATTCTCTATGGTGGTTTTTTATGGATGACCGCCGGCGGCAACGAAGAGCAAATTGGCCAAGCGAAAAAAGTAATGACCAACGGAGTGATCGGTCTCGCAATTATCCTTAGCGCCTATAGTATTGTATTATTTATTATGAGAATGTTGGGTCTGGGTGGCGGCCCCCTGGGTGGGCCCGGCGTATCCGTTCCGCCAGCGCAGAATTTTTCTGGCAGCGGCGCCCTCGGCAGTATTGTTAAAGATCATTATCCGGGTCGTGATCAAACCGATGTGCCCCGCAATACCAAAATTGTTATTACCTTTAGAAAACCGGTGTTGCCGAATAGTTTTATAAAAAATACCAACAACAGCAAAGATGGTCAGGGCAAAGAAATTTTTGGCGATTGTACGCCACAAGGTCAAAATTTGGACTGGGAGAAAGATTGTGACGCGGTTGATTTGAAAATCATTTCCGTTGTCCGTGATGATACCAGCGAACCAATTCGCGGCGCGGCCATTCTCGCGGCCTATGAAAATAGCAAAGTATTTACCGTGGTCATTCGTCCCTATGATGTTCTGGGGAGCGCGAGCGCGGACATTGGCTACCGAGTACGACTCACCAAAGACATTAAGTTAGACGACTCCGCCAACGGCAACCCATCGGCGTTTCAGAGTGGCGCGGTTGGTAATAATTATTATGAGTGGAAGTTCCTGTGCGGCACGGGGCTGGATGTGACGCCGCCCCGGGTAGCCAGCGTTTTTCCGGGGGCCGGAACAGTGGAAGCCAAAAACAGCGTCATCCAAATTGATTTTACCGAAGCGATTGACCCCATTGGCCTGCAGGGTAGTTTCAATATTGGCAACCAAAACATTGGTAAAAATAGTTTTTTTCTGGATGGCCAGGCGATTTTTCTCCAAAGCGGCGCCAGCCAGAAGCCAGGGGGCGTGTTTCGCCTTACCAATGGTTATCGAACTTTAGAATTTACTCCCGATACCCCGTGCGGCGTTAACGCTTGCGGCGGGCAAGTGTTCTGTCTCCCGGTGTGTGATGCAATTGGATCCAATTGTAAAGAAGACAATTATGAACTGCTACTTAAAGCGGCGCGGACTCTAAGCACTTCGTCGTTTGAAGCCGCTCCATTTACCGGGGCGGCCGACTTGGCCGGCAATGCTTTAGACAGTAAGCCCTTTGGCCTGCCTTCCAATGTGGCTACCACGACCGTGCCGGTGTTTCACAAGTGGGAAGAACCGGATAACTATTTTTGGAATTTTAAACTTAAGAATGAAATTGATTTAACAACACCGATCCTGAACCGCATTGTACCGGGGCTTGACTCGCAGTTTATTCCAGCCAAATCTCTCTGGCAAATGACCTTTAATAAGCGCATGCGCGTGGAGCCAATGTATCAAATTGGAATTGAAGAGCATCCACTATCCGGTAACGGAGTACCGCTATGCCGCGTACCTCGTATTTGGTTTAATTTGGACGGAACCACGCAAACCCGTATGGATCACTGCGCCTTTTTGGATGATCGACGCCAGTATTATTTGCCCGTCGTTCCTTCAGAAGTTGAGGATACGCATTTTAATTGTTTTTATCCGGGGGCCGGGCCGGGTGACGATCAGGGGCCGGGTACCGGCAGTGGCTGGAGCCTCCAAGGGGGCAAACATTTATTTGAATCCGATTTGTGTGATGACGCGCATCCGCAAAATTGTTGCAAAACCACGACCACCACCCCAAATAAAGCCTTGTGTTGCAATGGCATTGTGGATGACGTGAAAGCCGCTAAATCAAAAGATTGCATTGACTTAATAAAAAAGGATAGTATTATTTAATTATTCTTACATGGTTCCGCGCCGTCGTCTCCTTAGCACCAGCGCACTCTTATTTCTGCCGTTACTATTACTCGGTAGTTTGTTTGTAGTTGGCCTGGCGCAAGCGCAAACTTTGCCATCGGCCGATTTGGGTCTTAATAATAATGTTCAAAATGCCATTGGTCTCTCCGCAACCGATATTCGCGTCGTGGTAGCGCGTATTATTCGGGTGGCGCTAGGACTGCTTGGTATCGTGGCGTTGGGTTTGGTGCTCTACGCCGGTTTTGTGTGGATGACAGCTGGCGGCAATGAAGAAAAAATTGCCGAAGCTAAAAAAATTCTTATTAATGCTAGCATTGGTCTCGCCATCATTTTTTCGTCATACGCCATTACCAGTTTCATCATCAATAAACTCGTTGATGCCACCACGAAAGGGCCGGGTCAAAACGGCGGGGCGGGCGGAGGCGGGGATAACCCCTATTTTCCCAAAGGAGCTTTTTACATTACTCAGCTTCCTCTGGGTGGTGATGTTTGTATTAAAAATGTCCATTTATTAGTTATCTTTAATAAGAACGTGGCGCTTGATCAGTCATTTAAAGATAATATTTTTGTCGAGAAGGATAGCGATCCGGGTAAAGCGGTCGTCGGTACCTGGACGTACGCCAAAAACGCTCACAATGTGGCGGAGTTTGTTCCGAACGGTAATTGCGGTGACGGCACGGGCGATTGTTATGAGGCCAAAACCAACTACACGCTTAAATTTAAAGATGGCAGTAAAATTAGTGCTGAAGGTAATCCCAATATTAATTTAAGTTGTCTCTTGGGAGCCGGATGTAAAAATGTTGCTTTTAAAACGGGCGATGGTGTAGATAGGAATCCTCCCGTCATTACCTTTGACAACCCGCCGGCCGACGACAGTATTCAACAAGGCGATCTCGTTCCGGTTAAACTTCACTATACCGATGATTTTGGGGTGCAAAGTCTTACCTTAAACGCTGACGGATTTTTTGTCGGCAGTAAAGGCATTAGCGGCTGTGTTAAAGACGGCACGGCCACTATCAATTGGCCTACCCAAGGGCTGGCGTTAGGCAAACACACTCTCAAGGCCGTTGATTATGATTGGGCCGCTCAAAGCGGCGAAGCGTCACAAAATGTTACTCTTAAACCCAGCCACTGTTTTAATGGTCTTAAGGATGATGACGAAACTAAGGTGGATTGCGGCGGTTCCTGCGGTTCGTGCGGGGGTGAGGTCTGTACCGATAACAGCCAGTGTACCAGCGGATATTGCGAAATTCCTCAAGGAAAAACCGAAGGGGTGTGTGTGGACAAAATGCGGATCACCGACGTTTCGCCCTTGTCAGGGGCGGCGGGAACGTATGTCAGTATCAGTGGTTTTTATTTTGGCACTACCACGGGGCAGGTATTTTTTGCGGCCAATCAGAATCCTGGGCCCAATGATTGGAAACAGGCCACAGTTGTGCCCCCGTGCGGTCTGGGTTTTAGCAACTGGACTCCGTGGCAAATTTTAGTAGAAGCGCCAGCCTTTCTCTCCGGTGTCACAGGCCCCATTCAAGTTATTACGGCTTCCACCACTGTCAATGGGGTCAGTCGTAAATTTGCCGATCTCACCAATGATAATTGGGGCCCTAAAGTAGCTAATTATGAATTCACCAATCTCATTCGCCCCGGGCTGTGTCGAGCTAACCCTAATTCACAGGTACCGGGGGGTAAAACGTCGCTTCTCGGAAAAAATTTAGGGGTCTATAGCAATACTAATCAAATTTTATTTGGGTCAAATAAAGCCACGGTTAACCAATTTTTTACCGACAAAAATAATAACGTCCAACTTAATTGGGCCGATGCCATAATTAACGAAGTGACGGTGCCAATTCTTGATCCCGCGACTATCGGTGTTAAAGTGGTGGATAAAAATGGCGTGGAAAGCAACGGTGTTCGTTTTGTGGTCATTCCTGGCATAAGCAATGACGCGCCTGTTATTTATGGAATTACTCCTAGTCGCGGAGCGGGCGGCCAGTACATTACCATCACCGGTAAAAATTTTGGTGTTACCCCCAACCCTACCGGGGTGTGGTTTCGCGAAGCTGAACAGGGAGCGATCATCAACGGCAGTTTTAGTTTCCCCAAAGAATGCGGCGATAATTTTTGGCGCGATAATCAAATTATTGTTAAATTTGATCCTAAACTTGGTTCCCCGGGCAAGACGTATGTGGTACAAGTGAACACAGCTAATAATAAGACCAGTCTTTTTGACAAAAATTTCACCTTTGCCATGGAAAACGGAACGCCCAATCCGGGTATTTGCAAGCTCGATCCGGTTTCCGGGCCAATTCCTTTCGCCCAAGGCCAGATTCTCAAAATCATCGGAGAATATTTTGGACAGACTCCGGAAGCCTACCTATGGAAATTAGGCGCGTCTCCTACCACTACCAATAATCGGGCGTTGGCGGTCAATAGCGGTCTTTTAAATCAAGGCGGCGCGGATGTTGATTTGGTATTTCCGGCAATTGGTTCCGAAACCGGGCCAGTCATCGTTCATCAAAAAGGCTTGCCCGAGGACAAAATCAGTAACCCGTTCTTATTTAGCAAATGGAATTGCGTGCAAAATAATAATATTTGTACCGAGGCTAACACTCATTGTTGCGCGGCTGGCGCTGATACCGGTTTTTGTAAACCAAACAACCAGTTGTGTGCCGGTGAAACCCGCTCCACTGCCTACATTTGGCGGTTTGCCACTAAAGATATTCCCAATTTGCCACGAGTAGTGGAACGTTGTGATCACATTACCGAACAAGGCGGCGCCTTGCCCAGCCCCAGCCCCAGCGCGCGCTGGGATACCGGTATCCATCCCGAAGACGAAGATCATCACAATGTCTGCCGGAGCGCGGTGGTAACGGTGGAATTCTCCACGTTAATGGAAAAAGCCAGTGTTACCAAAGATACTGTGGTCGTTACCAAATGCGCCGCTGGTTTTGATGGCACCAAATGTAATAATCCCCAGGTTGTCAGTTTACAAATTCCCGACAGTTTTAAATTAAAGTCATCGTTTGGCGGTCCGGGCGGCGGACGGAATTATTTGGAAATTGCTCGTGACCAGCGTGCCAATTGGGATGATGACAGCTGGTATCAGGTCGCGCTTGTTGGCGGAGCCAAGGGCCTTCGGTCGGCTGGTTCAATCACAACCTCATTCCCACTCTCCGTCGACAGGCCGTGTAGCGTTCCTGACTCGGCGTATTGTTTTGCTTTTAAGACTAACCACAATGATTGCCAATTGCGTAAAGTGGTCATAACGCCTTACGCCTACTGGACACAAATGTTAGAAGCTCCTATAAAATATCGGGTACTAGGTACAGCCTTGGATAATCTTACCTACAGCGGCAATGGTTTAAGCAATCAACGGTGTATCATGATGGACGTAAGCACGTTTAATTGGAGTTGGAAATCGGCCGATACTCTTCGCGCCACCATGTTTCCGCAACCAGCCACGACCGGACGAACGAGCTTGGCCGCGGCGCTAGCTAACACGGTTAGTGTCGGTCTGTCTAAGCCGTTTGACGCGGTTAACATTATTGCTACCGCCGCTAACCAAGTGGGCAACTATACTGGAGTTAGCCCACTGACGATTGATATGAGCAAGCCCGAGGTAGTAAGTTATTGGCCCAATTGTTTGGAAGCTTGCACTAATAGTGAAATTGGAGCGGAATTTAATATGAGCATGGCGGCGGTTAATGTGAATTGGAATTCGGTTCGCCTGTATCGTTGTCTCGACGAAAATTGTTTAGCAGTGGTCGCCACCAGCACGCCAGCGAAGCCAGTATTCTTGCCAGCCGGTAAAACTATCTTATCTATTCCGCACGATGAGCTCACTCCAAATAGTTTATATAAAGTTTCTTTGTCCGCTACCACCAGCGCCGATCGTTTTCTCTGGTCAGCCGGCCAACTTAATGATCAAACGGCCACCAGCGCGCCTTTCGCCCAAGAATTTAACTGGCGTTTTCGTACCAAAGCCACCCCGTGTGTTATTGATCGCGCCGCTGTCGCGCCGCCAGAATTTATCGCCCCATTTTTAACTGCCCGTAGTGTTTATGTGGTGCAGCCTTTTTCTGCGCCCGATAGTTGTAGTGCTAGCGGTCAGCGTCTTGACCCTTGGAAATATAATTGGCAGTGGAGTTCCAATGAGCAACCAATCGCCGTGGTTAATTCTTTTAATACAATTGGTAAAAATAATTATTGTACCGCCACTTGCCTTAAAAAGGGGAGTGACGTAGCCGCCACGCTGGGCTTTAACGCGCCCCTGTGCGGCAACGGTAAAATAGAAGCCGGCGAAGATTGTGACGCGCCCGATGCTTCGAAGCGTTGTGGCTTAGATTGTCGTTTTTTAGGAAATGTTAATAAAGGCAATAAACCCAATCTTCAATGTGGCGATGGTGTCGTAAATTTGGCGGTCGGAGAAGCGTGCGATCCGGCCGATCCGGACACGCAAGTTGGTTGTAGCGCCGATTGTCGTCATCTTGGTTCTAAAATTGTTTCGGGAGCAAAGGATGTTAACGCTTCAATTTGCGGGAATGGTCTGATGGGGAGCGGCGAAGATTGTGATTTAGGTATTCCGGCAGATGCCGCCATTACGACTTCATCGCTCGGTTGTTCCAACACCTGCCTTCATTTAGGCACCCGGCTGTCTAAATTATGGTGTGAACAAAATAAAATAAATTTTGCGGGCTTTTCCGAAGACACATATCTGGCTTCTTGCTCCAGCGCCTTAAGCCAATGTGGCGATGGCGTGGTAACGGAAGATGAAGACGCGATTTGTGATGGCCAGGGCGGTTGGAATAAGCCCGTGTGTGATGAATATTGTCTTAAAAAAGTGGATAATAAATGCCAACCAGGCGATGAGGGTTGTGATAAAAACGGACGTTATGCCGGTTCTTTATTGCTTTACACCAAACCTTCGGTGTGTGGTGATGGTATCGCGGGCACGGGAGAAGAACCCGGGTGTGAACAAAAATTGTCACAGGAACACAAGGGTCTCATTGACCCGTGGTCTTTAGCCATTGGTGTTGGTCTAGGAACGGCCTCGGGCGATCCGTCGGCCCAGCGCGCCTTAATTAGCACTTTTACCAAAAGTCAACTAGCCAAAAACGGCGCGGTGAGCGGGGTGGGCAAATTTACTATTCCTTGCGGGTATCACACAGATGATGAATGTCAGGTTTTTAACCATGACGGCATCGCCTATGGGGTCGGGCGCGACACCTGCTGTTACGCGCGTCCGCGACTACTCGCGACCTCGCCGCCAAATAAGGCATCGGACGTGTGCCTAAACACTTATTTAGAGGCCACTGTAAGCGCGCCACTCGACGCGGCTACTCTTAGCGCTAACGTACTTATTGCGCGCGGCTACAACAAGAATCCGGTTATCACTCCCAGCGTGCGCCACCTGGGGTATCTTGACGCTCAAAAAGATCCTCAAGTAGTACTCAATGGAGCCAGCGCGCTAGCGGTGGCTGGCACCACAGCTTACGTCCTCGCGACCAATGGGCATAATCTTGAAATTATTGACGTAACTAAACCGAACGATCCGGTGCATATCGGTAATTTGCAAGATAATGAGCAAGGCGCCAAATTAGGCTCGCCCAGCGCGATTGCTCTTTTAGGCAAGCATGCTTTTATCACCGCCGGTTTTGGCGATGACGCTTTGGAAATTGTGGATATTTCTGATGGCAAAAAACCCTTGCATGTGGCCGCCCTCGCGGATGGTGAGCAGGGAGCAAAGTTGAAAGCTCCCGTTGCCGTTGTGGTTGATCAGAATTACGCTTATGTCGCGGCTCATGATAGTAACGCGATTCAGATTATTGATATTTCTAAAATAGTTAACAATAAAATTGTTCCCACGGCGGCCTCGTCTCTAGTAGACGGTTTTAAGCAAGACGGTTTAACCGCCCATTTAAAAGGGCCGATGAGTTTGGCTTTGGCCAATCGCTACCTGTACGTGCTTTCCAACAGCAACCCCGCCTCTTTTCAAATTATTGATGTGGCCGACCGGCAAAATCCGCGCCCGCTGGGATATTTGAGCGACGGCCAAGGCGGCACTAAACTTGCTTCGCCAGCCAGCGTACAAGTAATTGGCGACCATGCGTATGTTGTAGTCACTGGTGCTTTTCACGTTATTAATGTTAGCGACAAGCAACACCCGTATCTGGAGGGCTCACTCCTTGATAATGCTGGAGCGGGCGGCGCCCATCTTGAAGCCAGCTGGCTTTCTCCGTTTGCCATTGTTGGCGGCACCGCTTTTATCCCCGCGGCCGACCAGTCGGCGCTCGAAATTGTGGATATCACCAGTTCTACTAACCCGCGACATTTGGCCTACTTCGCGTCGGATAACGATAAAAGTAATCAGGCTAAACTTAGTCGAATTCAGGCGGTAGTGGTTGTGAATGATACGGCCTATTTGGCGGCTTCTTTTAACAACGCTTTAGAAATAGTTGACGTGAGTGATTTTACAACTAAATTTAGCGCGTGTCCGCAAGATGTTACCCCGCTCCTTATCGCGCGGGCTGATACTGGTAATACACCGTGGTATCAACGCGCCTGGTTGGCTTTCGCGCGATGGTTTAAGGGTTTATTCGGCAATAGCGCCACAGCGACCATTTTTCCAAATCCAGTGCGTTGGTGCGCCGGGCTCGATACCGCCACCGCTGATTTGCTCACTGATCCCAGTACTACCACCGTGCGCTTGCGCCTTACCCTTAATCAACCGCTGGAGGCCGTTACTAATTACGCTGTTATTTTAAAAGATGGTTTGCGTGATTGGCGCGGCGTCTCCATTGGCACCAGCACGAATTCTAAAGCCCCGGGCATTAATTGGAAGTTTAATACCCGCGATACCATTTGTGAAGTCAACGCCGTATCTATTTTACCGTCCACTTATAATTTTTATAAGTCTGGGGTGAGTACTACCCTCCAAGCTTTGGCGAGTACTAAAGAAGGGCAAATTATTCAACCATTTCCGGGTTTCTACTCTTGGAATTACCTTTGGGGGCCAGATAACGCCTTTGTGAACATCAGCAATACCACGTCAAGCCGTAATATTATCACCTCTCAAAATCGCAATGGCGAAATTGATGTTAGCGCTTCCGCCCAGATTACCGATAATTTGTACAGCGCTCAAAAAGGTATTGTGGGAAGCGGCCAAACCCACATTACGGTATTTTTATGTGAACGTCCGTGGCCGCCCAAAGATCAATATTATCAAGGCAAAGGCCCATTTACTATTTTTCCATATGAAGATATTAAGGGCAATAACGATGACTTTGATCTTGTTTCCAGCACTTTTTCCAATGGGCCCATTCCACCCGCTGATAGCGTGAAAGATGGTTATTTCAATTTTAGTACTTTTTATTGCGCCGATAATGGCAGCCCGGGCAGTTTTGATGATCTTCCGTATCTTAAACCAGTGGTCCAAGCGGTCGGCGCGAAAATTAGTTTATCAAATGTTGGTACCTGTGAGGGTACGGGCAAAAGCTGTACCGTGGATGATGATTGCGGGCAAACATTCAACGCTTCCGGTTTTAATACCGTGGTTCCGGTTGGTGTTAACTCGGTATGTGGTGGTACTACCTCCACTATTCCTCGTAATAATTATTTCATCGGCAGTAATGGCCAAACAATTTCTTGTGAGCAGAATAAAAAGAAGTTGGCATTATATTGTGGAAATTCAACGGAATTAACCAATTGGACGCAACAAAATAAATATTCCTTAGATTGTCTTCCCGGAACGGTCGCGCCGCTTCGTTGTCAAAAACATCCACCGCTCAAACGTTTCTTAATGACCAACGACAGCAATGCCGACGTAGTTGGTCTGCAAATTTTTGCTAACCCCAAACATCTCACGGCCGCCGAGTGGTACAAGAGCAGTAAAACGGCTGGTGGCCAGGGATTTCTGGGAAGTGTGAATACATTGTCGCTAGCTGGCTATGATGCCGTGAGTGACGGTAACAATATTTATATAAACGCCTTAAATTATTCCAGTTCCACACAGAGCCTTTACGATACTATTTATGTCTTGAGCGTTAGTAATGAGGCCACCCCGGCTACCCGCAATGTCTTTGAACAGCTTTTGCGTAATCTTAAATTTAATATTAATTTAACCAATTACGGTTATTGCGGCTCGGCTATTGATAAGCCGGATTTCGCGGTACAATGCACCAGCGATTTAGATTGCGCCAAAGGACAAGTCTGTGCCGTGCAAGTTGACAAACTTAAACGCGACATTCAGCGCTTGCGTGATTTAAAGATTTTTGACGCCGGTCTCGCCAATTATGCCGGTTCTCACAATGGTCAGTATCCTGATCTTAAATCCGGTAGTTATCTTAAGGGTCAAACCATCAGCACGTGGTCGTCTTGGTCGGTGCTGGGCACGGTGCTGGGCAGTGGCCTACCTGTTGATCCGGTTAACAAGCTCGGTATCGCCGGAACTTGCGGCACAAGCACTCCAAGTTTTGGTTATTTCTGTACGGGTGATAATCCGGCCAGCGATGTTATTTGTCCTAAGCTAAATAATGAACCAGTAAGTTGCGTGGTGCATGAGGCCGAAACCGGTTGGAGTACTGAAAATAGACGGTTTAGTTTTGCGTGCGCCAGCTCCTCACTTGCGTACCGGTATTTTGCCACTAGCACTGGTTTTGTATTCAAGACTCATTGGGAAGACCCTCTGCTCCCCATAAAAAACGCTAGTGACTATGTGGCGGCGTTTAACTTTGCCACTACCACTCCCTTTGGCCTTAATAATATTGGCGTTGATTTATTTAAAACCACCAGCATCTGCGTCCAAGATCAGGAAGTCTCGTCTCTTAATCAGGGCAAGTGCGGCGATGGTGTGATTAATGCTGATAAAGGCGAACAGTGCGACCCTCCGGGGCAGAGCCGCTATGGTAGTTGCCAAAACGGAGTCATTAAAGTTGATGTTTGTAGTCGTCCCGAGCCCCAAGTAGGCAAGGCCGGATGCGCGTGGGTAGCTTCGTCAACTCTCAATCAGAAAGGCACGATTGCTTGTAGCGATCTTAGTAAATGCGGTAATGGTATTAAAGAACTCGGCGAAAAATGCGACGAAGGCAAATTAAACGGAAAGTATAATCATTGCAATTCCGACTGCCAAGATTTTGGAGCAGTTGGTTTGTGCGGTAACAATAAGTTAGAGAATAAATTAAATGGAGCCAAAGAAAATTATGAATTTTGCGAGTACAGCGACTTGGGTGGAAAAAGCGGTTGGTGTGGTAAAAATATCTTTGGCAACCAAACTTGTAATATTGATGCTAATTGTAATACCAACGGCAACGACATTTCTTTAGCCGCGCAGTGTTATTCCTACGCGGAAACCAAGTCTCGTTATAGCTGGTTAGGGAATAAGTCAAATCAAGAATTATCCTGTGGCTTTGATTGTCAATCGTATGGCCCGTATTGCGGTGACGGTATTGTGCAAACCGAATTTGGAGAAGATTGTGATGGTGATCAGCTAAGCTGTGTTATTGGCAATCAAACCGGCGCTCGTTACTGCGGCAGTCCCACCGCCCCGTTGGCAACCGAGCGTTGTCGTTTTGTTGATAAAGACGCGGTGGCCTGGTGGCGGCTAGACGATAGTTTAACGAGCAAAAATGGAAAATCAATTTTCTTTAATTCATCATCCAACCAAGCCAACGGTATTTGTATATCGGGAGTCGACTGTCCGCAAGACCAATGGAACCAACGTTATCTCTTCGCGTTTGATGGTCAGAAAAGCGCTATTAGCGTTCCGCACCAGGATGTTCTTATGCCCAGTTCGGCGCTTTCGGTTGAAGCCTGGGTTTTCCCTATGAATGAGACGGTTGACTCGCAACGCATTTTAGAAAAAGGTGGGGCCAAACAGGACGACAATGACGGTGGTTATGGTCTGGAGTTCCATGGTGGCGGCATTGACAATGACCCCAATAACGGGCAAGGCAATCTCGGTTTCTTTATTTGGAACAAAAAAAATCTTTTGCCTTGGCCGCAAGGCGCGCCATATACACGCGTGGTATCCGGTCCTATTCCAGTTAGTGAATGGACACATATAGTGGGAAGTTACCAATGGAATAAAGGCACCGGACAAAATATTCTTAAAATTTATATTAATGGTAAATTAGACCAAACGTATACCGATAATGGCGGATCGCCGGAACCGCTCATGGCGCTTAATACCGCCGCGCTCACCATTGGCGCGCCAACTTTCCCGGGGGAGAAAAATCACTTTAACGGGCGCATCCGCGATGTTAAAATTTATAATCGAGCTTTGGCAGATGTGGAAGTGGCCGATCGCTATGGCAACCCGTGGGTGTGCCGAGCCAAGTTGCCGGAAAAACTCGCTCTCACGCCACCCGGCACCTGTGGCGATGGCACGGTTGAACCCAATACCGAAGGTTGTGATAATGGTAAAGATAAAAATGGAATTTCTTGCAATCCCAAGTATGGTAAAGCTTGTTCTTATTGCTCGGCCGATTGTAAGGTGGTTGATGTTCAGCCGAACGAATATTGTGGTGATGGAAAAATTCAGTCCAACGAAGTTTGTGATACCGATTTTAGCAATGGAGATATTTATGTTTCCAAAACCGAAGCCGACGTTAACCAATCTCGAGTAGTTCAGACTTTATTAGGAGCAGAATTTTTCCCGAATCAAAATGGCTACAAATCTTTAGCCTGCGAAGATGAAAAATATTTTTTGGATTTAAAACCTAATTTTGGATTCTACAAAGGCACCAAAAAATGCTCCAATAACTGTTCGTCATTAGTTGTTGTAGAAAATAACAATAACTCCGCGTGTGTGGCGTGTGGGCGGGTAAGCCCGGATAATGG
>SICD01000007.1 GCA_009694865.1 Candidatus Magasanikiibacteriota bacterium
GCTCTTGGATGTTGTGCCATTTGGAGTGACCGGACATACGTAATTGAATAGCACACAGACTTAACGGATCTAACGAATTTGCACGGATCCAACTATATACTATCAAATATGAGCACTTATTTCAACCGGAAAACCGCTTAATTCCTAATTGACAAATCACGGGTGGCGCGATACTATCTAGCTTAGATTAAGCATAAATTATGCAATATTCTTTAGATAAAACAACCCTAAAAAATCATATTGCTGACCCTGAATGGTTTTTGCGTGGGGAGAATTATTGGCAGCCCGGACGGGTGCGAACGGTAACGGTGAACGAGGGAAGTATTACGGGCACGGTCTCTGGCTCGACGCGCCAGCCATATCGCGTTAATATTATTTTACACAAACAAGGAAACATTTCTTCGGCCTGCAGCTGCCCCTTGGGTGACGCGTGTAAACACGTGGCGGCGCTGGGACTCGCGGCATTAGAGAAGTATGGTGATGTTCTTAAACCAACCGCGGAGATAGAACGATTGGAACAGCCAGAATATATTTACGATGATGAATATGAGCGTCCCAAGTATACTATAATTAAACCCGTGGCGCGGATGCTACCAGTGAAAGAAAAAACAGCGGTCTCATTATTTGACCTGACTCCTGAAATGACCGCGATCGATCGCCCCGTGAGCGCGTGGAAAAAAATTACGCAAGAAATAACAGCCAACAGCGGCGCGGCAAGGTTGACGGCGCAAGAACGGCTAGAAATTGTGGTGCGTTTGGAGCGCGTGCCAGAATACTCTTGGGATCCAATGGGCAAGACGGACATTGTGACACAAGTGCGACCGCGCACCTTGAATATAGCAAGCGGCATCCGGTCGATGTCAAATTTTAGTTGGAAGCAATGTCGCTACGAAAATGCTTACCAACTGCAAACACTCACACCGGCCGCCAGACAATTCATCCGCCAATTGTTTGTCGCGCTCTACGGCACCGACACTTCCTCTTCCGACGTGGCCGTGTGGGCAACTATTAAAAATGAGCGCGCGGCCGATGTTTGGTCGATACTAAAACAGCATGGCCGGGCCGGAGTTAATGTTGTGTACCAAGACGAAACCGGTGATGTTTTGACCACGGTGAGCGCGGCGCCGCTGGAGGCCGCGATTGCAATTACTGATCGAGCGGACGGCGTTACGCTCAGTCGTCAATTTTCTCGGGCGGGTGTTCCGTCCGCGGCGCCGGCAATTGTGCTCGGTGATCCGCCCGTGTTCGCGCTGTTGCCGGAAGTAACGGGCACAGCTAGATGCTGTGTACTCGCTGGCATCATTGACCACAATGCCTGGGCCACGACCGCGACTGTGGCTACTCCGCTCGTGGTTAAAACTAAAAATATTACTGAGCTATGTCAACAATATTTGCCAAACTGGATGCGTTGGTGCGCGATTAATAATGTTTCACAAAAATTAACACTGCCGACACTCGGCACACCACAAGCGCGCCTGGCTATTACGCGCGCGGACGAACAAGCGATTGAACTTGCTTGGCAGTGGGACTACGCGGGGAACAACATTCACTGGCGACACCCGGGAGAAATTTTAGTTGACCCGAACGGCCACACCATTATTCGCGATTTGGAACGTGAAGCCGCGTTGGAGCGAGATTTCCTCCCGCTGACTGCTCCGTGGAAAGAACTGACGAACACTGACGGCCCAGGAATTGCCCCCACGGCCCAACTCCATAAAATAGCAGCCGCGCGTTTTTTGGAGAGTGGGGTGGCGAGCGCGCGTGAAGCTGGGGTAACGGTTACCTTGGCGAGCGATGTGCCAGCCTTGGCACTCTCGACCGTGGAACCAACGGCCGCCATGCGCGTAACCAAAGAAGGTGATGATCCGGATTGGTTTAATTTGCGGGTAGAGATTACGGTGGAGAACGAACGGATCGCCCTGCCGGTAATTATTACCGCGCTCGCGTCCGGAGAAGATTGTTTGTTTTTGCCGTCGGGAAAATATATTACTCTCGCGACGCCTTTTTTTGAAAAATTTAAAACGTTACTCCGACAAGCGGCCAAACTCCCTGACCCGGTAACGGGCGAACTGAGCCTTAGCCGTTTTCAAGCGGGCTGGTTTGAGGAATTTAAAACACTCGGCATTATTGAGCGCCAAGCGCGGGGCTGGGCCGAATCAATGGAGCAGTTAAAAACCAACGCGAATTTACCGGGCACGCAAACTCCGCCGCATTTTTTAGCAACCCTGCGGCCTTACCAAGAAGACGGTTTTCGCTGGTTGCATTTTTTGCGCGCGCGGCATTTGGGCGGCGTGTTGGCCGATGATATGGGACTGGGTAAAACCATTCAGAGCATCGCTCTACTGGTAGCGGCGGCGAACGAGCCATCAACTGCCAAAAAGCCGGTGCGGCCCTTTTTAATTATTGCCCCCACGAGCGTGGTAGAAAATTGGGACGCGGAGTTGGAACGATTCGCCCCCCATCTGACCCGAGTGATTTTACGCGCCGGCGACCGAACGAAAGATCATGAGGCGATTGCGACGGCCGCGGTGGTGGTTACTTCCTATGCCATTTTACAACGTGATGCCGACGAACTACAACACCAGCGCTGGGACACGATTATTTTAGACGAGGCGCAGAGCGTTAAGAATTTTCAATCCAAGGGGTACGGCGTGGTTAGAAAATTGCGCGCCGACTGCCGCCTCGCGCTTACCGGTACGCCGCTGGAAAATAATTTGATGGAGTTGTGGTCGCTTTTTTCCATTTGTTGCCCCGGACTATTCCCCGATCCGGAACGCTTCCGCGAAGTCTACAGCCGACGCATTGAAAAAGAGAACCACACTGACACCCTCAAACAATTGCGCGCTCGCCTGCGTCCGTTTATTTTGCGACGAAATAAGGATGTCGTACAAGCGGAATTACCCCAAAAAACCGAACAGGTACTTACCCTCGACATGGAACCGCCCCAGCGTAAAATATATGATTTATTTTTGGAAAAAGAACGCCAGCGAGTGCTGGGGTTACTTTCGGAAGGCGGCCTGAAAGCGCATCGTTTTGAAATTTTGACAGCATTGTTGCGCTTGCGGCAACTTTGTTTACACCCCGGGCTGGTCGACGCCAAATACGCCCAAATCCCGTCCGTTAAAATTGATACCATTGTGGAACAGCTCCAAACTATTGTGGCCGAAAAACACAAGGTGCTGGTTTTTAGCCAATTTACTTCTTTTCTCGCCCTCCTCCGAAAAGCCTTGGCCGCCGCCAAAATTCCGATCCAATATTTAGATGGCGCCACGCGTAATCGCAAGGATATTGTACAATCGTTTCAGAGTGACAGCGGAGCGCCAGTATTTTTAATTAGTTTAAAAGCTGGTGGCGTTGGTTTAAACTTAACCGCGGCCGATTATTGTTTTATTGCCGACCCGTGGTGGAACCCCACCGTAGAAGACCAAGCCATCGCGCGCTCCCACCGCCTGGGCCAAACGCGGCCGGTGGTGGTGTATAAATGCATTATTAAAAATTCTATTGAAGAGAAAATTCTTAAATTGCAGGAGAAGAAACGCCAACTTTTCCACAATGTACTGGATGACGGCGCTGTGTTTGGGACGCTGATTACGGAAGAGGATATTCGGGGAATTTTTGAGTGCTAATTTTGTATCGAAAGTACATTCTTATTCATGTACACATTGGCGAAAAGCTGTGAGGTGAGGTTGCCGAGTGGGAGACCGACGCGAGACCTCTCTGCCCGTTCTCTCACCCCCCTCGGGGGGCCTACGGTCTGCGGAGGCGAGAAGGAATCATCGCGCCGCCCCCGCTAAATTAATAGTTGCCGGATCGTTTCAAAATCATTCAACGAAACAATCTGCCAGGTGGCCGCGGGATACGCTTTGGTAAATGCCGACGGCGGAGTATAGCGCGCGGGCTTCGTGAGCTTAAATTCAAACGCTTTGATGTGCCCGCCTGATTCTTGAATAAGATCAATCTCGCCATCGGTATGCGTGCGCCAAAAATAAAAATTAGCGCGCGACGCGGAAAGGGAATTCTTTTTGATCATTTCTGAGATAATATAATTTTCAAATAGGGCGCCGCTATCGCTACGCATGACCAGTGTGTTGAAATTGTTAATAAGCGCGTTTCTGATGCCACAATCATAAAAATAAATTTTTACTTTACGGCTAATTTCATTCCGTAAATTACGACTAAACCCGCGCAGTCGAAACAGCACAAACGATTTTTCTAACAAATCTAAATATCGTTCTATGGTTTTATAATTTAATTTAACACGCTGGCCCAATTCATGATACGACACCTCTTGCCCTAATTGCAAAGCCACGGCAATTAATAATTCTCTTACCTTGTGGCTATTTTTTATAAGATCAAAAGTTAATATATCCTTGTATAAATAATTATCAGCCAGCGCGGACAACTCTTTCGTTTTTTCTTCCGCGGTAATTAAATTATAAATTTTAGGATATGTCCCATACAACAAACAATCGTTCATCGTTGCCGGTAAATCAATTGGCGCGATGGATTGAGCAATTTCCGAAAAAGAAAATGGATGCAATTGAAATTGAAGGTGGCGGCCGGTGAGCGGTTCGGAAATTTTATTAGCCAAATCAAATGAAGCCGACCCGGTCGCGATGACTCGGATGTGCGGCAGGTGATCATAAATGATTTTGAGTATCAGACCGGGGTTGGTGAGCGTCTGCATTTCATCGAAAATAACCAAGCCGCTCTTGCCAAACAACCGCTGTAGGGCCAGAGCGTCTGGTATCAGTTGGTCTTGAATCCGTTGTTGGTCACAGGCAAGCATGGTGATATTCCCCACCGTGGACTCAGGGTAGAGGTTGTTAAGTAACGTAGTTTTGCCAACCTGCCGAGCCCCATAAAGAACGATAATTTTGGCTGATTCAAGCGAATTTTTAAGTAAAGACTCGATTTGTCTGTTAATATACATAATATTAGTATTAAGAATACTATTATTATATACTAAAAATAGGATTTGTCAAGAGGTGTTTGCTAAAATCGCGCTTGAATATAGTTGTGAACAGACTATTGATTCAAAAATATTTTTCCATCAACAATTTTATATCCTTCTAACCGACTATTCTCCCCCATCCATTTCAAAAAATCCACCCGTCGCTGGCCGCTCATTAACTGCACTTGCGATTTTACTCCAAAAAAGGGAATAAAAAATGGGCGCGCCATTATATATTTCCATTTCCTGGACGACGTGTGGGTGGTGGCCTATGACGGCGGTAGCCCCGTTGTCGATGAGCCAATACGCCAGGTCACGCTGTTTTTTATTGGATATTCTTTTATATTCCTCGCCCCAGTGAATATTGACGATGACATAACGAGCTTTGGATTTGGCATCGAGAAGTGTTTGTTCCACTTTTTTAAGGTCGAGTTCGTGGTAAGTGTTGTGAAGGCCGATGTGGGCGATGTTTTCTAGTAACACAACCGACGACCCCTCTGCGTCTCCCCTTCGTAAGGGGAGATCAGGTGACCCCTCCTTACGAAGGAGGGGGGCGGGGGTGGTTTCGCCGGCGATCCACGTCAATTCCGACCCCTCCTTTAACTCATCTCCAAAATACCCAAAACCAGCTTTACGAAGGGTGTCTCGCGTGAAAGTACTGTTGACTCGCTCCATATCATAAGCATGGTTGTTGGCCAGGCTAAAGCCGTGGAAACCGTAGGCCTTAAGCTGTGCTGCCAGTTTTGGATCAAAACGGAAGGCGATGGACTTGGATGTTTTAACGCGGCTGGGAGCAAAGGGGCCTTCGAGATTGGCAATGAGCGTGTCGGCCGCGCCGAACATTCTTTTGCTACAGTCACTTTTCATTCCGAGCGCAGTCGAGGAATCTCGCGATATCGTCGTTGACGAGATCCCTCCACTCCCCGCTACGGCGGGTCGGTCGGGATGACAATTAACGTTGGCAAAAATATAATTGAGACCGCTGGTGCCCATGTTTTTGGCAACGTTGCGGTCGAGCATAATATCGCCAAAAAACTGGAGCGCGATGGTGGAGGTGTTGGCAAATTTAGCGGTTTGAATATCACGCGCAAATGCCTCGTAGGGGGTGGCTGGCAAGACAGGGACGGACATCGTAACAGACGGTGGAGACGTGATTAATCGCGTCTCGACACTGGCCGAGGTGTTGTGATTCCACAAAACAGCGGCGGCGCTGACTATTGCGACTGTCGTAAAAATAATTAAAAAAGCCTGTATTGGTTTACGCATACAGGCCTAGTTTAGCTGAAAATGAGAGGGAAGACAAGGTGTACTTATATTAACCTCGCCTCAACCACGCCCCAATCCACCGCCTTCATAAAAGATTCAATATAATCGGCGCGTTTGGTGCCATAATCCAATATAAAGGCGTGTTCAAACACATCCATAACGAGAATGGGTGTGCAACCGGCGAAATGGCCAACGTCGTGTTCGTTGATCCAGACGTTGAAGAGACGATCAGCTTCTTTATCGAGATACAAAATAGCCCAACCAATACCGCGCATACTACCTACCGCTTTAAAATCTTTTTCCCAAGCCTCATACGAACCCCATTCTTTAATCATCTTTTCTTCTAACGCCGAACCGGCGTGCCCCGAGGCAGCTCCGCTGCTTTTCGGGGACATATTACCGAAGTAAAGTTCGTGCAGGCGCATGCCGTTCCACTCCCAACCAAACCGGCGGTTGAGTTCGGCAAACTCGGGTGTAGCAAATTTTCCATCCTTTTCTAAAGCCACCACAATATCGTTTAATTTATTCACGTTGGTAACATACCCTTGGTACAAGGTAAAGTGATTTTTTAAAAGTTGATCGCTGAAGCCGGGGGTGCCGAGAAGGTGGTCGAAGGATTTTGGTTGGTAGGACATAGAGCAATAAATTAAAACTAAAAATTTAAGATTGCAACATTACTGTCTGTTTATAATAAAAACAAATACCACAACAAAGCAAATGAATAATACTCCAGAAATTATGAGGAGAACCTTATTTTGACGAATGGCGCCTACAATTAAAGTAATAATTACAGCAAGAAGAATGTAAACAGCCAACATAGATTGCACGTATTAAACTAAATTTTAAAATTTTTTATTTTAAGTCTATTCTGCGATACCACTCTATATGTCTCTCCCCAAATACCCCTCTCTGCGTCTCTCCCCAAATACCCCTCTCTGCGTCTCTCCCCTAAATGGGGAGAGAACAATCGACGACACCGCCGTCCAACGTTTCCCTCCCCTTACATTAGGGGGAGGACGGAGGAGGGGGTAGGCGTGGCGTTTGTTTTAACTCCTCACCCCGCTCCTGACACGCTCGCTTGATCTCATTGAGTACGGGTTCGATATCTCCATACACCTCTTCATTCGTAAATCGAATTACTTTATAACCTTGTATCTCGAACAGGCGTTCTTTAATTTTATCTTTCGCTTGTGTTTTTTCACTATCGTGCGTCCAACCATCCACTTCAATAATCAATTTAATTTCTTCACTACAGAAATCGGCCACTTTATTGTCAATGCTGAACTGTCGGCGAAATTTGTATCCTAATTGCTTACGTCGCAGATGTTGCCAAAGTATTTCTTCGGCTTTAGTAACATTGGCACGCAAGAATTGGCGAATATCTTTTAGGTGATGAGCGTTTTTGTAGGTGTACTTTGCAGGCATACCATTACGAACGTTGGCGATTATACCCCCTCTTCCGTTCTCCCCCTAAGAGAGGGGAGAAAGCGAACGAACCCCCGTAACCCCCTCTTCCGTTCTCCCCCTAAGAGAGGGGAGAAAAATGACGATGGGTGGGTGGCGTCACGATTTGCTCTCTCCCCTACATTAGGGGAGAGACGCAGAGAGGGGTATCGTCATTCGAATGTTATTTTACAAACTCCAAACTCTTCATCACCCTATCAAACGCCTCGAGTTGTTCTTTTTCTGATATTGGTTTCGGTTTAATCGCGTCTTTGAGAAAATCGGTGATGTAACTTACATCAACCAACAATATTTCTTTAGGATTTTTTTGCAATTCTACGTGCAGATAATTAGTGCCTTCTATGCCCGTAACATAGCTATAACCGAGAACGCCGCCATATGATACTTTCTTCATGTCATAAAAATCTCTGAGTTCGTCGGTCTTGCCTTGCATGAGGTTATCTACGTCTTGGGCATTTTCCGGATGTTCTTCTTTGGCCGAATTAAGACTTTGTTCAATGGTTCCTGATTTTACACTAAAAATTATTTTAAAAGGATGTTTATATTCACCATCGGGCGTACCTTTGTAGTTTTCAACGACGTAGTATGGGCTGGTTAACAAAACCCCTGCCCGAGCTTCCACGCCTATTTTAATTTCCTCTAGCGTAAATAACGCTGTAGGATATTTAAATCTTATCTTGAGAATTTTGTTTTCGTAAACAGTAGAGGTTGGCGATAATGAGAGTGTCGGAGTGATCTCACGCTGGGCGGTTTGCCAAAAATAAACAAACCAGACAACAATTCCTAAAGCTACGGCTAAACCGCTGATTAAAATATGTTGAGTTGCTCTCATAGAGACTGTTATTTTAATAACAACTAATTCTTATTAAAATGACAGAGGACGCGAAGCACTTCCTCCGCCAATGTGCCTCACGTCCGAATTTTTACCTCCTTGGGGTACGAGCGCCCCCCTGGTTGTTGGGGTGAAACGAGACCAGCTAGTACCCGCTGGCCCACACCTCGATGGTGGCGATGGGCAAATCCACGGAACGCCCCGGATCTTCGGAGAAGACAAAGGACGGCTCCTCATCGCTCTCCAAGTGGGCGAGGATGCTCATGAAGATCGTCTTGAACTCCTGGTGCAGGCCGCGCATCCAGCGGCGGGCGGTGAAGCGGATGATGCCGGGCGCCGACGAGTCCCGCTGGCAGGTGGCGTACGCCGAGGCGCACATGCTCTCCAACAGTCGAATCTTGCGCGCCCTGGTCGTGCCTTTCACGGCGGTCGTGAGGTGCACGAAGACCGTGGTGTGGTCGCGGAACGGGGCGCGTTCCGGCGCGATGCAGGCTTCCATCTTCATGTTTCTCGCCATGGCTCAGCTCCTTGTGGATACTCCAGTATCCACACCAATATAACCACATTTTGTTTATAATGTAAAGGATTCGTCTACCCGTTATTCATGAACCAACCATCGAAATACATTCATTCCAGCAACCGAACCAATAATAGGAGCGACTACATAACTCCAAGAAAAAGAGCCGATGCCGAGTGCTACGGCTGGGTTAAGGACAGCATTCGATCCGAGGGCGGCCAACGAAAGTCCCAAAAGCAAAGAGCCGCCAATGACGACGCCGTGAACGTCAGTTGGAACCTTACCTAAGACTACGGCGGCAATGCCAAGGGTGAAAAAGGCCGTGCCAATGAATTCCGCAAAAATGACGCGCGCGGTATTAGCTACTGAGAGCGTTGTTTCCCAACCTAAATAGCGCCCGAGGTAAAGCGCCACGCCAGCGCCAATAAATTGAGCAAAAATATATTTGATTGCTTCTGGAGTTTTTATTTTTCCTATGGACCAAATACCAACCGTGACGGCCGGGTTGATGTGCGCGCCGGAGATTGAGCCAATAACGTAAACCATGAGGCCGAGCGTCAAGCCAGCCAAAAGCGGGGTTGACACGGGGAACGTGCCGTGGAGCGAGGCGATAACGACAAACGATAATAGAAACGTACCGAGTCCTTCGGCAAAATATTTTTTCATATTAATAATAATTACACAAATTATACTTTTCAAGTATATAAAAAACTCATACTAATGTCAACAAAATTTTACCCGCTCTTTTGCATCTGCCGCGCCTCAAGATAAGTAATGACCGCGGCCAAGGCCCGCTGTTCGTCCGGCATAAGATCGTTGTGGATGAGATCGAGGAGGGTGTGCAATTTTTGAAAAACGTCGGCAGGCGGGGCCGGACTTTCTTTACTAATACGAGCAATAAAATCCTCCATCAATTCCATTAACTTGCCGCCGGCGCGCTCACTGCCTTTAATAACGGCGCGGGGTTGTTCGCGTTTAATTTCACTGGCGAGGAAATGGTGGAGGCTAATTTTTTCTGTGGCCGAGGTAAGATCGACGTCGCTAAACTTTTGAGAGGAATACAACAGAGCGTGCAAAACAGTTTCCACCACGTGCACGTGGGAGCCTTTGACGCCATATTTGAGCACCAAGTTAACGTGCCGCTCTAATTCGCCGTTGGCGAGCGCGCTGATGGCAGTCACATCTTTACTATCCAGAATTTTTTGAATTTCGGCCAATCGTTTCCCCGATTCGCGCGCCAGTACCTCTTCAATTTTTTCCACCTCTTCTTCCCGTTCGGCCAGGGATGGTTGTTGGATTGATTGCAGTTTAATTTGTTCTTCTTCCGTAACGCCGCTGGGGGTGCCATCCACGGCAATGAGGCGGGATTTGTTGTCCGCGCCAGGGAAAGCGGCATAGGCAATGCCGTGCGCCTCGGCGGTGGTAATGGAAGTATCTTTAGGCAAGAATCCACTCGCTACGCCGGAAACCAACCCCACTTCGCGCAGGAGCGCGGCGGTAAGCTCGGCAAAATCCGCGCAAACGCCGGCGTATTTTTTCTGGCGGAGTTGTTTTGCTAATTCCGGTTTTCTGGTTCGCAATTCTTTGAGCCGCCGCTCCATAAAACTCAATTTTTCCGAAATGCTTTGACCCCATTTTTGACCTTGCACTTCGCCGTTGTCAAAATCATAATAGCTAATATTGCGCACAAATTTTTGAATCCTCAACACTTGTGTTTTGGGGTCCTGATCGCGAATTGAATCCGTGAATAACAATAACTCTTCCGGCAGTTCGGCAATTTTTTCCGTAGCGCTGGCGCCATGCTCCGCCACAAAATCTTTTTTGTAGCGGGCGTATTCTTTGGTAGAAATATTAGGCATAGTCGCCGGTAATTCCGAGCGACTTTGCGAATACACAATTGAGGTGAGGCCGAGCTTATCTACATCAACAGCAACAAGTACTTGTCCTAAAGAATTAACGCTTATTTTGCTCTCACCCTCTGTTGACGAGCCCCTCACCCTACCCTCTCCTGTGAGGAGAGGTGGCGAAACGTCTCCTCTCCTCACAGGAGAGGGCGGGGTGAGGAGTCGCGCATTCGCCAACGCCACTTCCTCGCCATTCGCTGTAATGCCCTTGACCCGCTCCGTTAACACTTTGGCACCAAGCATTACCGGCAAGTTAATTTCCGTGAGGCCGCCAATGGCAGGGAGTTTAAAGGTATATTCTTTCACTGGTTCGTCCAGCTCGGGCGCTACGGCAAAAGGCACGGTTTCCCAGGCGTTGGTTGGCCGATTATATTTGGCATATACTTGCGTAACAATAAATTCATTCACCATTTCACGCAGTTCCAAAACTTCCGCGCCTTTTTTTAGCGGGTCGCCATCAACTAACTGATTGCTATCACGGCGTCGTAAATAATGCTGGGGAATGGCGTCGTAAACTGCTCCAGCGCCATACCCGCCGGTTTCGCCGTACGCACGGCGCGGAAATTTATTCCGCGGAATTTCTGGGAACAGTTCATACACTAGGCGCTCAATGGTCGCCGGGTCGAGGTTGTCTTTTTTGGCGGAAAAACTGTTAACAAATAGTTTCGGTTGCTCGGCAATTAAATTGGAAATTGTTTTCGCGACCACGGGCGAATGAGAAAGAAATTCCCGCGTCCGATCTTTCCATGTTTTATTAACTTCTGCCGGCAAATATTTATTTTTATATCCCGCGATATCCTCCGACGTGTTATGGTTATCGTCGTTAAAGCCATAAATGACATTTAGCAAATCCAACTTCCTCTGCTCCGCCGCGTTTAAGCTTATTTCTTTTTCTTCCTGGGGTGATTTGTCTCGACCGCGGTCGGAGATCCCGCTCGCCGCGGGACCGTTGTCCAACTTATAACTAAACGTCCGTAATTTCCCATCAACAACACCCGAAATAACCACATACCCATTTTCCGCGGCCACAACTTTTATTTCGTCAAAACGAATTGGACAAAATACCGACTTAGTTTGATTGCAAACATACCAGCCACCATACACCCCTAACACATAATATGTTTCACCATTTATATTGAAAATATTATCAACATAGTTTGTCTCTTTTTTTGATCTTCCATCAGGAAATACTACTGTGGAAAGACCCCCATTTAATCCAAGATAGGCCACGCCGTCGCCAACTTTAGTAAAATGTTCTACGTCATCCCACTCCTCACAATCGCTACCATCCGGGTAAACAACAACCAATTTTCCATTTTCTTTTTGCGCTTTATACGCCAGGCCGTCGGGCAAGGCTACAGCATCAAAAACTTTTGGATATTCCTGGCTTACAAAACTATTTGGGTAATCTACTACCCATTGCTCTTTATTGTTTAAAGACTTTTTATGGCCGATTGCTCCGCCCGAAATATTTTCTAACTTCTCGGTTGAATGAAAATAAACGAACCCTTCTACGACGCTTTTCGCATCTTTTAAAACGTAATGGTTGTTGGCTACTTTCGCCCAAAAAACCACTCTGTCCCCAATTTTAATCGGGTTGCCAACCTCTAAAAATTCTTCTTGGAAAAGCCTTTCATTATCGCAGATTATACTGAAAGTTTTATTTTTGTTTTGTACGACAAAATAATGTTCACCATCAATGTTCAACAATTCTCGAAACCTGTCAATGTTTTCGCGAGGAGGTGCTTCGACAATAACTTTATTACCTTCTGCGTTTGGTAAAATAGTAACAAGTTTTTCTTCGGTAGTGCCGTCTGGACGGTACTGCTCGGCACGCAAAGAGAGACCATCATTAAAAGCGACAAGGTCACCAACATTACTAGAAAATTTCCCTGGCACAACATACGTTTCATTGTGGATAACAACAAATAGCTGTCTTAAAGATTGCTTCCAATATGCCACCCCATCCTTAAACGGCACTACTCCTCGAGGTTCCGCGGATTTACTTAAATCAATTTCCGGCTTTTCCACAAAATCTTTCCATTCTAACTTGCTGGACTCTGGTTCTTCTTTCTCCGGCTCGGCTGACTTCGTCTCCCCAATTTTTTTCGTATAACTCACCAATGTATCCCCCACCATACCCGCGACCATAAAATAGCCATTTTGTTCTTGCAGAATTTCGATAGTGTCGAAACCATCTTTAATTTCAGAAAACAGCTCTCTATCTTCATGCACATAGAATTTACCATTACCCATGCGGGCGGCAAAATACACCCCCTTGTTAACCAGGGCAACTTTAACAATTTCACCGAAACCAACGACTCCAGCCTGTTTATTTACTCCGTCGGAAAAATCCAAACTTTCACCAAACCCACTACTACTATGAATAATTACACCACGATCACAACGATAAATAGCTTTAATTTCTTCAAAAGCATCACTTTCTTCGCCGTTAGGAAATACGACTACTTGTTTATTGTCGTCTAATATAGCTAAAAATGCCAGACCGCCATCGACGGCGATTGGTGACCATGCTTCTTTATAGCGGGTTAATGTTTGAGGCGGAGCGGTGTTTACCTTGTCTTTTGGGTACACAATGTTCCACCTTTGTTTGTCTTCATCGCCTTCTTTCACAAAACTCTTCGTAGCGATGGTCTCGCCAACCTCCATAACTATATCACTATCAAAGCAAAACAAGGGATCAATAATATTTTCTTCCAAACCATTCTCGTGCACTATATAAAATTCACCATACACAAATGTTCGTTTTGCCCAAAAAACAATTTCGCCATTAATTTTAATTGGGTTGCCAATTTCAGCGTATTCTTTGCTCGTGTGATGGCCCGGATACATTACGACGCATTTTCCAGAGCCTTTTTTTCTGGCCTTAACAACAATTTTTCCATCAATATCAATAAGATGTTCTTCATCAAACATACCGTTGATGATGATTTCCTCTTCGCCATCCACCAGCACTTGACGGCCATCTTCTCGCCGATATCCAATAAAAGCCAAACGACCATTACTGCTTATCATTTCGGTGATGGTGTAATAGTCTTTAAGAATGTTTAACGTATCCTTCAAAAAACACAATTCGTTATAGCCATCTTCGTTATAATGTCTACCAACAATAAAATCTTTGTTTTGAATAAAATTATCGTAGCAGTCTTTTTCACGCAGCTGAACTTCTCTCCTCACAAAACCGCTTTCCACCATTTTCTCTTTCTTTTCCACATAAACTGGCTTTTTCTCTTTCTCGGACTCACCTTTTTTATACCGCACCACATACTTATGCGTTGCCTCATCCACAATAATTTCTATGTTCTCAACTGGGTAGCCCCCGGCTTTCAATTTCTCTAAAATTTCTTTTTTTAAATCTTTCGTGGCCAAGGATTTTTGGATATTATAAATTTCACCCATCATGGTGGGGCGGTGGCGTTTCATTCGGCGGCGGAGCGTTTCGTCATCCGCGTCAATGTCGAGCTTTTTAAACATGGCCACCAGTTCCTCTTCTGGCACCATATTCGCGAAATAGAGGGTGTCGATTTCGGCCGGTGTGAGGTGCTTTTTAAGATATTTGGCTTCGGTCTTGGTAAATTCAATTGACACGCCCGAGCCAGCCCTCACCCTCCGTCCCTCTCCCGTGGGGCGAGGGGAATCGTCGTCTCCTCGCCTCCGCAGAGGAGAGGGCAGGGAGAGGTCTCGTTCACTTCGCAATTTCTCCGCCACGGTTTTACGCGCGAACGAGCCGTAGATACTGTTGTTAAAAAATGGTTCTACTTTATTTAGCAACTGCTCGCCGATTTGCTCGCCGGAGAGTTCGGCGCTAGCCACTTTTTTACCACCCACTTCTGGGGTGGTAATTTTGGTACGCGAGTCAACGTCTTTAATTTCTCGCACTTGGTGGCGAGCGATGAAAGGGAGGTAGTAGGTGTCTATTTCTTTGGCGAGTTGTTTGATAAGCGGGTTTTTAAATTTAAATTTCCACCGTGACGGATCCTTATTAACATCTTCGAACGCTAACTGATACGCGTCAAAAAAATTGTTACCCATTTCTTGGTTTGGAGGGTCCATGTAATTTCCATTAGCCCTCATTTTACTCTCCACAGTCTTGAGAAACAGCTTGTGATTACGTGCGTAACCAGGATACGCAAAACTATTTAATAATTCTCCTGGTTCCAACTTCAAACGGCGAGCCAATTCTATGCCATCTTCGGTGCTATGTTGTAATAAAAAAGTTAGCAGGTGTTGTTGTTCTAAATTGTTTAAATGATCGTACTCTTGCTCAATTTTTACAAACAACGCCTCCCGCCCTTGATGCGTTTCTTGCCAATCAAAATTCGCGCCGCGGGTTTTCTCGGGCGTTTTGGGGGGTTGGGTATGTTGGCGGGGGCGGTCGGGCATAGGAAAATTGGTGAAGCGTGGTTCGATAATTCCCCGCTTGGGCGGGGCAGGCCACAGCCAGGGGTGGGTGAGACCATTGCGTGACCAACGATTGGCTCAACGACCTCACCCACCCCTACCCCGCCCAAGCGGGGAATTGCCAAAGCGAGTTTCGTCACCGAGCGATGGTAATTCAAAGCACCGTTGCACAACGATTCCCCTCTCCCTAGGGAGAGGGACGAAGGGTGAGGGCTGGTTCGGCGGTAGTAATCTACCATCTTTTTAGATAAAAGAAAAGCAAAAAAAGACGTCGCGTTTGATGCGGCGTCTTTTTTAATCCGTATTATTGTTTGTAACCGGTGCCGGCGGGAATGAGGCGGCCGATGATGACGTTTTCTTTGAGACCTTCGAGATAATCGATTTTGCCAGTGGAGGCGGTGTTAATGAGAATGCGGGCGGTTTCTTGGAACGACGCGGCGGAGAGGAAGCTTTGGGTAGACAGCGCGACTTTGCTGATGCCAAGAAGTAATTCCCGCGCGGTGGCCAATTTGCCGCCGTCTTTTTTAACCGGGCGGTTAGAAAAATCCAGTTGTGATTTTTCGACAATTTCGCCGGGGAGAAGATCGGTATCGCCGGCATCTTCCACATACACGCGGCTAAACATTTGGCGAATAACCAGTTCCACGTGTTTGTCGTTAACTTTCTGGCCTTGGGAGGAATAAATATTTTGCACTTCCTGCAAAATATAGCGCTGAACGGCGGCCCGGTCCCGCAACTCAAATAGTTCTTGAAGGTGAATACTGCCGTCAGTTAGCTGTTGACCTTTCGTAACCACGTCATCGGTTTTAACCAAAAGTTTATAGCCGAGCGGAATAATATATTCCTGAATACGAGGACCTTCGTAAACGAGCGTAACCGTATTTTTGACAATGTTAACCTGACCCTCGTACTTGGCTTTAATTTCTTCTCCGCTGGTGCCGCGCACAACTAGTGTTTCGTCTTTGGCAACGTGAGCGCCCTCTTTCACCATAATTTCATCCTCGGCTTTGCATTTAATTTTCATTTCGTCCATGCCTTCAAATTTAATTTTAATTATTTTTTGCCCCCGCCGGCCTTCAAAAATCTTTTTTCCAGAAGGCGAAGTAACAATTTTGCCATCCGCGTTTTCTATTTCCACCGTGCCCGCTACTTCCGAGAGAACAGCTTGATGTTTGGGGGTACGCACTTCAAATAATTCTTCTACGCGCGGCAAACCTTGGGTAATATCGCCACCGGCGACGCCACCAGTGTGGAAGGTGCGTAGCGTGAGCTGGGTACCGGGTTCACCGATGCTCTGGGCCGCGACAATACCGACGGCGGTGCCAAATTCCACCGGCTTGTTGCTGGATAAATCAAAACCATAACATTTGCGGCAAACCCCCTTAGACATTCGACAGTGTAAAATGGTGCGCACGTGGACCAACGTGACGCCTTTCCCTTCAATCAAACGAGCGGCTTGGTCATCAATGGCTTCGCCAGCTTTTACGATAATTTTGCCATCGGCCTCAACATTGGCCAACACATACCGACCCCACACTCGATCGGCTAATTTTTCACCCATAATTTTGGATTGCTCTTCGGTAAAAATTTCACCAATATTCTCACCGCAATCTTCTTGGGACACAATCACATCTTGCGACACATCTACCAAGCGACGGGTAAGATAACCGGCGTTGGCGGTACGCAGGGCTGTATCGGACAGACCTTTGCGGGTACCGTGCGAGGAGATAAAGAATTCCAACACATTAAACCCTTCTTTGTAATTGCCTTTAATGGGGAGTTCAATAATGTCACCGGAGGGCGAAACCACCAAACCCTTCATACCCATAACTTGGCCGAGTTGACCGTAGGTACCGCGCGCGCCCGAATCGATCATGGCATACACCGGACCATTTTTATCGAGAATGGTTTTGTTGTTGGCCATAATTTTTTCTTTCGTTTCGGTCCAGATCTCTATAATTTTGGCGTGACGTTCGCCTTGGGTTAATAAACCATCGCGAAACTGCTCTTCCATTTGTTGAATTTGAGCGTCACCCTCGGCAATGAGCCCGGGCTTTTCTTTAATTTCTGGGAAATCGTTCATACCTAAGGAGTAGCCGGACTTGGTAACATAGCGATAACCCAAATTCTTAAGTTCATCTAGAAAGACGGCGGTGATTTCCTGTCCATAGAGTTCCAGACACCAGCGAATGGTGCTAGCGAGTTTTTTAACGCCAATGGTTTCGTTGAGGAAGGGAAGTTTGCCGGGGATCACTTCGTTAAATAAGATGCGACCGATGGAAGTTTCCACGATGTGATTCTGACCTTCGGGAAATTTATCCATTGAAGTGAAGCGAACCTTGATACGCTCATGGAGGGTAATAACACGAACTTTGTAGGCCAGCTTGGCCTCTTTTTCGTTCGAGAAAAAACGCTTTACTTCAGCCGTGTCGGTGGGATTGTATTTGGTAAGATAAAAACAGCCAAGCGCAATATCTTGCTTAGGCGTAATAACCGGCTGGCCGGTGGCGGGCTTTAACAGATTTTTTTCCGCGGCCATTAAATTCTCGGCTTCGGCGCGAGCTTCGGCTGTGAGCGGCAAGTGCACGGCCATTTGGTCGCCATCAAAGTCCGCGTTAAAGGCGGTACAAACTAACGGGTGTAGTTGAATGGCCTTGCCTTCTACCAGGCGGGGGTGAAAGGCCTGGATGCCGAGACGGTGCAAAGTAGGCGCGCGGTTAAGAAGGACGCGTGTGGTTTTGGTCAGTTCTTCCAAAATGTCCCACACCTCGTCGGCTTCGGATTCAATAAATCGGCTGGCGCTGCGAACGTTGTGAGCCAATTCACGGCGAATAATTTCCCCCATTATGAAAGGCTTGAATAATTCCAAAGCCATGCGCTTGGGGAGACCACATTCATCAATATTAAGCTGGGGGCCAACGACAATAACGGAGCGGCCAGAATAGTCCACGCGTTTACCGAGTAGATTTTGGCGGAAGCGACCTTGCTTGCCTTTAAGGATGTCAGCGAGGGAGCGTAGTTGGCGTTTTTGGCCGGTGGAGGCGGTAACGGTTTTGGAATGACGGGCGCTGTTGTCGATGAGGGCATCCACCGCTTCCTGCAACATGCGTTTTTCGTTGCGGCAAATTACTTCGGGAGCGTCGAGCTCCAAAAGACGACGCAGACGGTTATTGCGATTGATAACGCGGCGATACAAATCATTCAAATCGGAGGTGGCAAAACGGCCGCCATCGAGCGCGACCATAGGGCGCAGGTCGGGGGGGATGACGGGAATATTTTTAAGAATCATCCACTCGGGGCGAATTTTGTTGACCAACAAACTTTTGAGGAGTTTTTTGCGACGGATAATGCGCTCTAGCTTGGTGCCTTTAACGTGCAGTTGTTCCTCGTTTAATTTATTAACCGTTTCTTCCAAGTTAATGCGAGAGAGTAGATTATAAATACCTTCGGCGCCAATGGAGGCCTCAAAAAGATGGCCGTAACGCAGTGACAATTCCTGATAACGATTTTCGGAAATAATGTGCATGACTTGGAGTTCCTTGAGTTCTTTTTCCGCGGCCCCAAAATCTTGCTCTAAAGCTTTTTTCTTACGTTCGGTTTCTTCCTGAATTTTTTCTAAAGCGCTGGCCGTGGCCTTGGCATCTTGGGCCTTCTGGACAGCTTGCGTATGTTCATTTTCAATTTGTTTTTTCTTGCTTTTAAATTCTTGGCGCAAAAGTTCGGAGGTTTGTTTTTTACCGTCTTCGTCTACTTTAGTAATAACAAACGCGGCAAAATAGATAACTTTCTCCAGCGCCTGCGCGCCCAAATCCAGAATAAGCCCAACTTTAGACGGCACCGAACGCAAAAACCAAATGTGCGAAGCGGGAGCGACGAGTTCAATGTGGCCCATGCGTTCGCGGCGAACCAGCGAGTGCGTGACTTCCACGCCGCACTTATCACACACAATGCCTTTGTAACGAATTTTTTTATATTTGCCGCAATAACATTCCCAGTCTTTGGTGGGGCCGAAAATTTCTTCGGCAAAAAGACCGCCTTTTTCCGGTTTTTGGGTGCGGTAGTTAATGGTTTCGGGCTTACTGACTTCGCCGTAGCTCCAGCCACGAATAACTTCGGGGCTGGCGAGCTTAAGGCGAATAGCGTCGAAGTTCATGGAGTGCATTTGGTCGCGAGGCATAAGGGAGTTTATTAGTTTATTGGTTTATTGGTTTATTGGTGGTGGTATCCCCCCCTCGAGGGGGTGGTAGTGGGGGTGTGAGGCCCCAAACGTCGCGTTTACTGACTTAACTGGATCATTTGTTATTTACTATTTGTGGATATTTTTTCCTGAACGCATCTGAAAACTCACATTCCCCCATACAATCTGGCTTCCAATAATCGTACTCGCCTTCTCTTTTTCCAAACATAAACCCTTCGCTCATGCCGTCTCTAAATATCGCATCAACTCCGTACCATTCTCCAATATTCTCTGGTATTGTGATGAGAAGAGAAATTAAATTAATTTGTTTCTCATTATAATAGTCCATGTATGGACTAATTAATTTTTTCTCTAAATTTATTTTCTCTAATCTCCCCTGTTCAGTATTAAATAATAAGCCTGGTCTGGCATACACTACTACTGGCAGCTTAATACTATCTGACGTATTCAAAGTTTTTGTAGATACTGGTTGTGTCGTTACTTTCAGGCCAATATTTTCCTGCTTAAGTTGATCGATTTGTTGTTCTAATTTTTGTTCCCTAACATTATAATCGGCTCGTTGCCAAAAATAAACGCCCCCGCCTGCTATGCAGACAGCAATGGTAGTTGTTAGGCAAATCTTCCACACAACTTTAGAGTTTGAGATGCTTTGTTCCATAATTTTGAGTGTCCTAAATTTTTGCGAACCGGACAGAGATTCCTCCTTCGTCGTCGGAATGACAGTTGAGTGACCGGCGACGCATAGGGCTTACACCCCCCGTGAGCCCCCCTCGAGGGGGGATTGCCGCCACCTCGCCTTTTCGCACTTTCGCAATTTTCGCATTTCGCACATTATTATCTATTTCTGACTTGGCATCTCAACCGTCTGTTCCCCAGACTCAAGACGACGCTGCTTTTCTTCTTCCGCTTTTATTTCTTCGGCCGGGCGATATTCGCCGGATTCGCTCTTACGGAGTAGTTCCACGTCGAGCCCCAGGCCTTTCAACTCACGGACTAACACATTAAATGATTCGGGGATATTTACTTTGTTGACCGGTTCACCCTTGATGATAGCCTCGTAAGCTTTGGAGCGACCTTGCACATCATCGGATTTGATAGTGAGCATTTCTTGGAGCGTGTGCGCGGCGCCATAGGCTTCCAGCGCCCACACTTCCATTTCTCCAAAACGCTGGCCGCCAAACTGGGCTTTACCCCCCAAAGGCTGTTGAGTAATAAGCGAGTACGGGCCAATGGAGCGCTGGTGGATTTTATCTTCCACCATGTGGTTCAATTTCAACATGTAATTATAGCCGATGGTAGTTTTATGATCAAACGGTTCGCCGGTGCGACCATCAAACAGCTGTACCTGACCGCTTAAGGGCAAACCGGCTTTGGCAAGTTCGCCTTTAATTTGATCTTCATTAATACCGTTTAAGACCGGAGTGGCCACGCGGTACTGGAGAGCGTTAGCGGCGAGGCCCAGATGCGTTTCAAGCAGTTGCCCCAAGTTCATACGCGAAATTACTCCTAAAGGAGAAAGAATTATATCAACCGGTGTACCGTCTTCTAGAAATGGCAAATCGGATACTGGTACCACGCGGGAAACCACCCCCTTATTACCGTGGCGACCAGCCATTTTGTCGCCTACCTGAATTTTGCGCAAATCGGCCACCGTAACCTGCACTTGCTTAATAACGCCCGGTTCGAGTTTATCGCCATTTTCGGCGGAGAAAATTTTAACGTCAATAACTTTGCCATGTTCGCCATGTTCTAAATAAAGCGATGAGTCGCGCACATCGCGCGCTTTGTCGCCGAATATGGCGCGAAGCAAACGCTCTTCCGCCGAGAGTTCGGTTTCGCCTTTGGGGGTAATTTTACCCGCCAAAATATCGCCGCTTTTTACTTCGGCGCCAATGCGAATAATGCCTTCGCTGTCCAGATTCTTTAATTTTTCTTCACTGACATTCGGGATATCGGAAGTTATGACTTCTGGACCAAGCTTGGTTTCGCAGACATCAATGGTGTAGTCTTCAATGTGAATGGAGCTGTAACGATCTTTTTGCACAATGCGCTCCGACAGAATGACCGCGTCTTCATAATTAAACCCATCCCACACCATGTAGGCGACCAGAACATTTTGGCCAAGCGCCAATTCACCATCCCGAATCGCGGGACCATCGGACAGCGGGTCACCGCGCTTTACTTTTTGCCCCACATCAACGGTGGGGTGCTGGTTAATACAGGTGGAGGCATTAGAGCGGTTAAATTTGTTGAGAGTGTATTTGTGTTCGGTGCCTTTTTTGGTCGTGAGGGTAATTTGGCCTCCGTCCATGGCGGTAATTTCACCGTCTTCGGGCGCGACCACCATTTGCCCAGAATAATGCGCGGCGGCTTTTTCCAGACCAGTTCCCACAATGGGCGGCTGGGGCGAAATACAGGGCACGGCTTGGCGCTGCATGTTGGTACCCATGAGGGCGCGCGTCGCGTCGTCGTGTTCTAAAAAAGGAATGCAGGAGGTTGCGATGGAAACAATTTGATTGGAATCGACGTCTACGTATTCTAAATCAACTGTGGTTGAAACACCGGGGTTCCCGTGGACACGGGCGGGGACGCGCTCATCTTTAAAATAACCCCGTTCATCTACCGCCACGTTCGCCGTGGTGGTAATAACCCTTTCTTCTTTAAAAGAATTGAGATACAAAACTTCGTTAGTGACACGTGGTTTTACCGGAATAGCGAGAAGCTGGCTTTTGGCTAATTTTTTAGCAACCTCGGCGGTAATCGCGGTGCCATCAGCCAGGCCTTCCACTACACCGCGGAGAATTTCACCGGCGGTGAGTTTAGGATCGTTGGCCACTTCGCGGAGCACTTTGCGATAGGGGGTTTCAATAAAACCAAATTCATTAATACGCGCGAAACTAGACAGGTGGTTGACCAAACCAATGTTTGGACCTTCCGGGGTGGCAATGGGGCAAATGCGGCCGTAGTGGGTGGTGTGCACGTCGCGCACTTCAAACCCGGCGCGATCGCGGGATAGTCCACCCGGACCTAAGGCCGAGAGGCGACGTTTGTGCTCCAATTCGGCGAGCGGGTTGGTTTGATCCATGAATTGACTAAGCTGGGAGCTCATGAAAAATTCACGAATCGCGCTAGTTACCGGCCGAGCGTTAATGAGTTTGTTGGGGGTGAGCTGTTCTACTTCATAGGTACTCATGCGATCCTTAATAATGCGCTCCATGCGCGCCAAGCCCACCCGGAAACGATTTTGCGTCAATTCTCCTACCGCGCGCACGCGACGGTTGCCCAGGTGATCCACGTCATCGGGCTCATCTTGAGAAATGTTAAGACGCACTACTTCTTTAAGTACTAATAATAATTTTTCAGCGGACAAAACTCGATTTTCTTTTTTGTCGTAATCTTCGGCCATGTAACCGAGATCAAATTTGGTATTAAATTTATACACACCCACGCGACCCAAATCGTAACGATCAAAATTAAAGAACATGGCATAAATAAGACTTTTGGCATTGTCGGCCGTGGCCAAATCACCGGGACGAATACGCTTATAAACTTCAATCAGACCTTCGTCGATGGTTTTGGCCAAATCTTTTTTAATAGTCGCGTCAACATAATCGATGTGCGGGTGGTTGTTAACGGCTTTAAAGCTAGCAAGAATTTGCTCGTCGTTTTCGTAGCCAAAAGCACGCAACAGCGAGGTGGCGGCGATTTTACGTTTTCTGTCAACTTTAATCCAAATAACGCCATTTTGGTCGGTTTCAATTTCAATCCACGCGCCGCGGTTGGGGATAATTTTGGCTCCGTAGTAGCGCCGACCGCGCACATTTTCCGCGGTAAAAAAAGCGCCAGCCGAACGAATGAGCTGGGAAACCACCACGCGTTCAATACCATTCACTACAAAAGTTCCCCGTTCCGTCATGGCCGGAACATCGCCTAAATAAATTTCTTGGGTTTTGCTGGACTTGGTTTTGTTGTTTACCAAGCGGGCGTTGACGCGCAGGGGAGATTCAAAGGTTATGTTGCGTTGTCGGCAGGTGACTTCGTCAAAACGCGGTTCATCCAAATAGTATTCTTCCAGATGCAGTTCTAAATCGCGGCCGCTAAAATCGGTAATGGGAGAAACTTCTTCAAATAATTCTTTGATGCCAAATTTTAAAAACCAATCGTAAGAATTTTTTTGAATTTCAATTAAGTCGGGCGTTGGCGCGGGGGGGCGACCGGTAAAAAATACCCGTTCGGTACTGGTGGGTTTTTGTTGCTTGAATGTTGGCATAAAAACGTTAGGTGAAAGTAAAAAGGTGTAAAGGTGAAAGGGTGGTGGACAGCTGGCTGTCATTCCGACGACGAAGGAGGAATCTCTGTCTCAATTCGCCGATTGTTGTACGGGACAGAGATCCCTCGTCGGCCGCGAGGCCTCGCTCGGGATGACAACCTCCAGTAGTTATAAAACAAAAAAATCCCGGCAACAAAGTGTTCGGGTTAAAAATAATTATTTTTCAGCGAAGCAAAGCGAGGTGGACAGCAATTGGGGCATGAAATTGTTGTTACCCCTACCGAGAGCCTCGTTTTAGTTTAAATTAGCTAAAACAGAGCACGCCAGTAGTACGAAGTTTAGACGTGGCATTATGATACCTTAAAAAAATCAGTCTGTCAAACCAGAACGTGGGGACAAGCGATTGTCAAGTGGTGGCTGAATTTTGGCTAACACTAGATAAAATCTGTTACGCTATCAAGTTTGTAAATAAACTTATCCACAATTGGAATTTATTTTACCAAATAATTTTTTTACTTGCGGCCATTGAAAAACACGTGCCGCTTGACAAATTGACTAATTAGTTGTAAACTTAAGCACTCTGAGTTTTTTGATGTTCTTTTTAAAGGCTTTCGGAGTGGTACGGGGTAGAAAATTCGCTAAAATTAGCGCTTTTTCTCCCCCTTGCCACCCAAGTCGCTATCAGCGACCCCACCCATTGTTGACTTTTTGGAGCTACCATGAGACCAGAGACCCTGTTACGCATCATCACCCGCAAGGGATGTGTCAATTGTTGCTACATCCTGATGGTGGGCGACAAAATCGTGCTGGCTCCGTTCGCGAGCCCGGTCGATGGTCTGACCTCACTCGACAGCGCCGTCGAGGGGAATTACCTCGACGGGGCATACAGCCTCCCGCTCACGGACATGATCGCGGATCTCGCTAGCGGGCGCTCGAGCGTGCTGTCGCCGCCGACCATCGAGTTGATGGGCTCCCCCCACCCGTGCACGGTGGTGGCCGAGAAGCGCGTCCGCATCGCCATCATGCCGACGACCCCGCGCATCAACGCGATTGCCTGGATCGCCCTGCCCGAGTGCACGAACAGGATGCGGGCGATGGCCTAGACAACCCCCGCCAAACGCGGGAGAAAGAAGACGGCCATGAACTTCATGACCCGCTTCGGACGAGACAACGGGCTCGTCGTCCGGCAGGCGCTGGCGACGCTCGCCTACCCGTTCTACTGGGTCGGCGCGAATATCGTCGCATACGTCATCGTCGCTTGCCCCCGCCGTCGCGACTGACGCCCCCCCCATCACCCTCAACAAAAGAAAGGCGGGTGGTGTGGCATAGTTCTTTATTCAGCAGTTCGCCTCATCATCCCATTCGTTATCATCAAATTATGATAATGAGCGGGATGGCGAACTGCTTCATAAAATTTCCTCCGACACAACGTCGGAGGATTTTTTTTCCGCAACAGGATTGACAAAAGTTAAAAAAAGTTTTAGAGTGCATGCAAACAACGACCCTTAAATGGGTACGTGAGGTGAAGAATGGATGACATCGGCATTGTCCCCTGCCCCTGGTGCCAGTGCGGCTACTGCCGCGTTCTCATGGTGGGCAATCTGTTCATCGGCCCGCCCTTCCACACACTCGCTGGAGGTCTCGAAACCTACGAGGGACTCCTGGAAGCCCACGGTCGGATCACGATCTCGGATGAGGAGCTCAAGCAGCTCCGCGACCAGATTCAGGCCGAAGATTACGCCCAGCCGGCGACCACGACCCCGCCCGCCAACGTCACGATCTTCGTGAGCCCCATCCGCAAGGTCATCGTCTGGGGGCCGCGACTGGTGTCGTGAGAGTTGTTGTTTATCCCATCTCGGGATCCACGCGTCCCGTTCTGGGACTCAAGGAGGGGTGCCCTTCGCGACACCTTCGCGACACCCTAAAAACAGTCCCGAATACTCGGGACTGTTTTTATTTTTTATCAACACTTGACAAGTTCAATTCCCACCTCTACAATGGAAAGCGAATTAAAAAATATTTTTTCTTCGACTACACTGCGAAAGAGTTGATGTTTTAACCGAACAGAATGCTAAAAAACATTTCTCTCTTTTACCACTAAAACATCTTCGATGTTTTTTGGTAACGTTTTCTAGCTTCGGCTCGTTAGCTAAAACATGCAGGTCTTCTCGCAGTGTAGTCGGTGAAAAAGAACAAAAATTCGCCCCTCCCGGCGAATTTTTTGAATGTCAAATCAAGCTCAAAATCCAAATCACAGGTTTGTATTTTGGTCATTGGAATTTTATTTGGCATTTGACATTGGGATTTTGGATTTTTTTATGCTATACTAATTACAATTACTTCTCACGCCAGTGATGATTGTTTTCGGTTAGATTATTAATATCAAATTTTCATGCCCTACCCTCGTTACCCGCGTCGGCGCCGCAAAGTTACTTGGTACGAACGCGTTAACCCCAACCCGGAAATTAACCAGGGAGTTTTAGCGGTGATTCTTTTAATTGTTGGAGTTTTGAGCATTTTAAGTTTTTTTGGGGCGGCGGGCGTGGCCGGCCAATTTATTGACTCTTTGCTCGCGCTGGTTTTTGGGCAGGTACGCTATTTGTTTCCGCTTATTTTAATTGTTAATGCGATTCTTCTTATCAAAGATTTGGAATATGAATACCGATCTACTCATCTTTTGGGAGCGACCTTGTTTTTTTTAAGTTGTAACGGCCTGATTCACTTGGGGAAACCGGTTACTGAAATGGTCAGTGCGGCTATGCAGGGCAACGGCGGCGGCTTAGCGGGCCTTATTTTGGCCTGGCCTCTCATAACCTATATTGGCTACTGGGGCGCGTTTGTAATTCTGGTGGGACTGTTTATTTTAGCGACTATTTTTTTATTCAACACCTCGCTCGCGACCATTGTTAACCTCCACAAAAAATTCTTTCTGGCACTGGGCTTTTTGGGGAATACCCTTATCGCGCTAGTTAATTCTTTCCAAAAAAAGCGCGCGGCTAAATTAACTATTCGCGGCGATTACCAAACAGGTCGGCCCGATACTGGTGAAACAATGCCGGAATCAGACAGCGATAATGCTGACACCGATGAAGAGACCCGCGTTTTTGAACATAAGACAATGGCGCGCCAGGAAGCGTCTGAAGAGGAAGAGGGCGCTGAAGCGGTCGTGGAAGATACTCTACCCGATGGTGAGATTATGAAGATAAAACCCGCTCCGATAGTGTACCGCGCTTTGCCGAGCTTGGATCTTTTGCACACCTCAAAAAGCAAACCCAGCGCCGGTGATATTAAAGGTAACGCCCAAGTAATTAAAGACACCCTACGAAATTTTGGTATTGAAGTAGATATGGGCGAGATACGAGTAGGCCCTACGGTAACGCAATATTCACTTAAGCCATCGGCGGGAATCAAGCTCACGCGCATTACGGGCTTGGCTAATGACTTGGCGCTCTCTTTAGCCGCCCACCCCATTCGTATTGAAGCGCCCATTCCGGGACAATCGTTGGTTGGCATTGAAGTGCCTAACCAAAAAGTGGCTACAGTAACCTTGCGCGAACTATTAGAGAGCCCTGAATTTAAAGTGCGCGAACATAATATGATGATCGCGATTGGTAAAGACGTGGCGGGCAAAGTATGGTTCGCAGGGCTACCCAAAATGCCCCACTTGCTTATTGCCGGCACCACTGGTTCGGGCAAAACCGTGTGTATTAATACCGTGATTTTAAGCCTTCTTTTTCAAAATACCCCCGAGACGCTCCGTATGATAATGGTGGATCCTAAACGAGTGGAGCTGACACTATATAATGGTATTCCCCATTTGCTCACACCAGTGATTACCGACGCGCTGAAAACGGTGAACGCCTTAAAGTGGACGATTGGCGAGATGGATCGGCGTTTTGACGTGCTTTCGGCGGCGGGCAAACGCGATATCGCGTCTTATAATAAAACCGCGGCGGAAAAATTGCCCTACATTGTGTTTGTAATCGACGAATTGGCAGATCTTATGGCAATGGCCGGCAACGAAGTGGAGGCGGGCATTATCCGCATCGCGCAAATGGCGCGCGCGGTTGGCATTCATTTAATTGTGGCTACGCAACGGCCGAGCGTGGAAGTGATTACCGGTCTTATGAAGGCTAATATTCCGGCACGCATTGCTTTTTCAGTAGCTTCCATTGTGGATTCGCGCACTATTTTAGATTGCCAAGGAGCCGACAAACTGCTGGGGCGCGGCGACATGTTGTTTTTAACCGCGGAGCTATCTAAACCTAAACGCCTCCAAGGCGCGTATATTTCGGAAGAAGAAATGAAAAATGTGGTTGAATATTTAAAAGGCGACGAACCGCCCAGTTACGATGAATCCATTGTTTCCAAGTCGAACGAACGAAGTGGCACCATAAATATGTTTGGCGGACCCAGCGATGATCATGACCCGCTGTTTGATGAAGCCAAGCGAGTGGTGATAGAATCGGGTAAGGCTAGCGCCTCGTTACTCCAGCGCCGCATGAAGGTGGGTTATGCTAGGGCCGCTCGGCTCTTGGATGAATTGGAAGAGAGTGGTATAGTAGGGCCGGCTGATGGCGCTAAACCGCGAGAATTATTCACCGAACATTTGCGCCCCTCGGAAGAAGAAATTCCCGCCGATGAACAGACGATGGACGCGGGAGGGACGGTGTTTGATGAAACGCCAGAAGAAAAACCAGAATAAATTTTTATGTCGGTTTTTTGTTACAAAAATTTGCCACCGGCGGTGCGTTTAGGAGAACGACTGCGGCAGCGCCGGGAAGACCAAGGGCTAACTATTGAGTCGGCGAGCTTAAAAACACGTTTGCCGCAAAAATTTCTAACCGCCATGGAGAGTGGCGCATTTTACGATTTGCCAAAAGCCAAAGCCTATCGCTTGGCCTATATAAAAGAATACGCCGAGGTGCTGGGGCTGGACCGCGATGGAATAGTCCGTCAAATGATTAAAGAAGCTGGTCTTGAAGATGCCCCTCAAATTCACCCGACAATCGGCCCGCGTTATTTCCCCTTCGCCTCCCTCATGGGCGCGGCCCGAACTATTTGCGGCATCGGCGGCATTGTTCTATTGGCGGGATATTTGGCCTGGCAGGTGGCCGGCATTGTTCAGCCCCCACATCTTTTGGTATTTTCACCGGACGAAGGAACGATCGTGAACGACCGGAGCATCATAATACAAGGCACTGCCACGGGGGCGGCTCGTCTTACTGTGAATGAGCAAAATATTATGGTGAACGAACAAGGCATTTTTATAACAAATCTTGATTTGACACCCGGGGTTAACACCATTACCATTTCGGCTAGTAAAAAGTATGGAAAAACCACCACCATTGTGCGCCATATTGTCGTTCGCCCTGGCAAAGGTTTGGTGGGCTTGAATATAAATTCAAATAATGATAAGGTGGGGTTGTAATGAAGGTGAAAGTTAAAAAGTTGAAAGTTTATAAAGTCAGGTGACTTTGAACTTTGAACTTTATAACTTTGAACTAATACTTATGCCCAAAATATCGGAGGAGGTACAGCAGAAGTTAAAGGCCGCCGAGAGCGCAATTGACCAAATTAAAACCCGCTTTGGAGAGGGCGCTATTATGCGGTTTGGGGAATCTAAAGCCATGCAGGTAGACGCGGTTTCAACGGGCTGTTTGTCGGTAGATATTGCTCTGGGCGTGGGCGGCGTACCACGCGGCCGCGTGATTGAAATTTATGGTCCGGAGGCCAGCGGTAAAACCACGCTGGCCCAGCACATTGTGGCGGAAGTGCAGAAGTTAGGGGGCATCGCGGCATTTATTGACGCGGAACACGCGCTCGATCCCGACTATGCTAAAAAAATTGGTGTAAAAATTGACGAACTTTTAATTTCACAACCAGACACGGGTGAACAAGCCCTAGAAATTTTGGAAACACTCGTGCGCTCGAACGCGGTGGACGTGGTGGTGGTGGATTCGGTGGCCGCACTCGTGCCCAAAGCCGAAATTGAAGGTGACATGGGGGACAGTCACATGGGTTTACAAGCGCGTTTAATGAGCCAAGCATTGCGAAAGCTCACCGGAGTGGTAAGTAAATCCAAAACCATTGTTATTTTCATCAACCAGACCCGCATGAAAATTGGCATTGTGTTTGGCAACCCCGAGACGACGACTGGTGGTATGGCTTTAAAATTTTATTCGTCAGTCCGAATTGAAATTCGTCGCGCGGCGCAAATTAAGCAAGCCGAAAAAATTATTGGCAACCGCGTAAAAGTAAAAGTGGTAAAAAATAAAGTGGCCGCGCCATTTCGCACTTGTGAATTTGACATTATGTACAACGAGGGCATTTCGGTTTCGGGCGATGTCCTCGACACGGGTGTGGTGTATAAAGTGATTGATAAAAAAGGCAACTCCTATACTTTTATAACTGGCGGAGAGGAAATAAAACTTGGGGTGGGTCGCGAAGCGGTGAAACGCTATTTAAAAGAAAATCCAAAATTACTCAAAAAAATTCAGGAGCAGGTGTGGGAAGTGGTTAAAAAAGGTGAGCCGCCGGAAGAGGAGATGCCCGCCGGAGGTGCCGAGGGAGATGAAGTGCCGCCGCCGTTGGCAGAATAAAAAAATATTTGGTGTAGGGGCGTCCCGCATTCGTGGGGCGCCCTTTTTTCTTTTTCATTACTATATATCCACCCCTTAGCAACTATTCCGTTCTTTCCAACAACGCACTATCACTTGTCATCCTGAGTCGGAGCGAAGGATCCCTCTCACCGTCATTTTGGCCAAGTGAAAGGGATTCTTCGTTTCACTCAGAATGACAATTGGAAAGAACTGAATAGCACAACGAACATTGACCCACACATCAATTAACGCTATACTTTCTTTCACAATGAACTCATACAGGGTTTCGCCAATTGTCATTCTGAGTGAAACGAAGAATCTAGTTCGGCAAGCCATTTTGAGCGACCTAGATCCTTCGCTCTGACTCAGGATGACAGGCCAAAAATTTTTGTCAATTTTTGGCCACGTTGAGCCAACGGTGGTGATAACACTAAATGAGTTCAATCCTATTCGTTTTATTTAAGCCTCCTATGAAAAAACACTTCTTTACATCATTGCCGCTTTTCCTCCTCGTGCTCGGGGCAGGCTGTGCTACAACCACTCCCCATCCTCCTCTAGAACACGCCGTGTATGGCGAAGGCAGCGAACACATAACGATCGCCTCCGGCGCGGTGTTGGCGGGGTCGCGTGTGGCGTTGGTAAAAAACAACAACTTACAGCCCGGCCTGGTTAATTTTAAATTTAAGTTGTATGGAATGCGAAGGCAGGAATTAACGGCTGATGATTTAAAAATTGAGCATGAAAAAAAAATGCACTTTATTCTGGCGCGCAATGACGCGACAAATTTTCAGCATCTTCACCCGGAATATTTAAATAATTCCTGGAGCGTTACCACAACGATTGCGGTGGCGGGGCAATATGAGTTGTATGTGGACATTGCGCCAGTCACGGAGCCGGCGGTAGTGTGGCGCGTGCCGGTACTCATTGGCGGACCAACCGCTAACGCCATTCCACCTACCCCAAACGCTGATCATAGCGATGTAGACGGCGATACCCATGCCAAGCTTGTGATAGAAGAACCACTGATGACGAACAAAGAAACCTTGTTGACGTTTGTGGTCACAAAAAATAAGCAACCAGCTATAATTGATCCCTACCTCGGGGCGTATGGCCATGTGGTGCTGTTGCGCCACAGCCACCCGGACGATTTTTTTCACGTCCACCCCCTTACCGAACAAAAACCATTGAACGGCGAAGTGCAATTTTCCGCCCTTTTCCCCTCGGCCGGACGCTACACTATTTTTGCTCAGCTCAACATTGACGGCGTGGTAAAAACCTTTCCGATTACAGTTGATGTTGGGGATTCTGACCGGCCAGCGGCAACAGAATCGGAGCATATGGTGCGCTAAATGTTGTTTGCGGGCTGATCTTTCTAAGCTAATCTTTCTAATCTTGATCTATTTCTAGTAACGTACTATACTACTTTTAGTATGAAGCGATCTTTTGCGAAACAACTTTCCCAAGTCACCGCCATTCTGCTCACAACCATTTTTATAATGGTAAGTGTTTTTGGTTTATTCTGCCTTGGCATGAGCCTGGAACAAGGAATGAGTATGAGCGATTGCCCGCTTATGGGGGCAACATCGGCGATGTGCCCCATGAAAATTTTGGACCACATTAGCATATGGCAAAAATTATTTACGGCAATTACTCCGTCACTGACGTTACTGGCGATTGCGCTTAGCGCGGTATTCTCTTGCTGGCAGTTACTGTTTGATCATGATCCGCCTGACATTGCCCTGCGATTAAAAAAATATCAGAAAACACACCTCGGATTTAGATTATATAATTTTTTGCTTCATATTTTTGCACGAGGAATTGTGCAACCAAAACTTTTTGCCTAGTGATTTTACGATTGGGAAGAGCGTCTGTCATCCCGAGCGAGGCTTCATAGCCGACGAGGGATCTCTGTCCGTCGTTTGGTGAGCCAGAGATTCCTCACATTCGTTCGGAATGACAACGACGTACTTGTGCCATCATTTTTTTCACTAGGTTTTTTATTTTATGACTTCTCAACAAAATCAAAATTGTGAACTCCCCATCGCGCGGCGACCATCACTTCTTAAGTTGATTGGGTTGTTTGCGCTGGTCCTGATCCTGGGGAAACTACTCTCAGCTCTTGGCCTCTTCCACACCAGTTTTACGTTTGGCGCTGGCATGAGCTTGGGGGCGATTTTTGTGATTGGGCTCGTGGCAGCCAGTTCATCGTGCATTGCGGTGACGGGTGGACTTTTGCTCTCGAGCGCGGCAAAATTTAATGAACGATTCCAGTCCACCAAAAAATTCGGGCGGATGCGACCGGTGCTCTTATTTATTGTTGGGCGGGTTGTTGGTTATGCTGTGCTCGGCGGAGTGTTGGGAATGGTTGGTGGTTTCTTGACGCCGTCGCCACTCATCACCGGACTGATTACACTCGCGGCGGCCAATTATATGTTTATCATGGGGCTCGACATGCTCGGCCTGGCGCCAAACTGGCTTAAGTCAAGAATGATTCACTGGCCAAAATGGCTGGGGCGACGCGTTTTCAAACTGGAAACTAAAGAACATGCGTTGGCACCGTTCTTTTTAGGTGCCGGGACGTTTTTCTTGCCGTGTGGGTTTACGCAAGCCCTCCAACTTTACACTTTGACGACGGGAAGTTTTTGGACTGGCGCCGCGAGCTTGGGAGTATTCGCGCTCGGGACCGCGCCGGCACTCTTTACCCTGGGCTTAGCATCGAACGCGCTTAAAGGCAAAGCGGGAAAATTCTTCTTCCAATTCTCGGGAGCGCTGGTTGTGGTCTTGGGCTTATGGAATATGCAAAATGGACTGACGATTCTGGGGTACCCGCTAAATTTTGGCGGATCAACCACCCGGGCAGCTGTGACGAGCGACCAGAATGTGACGATTGCGGGCAATACTCAAGTGGTTAAAATGAAAGTTGACACGTCGAGTGGCGGCTATCTCCCGAGCCATTTTACCGTTAAAGCTGGCATACCCGTGCGGTGGGAGGTGGACGCGACCCAAGCGGCCGGTTGCGCGAGCGTGTTGGCGTCACGCCAACTAAAATTGCAAAAATTTTTAACGCCCGGGTTAAATGTTATTGAATTTACCCCAACCGGACAGGGCGAAATCGCCTTTAATTGTTCTATGGGAATGTATCGAGGATCATTTACCGTACTTTAAACTCGTTATATATGAAAAAACAATTCAACATCAAAGGTATGCACTGTGCCTCGTGCGTTCTCAAAATTGAAGAGGCTCTCAAAGATGTGCCGGGGGTTGTGAAGGCAAACGTAAATCTTGCGACAGAACAAGGAACGATAGACTGCGACCCAAGCGTGACTGAGAAACAAATTGAAACGGCGGTGGCGGGTGCGGGGTACCAAGCCTCCATTGTGACAGCGGGGCATGGCGGTGAGACGCACAATCACATGCGCGCCGAAAAAAAACAAGAATTGCGCGAGCTGAAAACTAAAGTAATAATAAGCCTGGCTCTGGGAGCACTGATTCTCTGGGGCAGTTTTCCGGGACTTATGGAAACCGCGCCAGGCATTCTGAAAAACTTCTGGGTTCAGCTCGCGCTCGCCACGCCAGCGCAATTTTGGATCGGCTGGATTTTTTATCGCGCCGCGCTCTCGGCTCTAAAACACAAAACAACCAACATGGACACACTGGTCGCGATGGGGACCACAGTGGCGTACGGATATTCTGTAGTGGTAACGGCGTTTCCAAATGTCGTCAAAAGCATTGGCCTTGACCCAATGCCGTATTTTGACACTTCCGTGATTATTATCGCGCTGATTTTGCTGGGCCGCTATTTTGAGGCCAAAGCCAAAGCGGGCACATCACAAGCCATTCAAAAACTGCTCGGACTCCAAGCGAAAACAGCCAAAGTTATTCGTGAAGGAAAAGAAATTGATCTGCCTATTGAACAAGTGATCGTTGGCGACGAAATTCGCGTGCGGCCGGGGGAAAAAATTCCGGTGGATGGCGTTATTGTTTCCGGCGAATCGGCCATTGATGAATCAATGGTGACCGGCGAAAGCATGCCGACCGATAAAAAATCCGGCGATACCGTAATTGGCGCGACGATGAACAAAACTGGTTCGTTCACGTTTCAAGCGACGAAAGTGGGGAGTGAAACGATGTTGGCGCAAATAATTAAACTCGTGACTGATGCGCAGGGCAGTAAAGCGCCCATACAACGACTAGCGGATAAAGTTTCCTCGGTGTTTGTGCCGATTGTACTCGCGCTCGCCGTCGTAACGTTCGTGGTGTGGTACTGGTTTGGGCCCTCGCCGACGTTTTTGTACGCGATGTTGAACACGGTTGCGGTACTCATCATCGCCTGCCCTTGCGCCATGGGTCTCGCCACGCCCACCGCGATTATGGTTGGCACCGGCATTGGCGCCGAGCACGGAATTTTAATTAAAGACGCGGCGGCGCTCGAGGTAGCCGGCAAAGTAAATATAATTGTGTTTGATAAAACCGGAACGATTACAAAAGGCGCTCCTACAGTTACTGACGTTGTCGCGCCTGTCATCCTGAGCGAGCCGCGCGCGGAGAAGGATCCCTTGACTCCTGAACAGAAAATTTTACAAATTGCGGCGTCGCTGGAGCACAGCTCGGAACATTCTTTGGCGGAAGCGATTGTCAAAAAAGCCAAGGAAGAAAAAATCGCATTGCTGCCGGTAAAAAATTTCCAAGCGGTGGCCGGAAAAGGAATCGTTGGAGAGATAAACGGTAAAACAATTATCGTTGGTAATAGAAAACTTTTGAACGATCGCGCTGTAACCATCCAGTCGCCTAACCAATTGGCCATTGAACAACTAGAGCAGAGCGGAAAAACTGTGATGTTGGTGGCCGTAGACAATATGCTGAGCGGCCTGATCGCCGTCTCTGATACTATAAAAGAGTCTGCGGTTGCAGGAATTACCGCCCTCAAAAAAATGGGAATCACGCCCGTACTTTTAACTGGCGATCACAAAATTGCCGCTGAAGCAATCGCGAAACAAGTGGGGATTGAGAAAGTATACGCGGAAGTTTTGCCGCAAGAGAAAGAAAAAATAATCAAACAGTTACAAAATAATTCGCTTACAACCTACCGCCTAAAGCCTAAAGCCTTCGTCGTGGCGATGGTTGGCGACGGCATAAACGACGCGCCCGCTCTGGCGGTAGCGGACGTGGGTATTGCTATGGGCACGGGTACGGATGTGGCAATTGAGGCGGCGGATATTACCCTTGTGAACAAAGATTTGCGCTCGGTAGCCATGGCGATTACGCTCTCTAAAAAAACCATGCGAACTATTAGATTGAATTTAGTATGGGCTTTCGGGTATAATATCATTCTGATCCCGGTGGCCATGGGAGTGCTGTATCCGTTCTTCAAAATTTTGCTCAACCCTATTTTTGCCTCGGTGGCCATGGCTACTAGTTCTATCTCGGTGGTGGTAAATTCATTATTGCTCAAACGGCGGAAAATTTAATGGTGTCCGCTCCTCTCGGCGTTTCCCCTCTCCCCGCGGGAGAGGGACGGAGGGTGAGGGCAAATTCCACAGCGTCTGCCAACGAACCAGACCTCACCCCGCGCCCCTCTCCTCGAGGAGAGGGAAACCGAGTGAAACAATAAACAAAAAAACATCTTTTTGAGATGTTGAGCGCCGCCCACCAAGACCGTTCACCTTGCGGCGACGATCTGGCGGGCGGGCTGTGACGAACTCGATCAGGTGCTGGTGTAGGTGATAGTCGCCTTGTAGACGCCCCTGAGCATGTGCTTCACCTCGACGGCGAAGCGCTCGCCGCTCATGGACAACGCGTCAGCGATCGTCTGCAAGCTCTTCTGGTACGCGACGACGTACTCTTTGGGCCTGGATTCGTGGGGGTCGCCTGATTCGATCATGAGCTGGGCGGGCAATCCGAGACGGGCGTAGTTGATCACGTCGCTGATCACTTCGACTTTTTCCGCGATGTTTGTGATGGAGCTGGTGCAATCAAAAACCATCGGCTTGCTTTTCCCAGCGAGACTCAGGGCGACGTCAATCATGAGGTTCTCCTGTGAGTTCGAACAATGTCCCTCCACCCCCAACCTTAGGGAGCAAGAGAACGTTTAATCCTATCATTTCTAATAACTATTGTCAATACTATGGACCAAAATCAAAAACAACCCCGTGAAAAAACTCGCGAGGAT
>SICD01000044.1 GCA_009694865.1 Candidatus Magasanikiibacteriota bacterium
CCGGCAATTCCTGGTTCGCCTGAAACTGTTTAGCGCTAGTCTCCCACGTAGTATACGCCGTCTGAACCGCTTGTAATTTTTCTGCCAAACTTTTTTTGACTTCGCGCCACTCGGCTTTTTTGGTTTCACTAAATTGTGACACCGCGCCTTTTATTTCTTGAGCTCGCTTTTCTTTTGCTTGTTGCGCCATTTTCTCTTTTTCAGTATTTCGCGCGGCTTCAGCTGCTTTTCTTTCTTCCGCCTCACGGTTTGCCCGCCCAGCTTCCTCTGCCTGTTCGCGCTTACGCAGTTTACTTTCAGCATCAGAAATAAGTCTACGAATTTCTTGAACATTTAATAAATCACGCCCGCTCTTATTTTCTACGTGCTGAATAAGATTTTCTATTTTTAACAAAGCTTCTTGCCTGCGTTGTGCGGTATATTTTTCTGCGGTAGTCGGCCGATCCGTTGGCTTTTCATCTGCCATAACCTTCTCTAGCGCGCGCTGAGCACGGCGAACTGGCTCCATGGCGTTGCGTTTATCATCCAATACTTGGCGTTCCTGTCCATCAAAATCTAAATTCTTCAACAAACCTTGGGCTTCTTTGATTTTACTTTGCATCGCCGCGCTATCCATTGGTTGATCACTCGCCTTAAAATTTAACAATGTATCAAATCGCGCTATTGCTTGCCCGGCGGCGGCATCAATACTGTCCAGTTTTGTAAAAGACTCTTCCACCTTTGCCCCCTGATTTTGCGTTAACGCCTCAACCTCATCAATTTTGTTAACTTCATCCTCTATTTTATCTAAGCCCAATTGACGCTTTGTATCTCGACCCTTCCGATTGAATTCTTCAGCGACTACTTTGATAGCGCCTTGTGGGTTGTTTTCAAATGAAATGTCTCTGGACGAGGACACAGAGTCCTCAACACGCTTAAGCACGGATCGCTTGTCATCAATGGCGGTATCGAGCGATTGTTTTCGAGCCTTGAGTGCATTAAAATCCATCACCAAAGTATCAAATTGATTTTTTAAATTTTTATATTCATCTGACTTTTCTTCTAAAACTTTCGCTTTTGTTTTTAAATCTTTCAAGCTACTATCTATCCGGTCCATTTCTTCACTAATTTTTTTGATTTCTTCAGATTCTTTCGCGTACCCATCAACAACATTTTTTAAAGCCGCTTCATAACGGGCGGAAAATTCTGGCCGCGCTTTTAGCGCCTGATCGCGCATTCGGTTTAAAATAATATCATCGGGAATTTTATTGAGTGTTTTTTCCAAAAGAGAGCCGGGCAAATACACATACGCTTCAACAGAGAATGATGTTGCCGGCCCCTCTAACTGCTTCGCTAACTCGGTCGCGATTTGTTCTTGATCAATTTTGTCTTCGCTGAGCAAGCCTTTAAGCACGTCTGGACCGCTGGTTTTCAGGGCAATATCTTTTACCACTTCAATATATTTTTTATTAATTGCCTCGGCTTCTTTTGCAACGATCTCAACTTTGGCGGCAGCGATACGGGACTCCAGATTAGCCTCTTTCTTTTTTAACGCCTCGTCAAACTTGGGATAGTTTGTCCCCAATTTTTCTATGTTTTCTTCTACCTTTTTACGGTCATCTATTAATTTGTTTTGTTCCTGTCGCAAATCATCTGGAATTACAAACTTTTGTTCAATGTCTTTTACCGCCGTATCGCGATCATTTTTTGCTTTTTCAAACTTTAGTTTTGATTCTTTTGGCAAAGAATCCGTATTTGTTTCAACTTCAACAATAGCCCGCTGAATTGCCTCGGCTGTAACGGCAGAATCCAATCCGTTGATAATTTGTGGAATATCCATCTTGGCTTTAGCTAAGCCATCGACCGCGGCATTATTTTCGGCCTGCAGTCTTTCACGGCCACCGAGCGCCTCAATTTTCTTGCCAGCCCGCTCAACGTGTTTACCTATTATTTGCTGTGCTTTTTCACTAGCGCTCGAACGCGCGACTATTTCAGCCGGTACTTCACTGGCTGAGACGTTGGCCTCCATTTCTAAACCAAGCTCAGCGCCTAAGTCGCCAAGTTCCGCTAAACTACCAGCCGCTGTTTCTGCTTCACTTTGGGCCGCCCTCAGATCGGCCTGATGTTGTTCTAATAAACCTTGCATTTCCTTTTGAATACCAATCAATTCAGCGTGCATGGCGGTTAACGCGTTTTTGTCAGCCCCGCTCTCTTTCGCTGCCGCCATAAGACCAACGAAAGTTTCCTGACTTTTTTTAACCAACAACCTCACTTCATTACTGGCGTCCTTTAGCGCGGCTTCTATATCTGTTCCACCGGCTTCTTCTTGTTCTTCGGCTTCTTTGGCAGAACGGGCTGCTTCGCTTTGCTCTGCTACGGCTTCTTTTATTGGCGGTTGAGGTCTTTCAATGTCTGTTGGGGGCATATTATTAAAGTCTTGCCTAATTATAATTTAGAAATTTTATTTTTAATGTTTTTTATCTGTTTTTGCGCCGTTTCTTGTTCAAGGTTGGCGAAAATAACCGTAGTTTTTTTCTTTAAAATAGCTAATTTTTTATAAAAAATCTTAGTCTTGGTTGCTAATTGTTTTTTGCTTATTGGCATAGTGTAACAAAGTAAAAAAATTGGATACTAAATTCTATCTTTTCTTTTTTTTCGTGGTGGGCGCCAGCGTTGGCGCTGGTTCTAAAAATGTAATTTTAAAATCGCTTTTTAGGGTACGCCCCTCTTTTTCCTTTCTTAACCTTACCTTTCCCTGATCTTCGTCCAACATAGCGTCAATAACATACACCGCCGGATCATTCGGTAACACAACACGCATACCCACGATAGATTTTTGACCATAGACAAGGCGCAACTCGGCAAATTTTTTATCGACAATTGCTCGATTGTACGCTGTCTCTGCCAAAAACACCTCGCTCTTACGAGGTCGTGGTTCATTTGGTCCACCACCATTAAAGCGGCCTTTATCCATATTGTTGAAATTTTATCACAATCAAACTAATAACTCCAGATTTGTTGCTTATTGACTGTCATTATTAGCATAAATATCTGCCTTTGAGCGAGGCTGAACCAATTTTCTTTCGTCTATGTTCACTTTCCTCCATTCACTCATGAAATTAGCTCGCGAAATTCCAGTTTTCTGTTCCACTTCTATATAATCTTCCTCTAAAAGATCCTTCGAACCAATGTCATAGCGATTGGTCAATAAATATTTCATCCGCTCCGTTCGCTTGGCCGGCGGTATATGTTGTTCGATAATAAACAAAATCAAATCGGAATCATCCGGTAAATAGTCACCATTCTCGCTCGGACGATGGCCTCGAAAATCAACCATGTTATTTCCCATACCTTCTAAAATAAATTATTCCAAAAATTCACAAATACCCCACTAAAAACGCTCAAATCTTTTACCGTAACAGCTACTACCAACAACATAAGCAACAAAAAACCAATGGCATGCGCCGTCTGTTCAACGCGCGGAGTTACGGAGCGACGAACAATTGTTCCAATAACAACAAATAAAAGGCGTCCACCATCTAACGCTGGAATAGGCAATATATTGAGAACAGCCAGATTAAGCGAGAGCATGGCGATAAATTGTATCAAATAGACCCATCCCATTCGAGCCACCTGACCGGTCATAACCGCGATGCCGATGGGTCCAGAAACGGCCGCGCCCACACCGTGCCCCAAAAACAAATCTTTCAGAAGAAAATAAAATGATACAACAATAATTTTAAGATACCGCGCGGTGGTAACCGCCCCCCGACCAATTGCCTGGTACCAAGGGTAACGGACGGTCCCTATTTCCGCAATGGCCACTCCCAAACCGCCTTGGCCGGTATCCGCGTACACGGTGGGATGAATTTGTTTTATCATTTTCTCTTCTCCACGCATAATGCGTACGGCAATGGTTTCATTTTTGTGGGCGTTAACATAGACGCGCAACTCATCTAGGCGCGGGTTTTGGAGCGTGCCAACAGCGAGAATTTGATCCCCCGCTTGTACTCCAGCCGCTTCGGCTGGTTTGCCGGGCAAAACTTGCATTACTTCTACGTGGCGATCGTTTACCAGGCTTACATCGCTCATACCATCCAAACTCTGCGGCCAGCCCACTATAAAACCCAACGTGATAAGTGAAAATGCCACGAAAATATTCATAACAACGCCAGCCACGAGAACGCTGGCCCTCTGCCAGGCTTTTTTAGAGGCAAAACTATCAGTATCATCGCCCTCGGAACCATTTTCACCCTTAATTTTTACAAATCCGCCGAGCGGCAACCAATTAAAAGAATAGATAGTGCCGCCAACATCACTATCCGAAGCTTCCAGTGCTTTGACTTGCTTATTACCCCAGACGACCTGTAATTTTCCACTCTTGAGACGCCGTACCCCGCACAGCCGGGGCGGAAACCCAAAACCAAATTCGTCTACTTTCATTCCAAAAAAACGCGCCATAATAAAATGGCCAAATTCGTGGGACAAAACGAGAACAGCGAGGACGGCGATGAAAATAAGAAGAGTGACCATAATGTCAAATGCCAAATTTCAAATGTCAAATCAAATCCAAAGCTCAAAAATATTAACTAACTTTTGTTTATGATTGCTGAAAAAATCAGGGCTAATTCGTGGGCTTCTTTCCACGATACACGACATTCTTCTTTTCTGCTTGGATTCGCTACTGCCAGCATGTGTGTCCAGTGCATACTTTCTTTTGACTCTTTTTTACAAATACCAATTTTATGCCGAAAATCTTTTTTCGACTCCGCGCCATCGGCTTCCATGTAATTGGCCCCGGTACTCGTAGCCGATCGAACAAACTGATTGACGAGCGGACGATTCACCGAATTATCAGGTAATGATTGCGCAAAAAGAATAGATGACTCACCAAATTTTGCCGGCCGTTCTGCCAAATCATACTTCTTGCTCGTATTTGGATTTTGAGCTTGATTTGACATTTGAAATTTGACATTTTAACTTGTAATTTCTGCTCGTCTATTATATACTACCTTGGTAAAAAAGCCAACCCTTTGGCTTAATTTAAGTTAATTAACGCCGCGCTTCAAAGGACAGGTCGCGTTTCAAAGGACACTACGCGACATGATTCTGTTGAATCAGGCATGATTTCGTCAAATCATATGACCCCCACAACCATCGTTCTCATCGTCGTCGGACTCCTCGTTCTCTGGCTTATCTTTACATATAATGGCCTCATCCGTTCAAAAAATCAGGTAGATGAAGCGACTAGTGATATTGACGTCCAGCTCAAACGCCGGTACGACCTCATCCCTAACCTCGTTGAGACTGTGAAGGGCTACATGACGCATGAACGTGAGACGCTCGTGAAATTAACTGAAGCGCGGACGGCGGCCATGGCGGCGAGCAACAATCCGAGTGCGTCACTCGCCGACAAAGAGAAGGCAGAAAATATGCTCTCGGGAACTCTCAAAACTCTCTTCGCCGTAACGGAGAATTATCCCGAACTCAAAGCCAGCCAAAACTTTTTGCAATTGCAAGATGAAATTTCTGATACCGAAAATAAAATTCAAGCGTCACGACGATTTTATAATGGCAATGTGCGAAACTTCAATACCAAGATTCAAGTTTTTCCCACGAATATTTTTGCGGGGATGATGAAGTTTACGAAGTATGAATTTTTTCAGGCGGAGGCGGCTGAACGGCAGAATGTGAAGGTGCAATTCTAATTTTCCATCAACCCCCCTCTACCCGGCGGGAGAGGGACGGAGGGTGAGGGCTCGCTCGCTATAATAATTTTTATTAAACACTATAATTATTTCTCCTATGTTTAAACCACAATTCACCGCCGTGTATCAAAAACGCGGTAAATGGTACCTGGGTTGGGTGGAAGAAATTTCGGGTGTCAATACCCAAGGCCGCACTCTCGCCGAAGCGCGAACAAATTTACGCGAGGCGCTATCGTTGATTGTTGAAGTGAACCGAGCGCTGTCTAAAAAAGAATTATCCGGTCGTTTTGTGCGCGAGCTCCTTCAATTAGCCTAAGTTATGAAGCGCAAAGAGTTAATTCGCTATTTGCTTCAAATGGGTTGCGTGTTCATTCGCGAAGGAGGTAGCCACAGTGTATTTTTTAATCCTGAATTACGCCTCACGTCCACGATCCCGCGCCACACGGAAGTTAATGATTGGCTGGCGAAAAAAATTTGTAAAGATTTAGGTGTTAGCCCAAAAAAATAATTATGTCCGATAAAATTAAAAAAGGGATTGTAAATTACCGCGAGCCAGGCGATCCTCATGCTGGCCGGCTAGAAAGATTCAAAAGACAAATTAAAGCGGAGGGTAAAATAGGTATCCAAATACCAGAAAATCCTTCACTCGGATATCATATCGAGGCACTAACCGAAGCAGAAAAAAAAGGACTATTTAAAAAAATACAAAAAACTGGAAAGCTGGAGGGTTTACAGGGGCCTTATCAATGGGGAGAACCAGAAGGCTCAATTGTATTATATTCAAGCCATGGGAAATTTTATCCTTTATATGGCGGACGCGACTATGATCAAAAAACTGGCGAGCTTATTCTTTGCGTGAAATGGTCTATTAAAAGAGAGAGGGACGACCCTAGTCAGAAATTAGTTACTGATCTAAACAATAAAATAATTGATTTTCCATTAAACACAAAAGAAGACTAACAAGAAAAATTAATTTGCTTAAATCCTTCCCACAATTTGTCCAAATCTGTTTATGACGCACACCGAAATCACCACCCACAAACGCAAAATTGTCTTTTTTTAGCATAACCGTGAAATATGCTTTTTTTTTACAGTTTTTCACGTTTATTTTGACAAAAGAGTGAAATTAGTGTACAATAGGGCTACGCTATTTGTTAGTCTTCCATTTTTTAATTATGGCGAAAGTATTGTATATTTTTAATGCCATCTCTCGTTTGCGAGAACGGTATTATACC
>SICD01000045.1 GCA_009694865.1 Candidatus Magasanikiibacteriota bacterium
CGATTTAAAACAAATTCAGGGCGCTCTAGAATTTTATTATGGTGATAAAACCGATTACCCCAGTGGCGCGGGAATGGTTTTGGGTAGTGGCAACGCGCTGTGCCTTAATGACCAGGGGTGGCAGGGGAGCGGTTGTGCTAACGCGTATATGCCGAACATTCCGGCAGACCCCGAGACCCCAAATTTGAATTATGTGTATACCAAAGGGGCGAATACTTATACTATTACAGCTACGCTGGAAGGCACGGTGGATGACTTGACCGGCCCGATTAAGGTTTCGCCTACTGGTATAGGTAAGTAAGACTGTTTAAAAATAAATCCTCCAAAATAGTGGAGGATTTTTTGTTTTTACAGATACTTTTTGTCACCCCTCCAGAGGCGGGCAGGCAAAAAGTATTGCAAATAGTGCTGGGACGCCATAACTCCCGCCAGAGGCGGGCAGGCGCCTCCCGTTTGATAAAGGCAGTTTAAAATAGGCTCCTTGTCCGCCTTTGGCGGAGGACAAGTGTCGCCCCAGACCCCGGGTTTGTGTTTATTAGTTTTGTTTATGATATACTTATGGTCACTATGAACCTATCACCATTGTTTGGTTATGTTTTTCTATTTTTCTTAGGTACCTGCCTGGGCAGTTATTTAAATTCTTGGATGTGGAGAACCTATAAACAAATTGACAAAGGAAGCGATTTATTGTCCCCGACGGCTCACACACCCCTACCCCGCTCACAGCGGGGAATCCAATTGCCATCGCGAAGCGTCTGTGTCCATTGTCACCGCCAGCTAGAGTGGTTTGAAAATATTCCGCTCGTCAGCTTTTTAATTTTACGAGGGAAATGCCGGACGTGTAAGAAAATCATTCCAATGGATTATTTTGTAGTGGAATTAGTAGTGGGTTTAGGTTTTTTGTTTTTGGGTTGGTATCATTTTAATTCTAATCAGATTGTCCCCGCGCTTTTGTTTCGGGATTTTTTCTTTTTTTCGCTTTTTACGGTTATTTTTGCGTATGATTTGAAGTATTATTTAATAATTTCTAATTTAGTTTGGGTGGGGAGCATCGTTGCGTTCGTCGTTAGTTATTTTTTCTTAGGATTTAGTACTTATAGCTTACTGCTCGGTATCTTGATTGCTAGCGGATTTTTTCTTCTGCAATACCTTGTCTCTAGGGGCAAATGGATTGGTGGAGGCGACGTGCGCCTGGGAGTGGTGATGGGGGCATTGTTGGGGTTCCCCAATATTCTAGTGGCATTATTCCTCGCGTATGTGGGTGGAGGCCTCATTTCGCTCCCGCTGGTTATTTTTAAAAAGAAGGGGATGCAGTCGCAAATACCATTTGGAACGTTTTTGTCGGTTGCGACGCTGGTAGCAATGCTGTGGGGGAGGCAGGTAGCAGATTGGTATGTGGGGCTGATTGGGCTTTAGTTTGACAGCCTCTCTGGCCATGTGTATACTTAATGAACAGACTAAGACTCAAGCAAGTAAAATTATATGGTCAAAACTATTGATGAGAAAATTGATGAATTGGCGCTATCCATGGCAGCTGGATTTGAAGGTATGGACAAGAAGTTTGAGGCAGTAGACAAAAGACTTGATGTGATTGAAAAGAAGGTTAATAATCTTGAAAATACGGTCAGCAATCTTCCTGATAAGGCTTATTTAGATGATAAGCTTGCTGATGTAAAAGGAGATATAGTTGTTAAGTTACGGCGTGAAGATGAGAAGATGAATTTTTTGATCAGCCTTTTGAGAGAACGGTCGGTGTTGACTGAAAAAGATGTGCAACGTCTGCGGCGTGAATTTGAAGTTTTTCCGTCGCTGGGCTAAACTTTGTAATTTGTAAAAATAAAAAATCCGCCGATTAAGGTGGATTTTTTAGTCTATTCAAATTTCTTCGGAGAAAAAATTTAGATAGAGGTGGAGGGCGGCCGTGCAGCAATCGGCCGCCCTCCTGGGTACGGGTGGGCTTTATACCAACCGTGCGGAGCTGATCGCTGTCGGGGGGACAAAGTCCCCTAGTGAGACTGGTGACCGCGCACCAGCTCCGCGATTTGGGGGGCTAGACCGTGCCCCCCTGCTGGCCATCATTTCAGATGGACAATTTGGCAGTATGCGGTGGCCTATGCCGCACTCTGTCGGTTCCAACTCGGAACCGAAACTACCATACGGGTAGCTCCTGGACCCAAGCTGGGTCCATTGTTGGGGGTGCGAACCACCCCCTCACAACCCACCATTTCAGGCGGGGTAGGCAGTACGCGACCACTGGCCGCGCTCTGTGAGGGTGTAACCCTCAAACCATCCTTACGGGCATGGTTCCGGTCCGGACGGCCAAAGCGCTTTGGCCGAGTCGTATGGCTGCCCGCCGGCTGCCACTGCGCACCCATGCACAGGCCAAAATTGCCCGTAGGGAGTTTCGCTACGACCATAGCGACACCGTTTAGCCGACAAACTTTATCGAATAAACGGTGATGCGATTTCTAGCGTCAACAAAACAGTATACCACATACTTGAAGTTTTGTCAAGGGGGTGATAGAATAAGTTGTGGATAAGTGGTTAATTTTGGCTAAAATAAGAGAAGTTATTGGTGATTAGTTATTAGTAGCGATTGGTACTAATAACCAGTAATTAATAACCAATAACTGCAAACCAGCTTTATTATGTCCGTTTCTAAAGATTTACAATCTAAAGTTACTCACCTGCGGGCGCAGATTGATGATTTGCGTTATCGGTATCATGTTTTGAATGATCCGGAAGTGACGGACGCGATGTATGAAGGGTTGACGGAAGAATTAAAAAAGATTGAGGCAGAGCATCCCGAAATGGTTACGCCAGATTCGCCGACCCAGCGTGTGGCCGGGAAGCCTGCGGAAAAATTTGAGAAAGTAACGCACCAGGTAACGCAGTGGAGTTTTAATGACGCGTTTAGTGAAGAGGATATTAAAGATTGGGAAGAGCGGATTTTAAAAATGTTGGAAAAATCTTTAGGGAAGCGTCCTGCGGATTTAAATTATGTGTGTGAACTGAAGATTGACGGCCTGCATATTATTTTGACGTACGAAAATGGCTACTTAAAAACCGCGGCGACGCGCGGGGACGGAAGGGTGGGGGAGAATGTGACACAGAACGTTCGTACTTTTCAAAGTGTTCCGTTGAAGATTGAAAGATTGAAAGATTATAAGATTAAAGATTTGATTGTCGAGGGTGAGGCGTGGTTGTCGACCACCATGCTTAAAAAAATTAATGAGGAGCGGAAAAAACAGGGTGAGGCGTTGTTTGCTAACCCACGGAACGCGGCGGCTGGGACGATTCGTCAATTGGATTCGCGCATTGTGGCTAAACGGAGATTATCGTTGACCACTTATGACATTTCCGCGGGGCCAATTCCCGAAACGCAGAAAGAAGAACTTGAGACACTGCATGCGCTCGGATTTTTGACGGATACGCATTGGCGTGTGTGCGATTCGGTTGTAGAGATTTTGAAATTTTATCACGAATGGGAGCCCGCCAGAGGCGGGTCCGCCTTGGGCGGAAAAAATTCTCTGCCATTCTGGGTCGACGGTATCGTCATCAAAGTGAACCAACGAAAATATCAAGACGCGCTGGGGTTTACCGGCAAAGCGCCGCGGTGGGCGATTGCGTTTAAATTTGCGGCCGAGCAGGGGACAACGAAAATTAAAGAAGTGTATTGGCAAATTGGCCGCACCGGCGCGCTCACTCCCGTTGCGCTTATGGAGCCAGTAAAGTTAGCGGGCACCACCGTAACACACGCCACGCTCCACAATTTTGACGAAATTGGTAGGCTGGGCGTCAAAATTGGGGATACGGTGGTGGTGGAAAAGGCTGGTGATATTATTCCTAAAGTTATTCGGGTATTGGAGAAAATGCGGACGGGGAAAGAAAAAATTATTCATCAGCCAGCCAAGTGCCCAATGTGCGGAGGGGACGTTGGAAAGAAACAAGAAACAAGAAACCAGAAACAAGAAAGTGGAGTGGCGATTTATTGTTTGAATCCAAAATGTTTTGCGCAGGAATTGGGGCGGTTAGTCCATTTTGTAGGGAAGCACGCGTTTGATATCGATCATCTTGGCGAAAAAATTGTTGAGTCACTCGTTAACGAAGGTTTGATCGAAGATGCGGCTGATTTATTTACTCTCACAGTTGGAGACCTGGAGCCGCTAGAGCGTTTTGCCGAAAAATCCGCGCATAATTTAATTGAAGCTATTGACAACGCCAAAGAAGTGACGTTCGCGCGTTTTATTAACGCGCTTGGTATTTCTCAAGTAGGGGAGGAGACCGCCGAAGATTTGGCTGAGCATTTCGTTACGCTCGAAAAATTAATGCGCGCGAGTGAGGAAGAATTATTTGCGATTAATGGGGTGGGCGAGAAAGTTGCTAAATCGATTATTGAATATTTTGCGGAAAAAAAGAATCGGGAGTTTGTGGCGAAGCTGTTGCGAAACGGAGTCAAGATTAAGATTGAGACTAAAATTAAAAAACAGGGTAAATTGAGCGGGCAGACATTTGTGCTGACGGGGACGCTCGGCTCGATGAGTCGAGATGAATCCAAGGGAAAAATTAAAGCCTTGGGCGGGGAGGTGAGTGAATCCGTCAGCAAGAAGACAACAGCGGTGATTGCGGGGGAAAATCCGGGGAGTAAACTGGCGAAAGCGGAAAAGTTGGGAGTGAAGGTAATGGAAGAAAAAGAGTTTTTGGAATTAATAACGTAGTAGTATGTCTGAAAAAAGAACGCCACCAGGGATAGAAATAGTGAGCCGAGATTTCCATCCTCGAGAGAGTATCGCGGAGCATATTTTTCGGTTACAACAAGAAATTGGATTAGTAGTAGCAGAACTTTGTCGACACGAAAAATGGTGGAAAAAGGTGTTGAGTTTTTTAGAAACGCCACCTCTTCCTACTGCTATGTTGGCTGGTATGTTTCGAGAATTGGCTAATTTTGAGGGGGTGATGCTAAAAGCTTTATTTGGGACGAAACATAAACGATTGGAAAGTTTTGACGTAAATAGAAGGCATCGTATACAAGAACTAACCGTAGAATTAGTAACCTCACTTAGCGAGTATCATAAATTGTTAGAGAAAATTCCTGCAGGAGATCGTGATGGTTTTTTACAACAATTAAAACAGAGCGTGGCTCAGCATGATAAAAAAGCCGCCAAGATTTTTGAAAAAATAATTTCTGCTAATGAAAAATAAATTTTAATAAAAAATCCTTTGTTTTTCGACAAGGGATTTTTGTTTAGAAATTTTTTGCTAGTAGTATGAGGAGGCGCGCGGGTCCCTCCTCGAAAAGGTGGGTCGTGCCGCGCGCACGATTGAATTCTCAGCGCTCGTTGGGGAGACGTTGTGAGTGGTCACAAGCCTCCTTGATTTTCCGCGGTAGCCAGAAGACCATGAGCCACAGCGCGAAGATCAGCATCAGCGGCACGCTCGCGATGGTTCCGACTCCCAAGGAAAAAATCATCATGATGATGATCCCAAGGAGCGCGATCGCGCACAGGGCGATTGCTTTGATGGCGATCATCAGGAGACGGAGGGTGAACGTCGTTCGGTTAATGGCCATGGTCGCCTTTCTGGGCAGAGGGGTTTGGCTTCTGCCGTTGTACCATTCAAAAAATTAGTGGTAATTTGCTGAACGGTATAACGGACAGAATGAAAAGAGCTAGTTGCTTCTCTCTCAAAAAAATAGAGAGAGCAAATTAGTGTATAATAAAAAAAGACTTTTGTCAACCCCGTAGAATAACCTGTTGGTTCTCTACGGGGCAGGGTCCGAGAGCGCCAACAAATAAATAGGGAATTAAGTCTTTTAATTGAAGATATAAATTTTTAAAGTTCTTCAAATAGCCCAATTTTTTCGTTTTTCTTTACGTTGTACCAGCTGAAGTATTTTCCGTTCATAGCCACATAAACACCGGGTGGAAGCGTTTGTACAAAGCCAAGCGCGTTTCCTATATTAAAAATAGCGTCTGATTTGCCGAGTTTATAAGGAATCATGGCACCGGTTAACACAATGGTTTTGTCTTCCAGTTTGGCCTGTCCTAAAGCTTTAGCAGTTTCCGCCATGGTGCTAGTGCCGTGTGTAATAATGATTTTGTCTTCTTTGCTATTTTTACAGTTTTCTATAATCACCGCGCGATCGGCGAAGGTCATATCTAGGCTATCCACCATCATAAGGGTGCGAGTATCAAGCTCCACCGTGCATCGCGCGCGTTTTAAAATTTCGGGGATATGGGTATCCTTAAAAAGTAGCTTTTCTTCAATTTCGTCGTATTCTTTGTCGAATGATCCGCCGGTGATGAAGATTTTTATGGCCATAGGACAACAATCAATATTTGATGCTACTCTAGAGTAGTATAGCGAATGATGGTTTTTTTGTAAAGGTTTTAGCTGATTGACAATTTTTGTTAGATAATTTATACTGGACTTACAAAATTTGGAATAGTTTCCGCCCGAGGCGGATCAGCCTTGGGCTGACAACTGGTTAGAGCACTGCCCTGTCACGGCAGAAGTTGCGGGTTCTGCGCCCAAGGCGCATCCGCCCTGGGCGGAGAGTCTATTACGTATGTATTACGTTTATATACTTTTTAGCAAAAAATTACAAAAACGATATATTGGTTCAACTGGCAATTTAAAACAACGCACCGAAGAACATAACAAAGGCAAAACGCCTTTTACATCAAGTGGAATTCCATGGCAACTTATTTATTATGAAGTTTTTCAAAATAAACAAGATGCTCTGGAAGAAGAACGATTTCTCAAAAGTGGTAGGGGTAGAGATCGTTTAAATTTTCTTCTAAAGTATACAATGGAAAATTTGGGACGGTAGTTCAACTGGTTAGAGCACTGCCCTGTCACGGCAGAAGTTGCGGGTTCGAGTCCCGTCCGTCCCGCCAG
>SICD01000046.1 GCA_009694865.1 Candidatus Magasanikiibacteriota bacterium
AATCCTCCTAATATCAAATACAGCGTTAGGGCATTAGCCGCCACCGCGCCCGCTCCAGACGTGTGTTCCAGTACCGCGGGGCTAAAGTACAAACCGGAATAATATAAAATGCCAGTGTTCACAACCCAAAACGCTATAAAAAACACAAAGAGTGCTACCCACAATAACAGGGGGATAATTTTCAAAATTCGCTGACGAATAACCGAATACAAAAACAATGCGATCACAAAGGCAAACATCCAAAGCGCCGTCATGGCCACCGCTCGAAACGCCACAATATTAAAAAACTTTACGTTCGCGTCCAAAATATAATAATGATAAGCCGCGTACTGGCAAGCCGAGTTGACGAGAAATAAAAACCACCCCAAAATAAAAAAGGCCGTGTGAGTTTTGAGCCACGGCTCACTGGCTGGGTGCTTTTTAAGAACGTGACGTGTACGGAAAAATACTATCGCCGAAATAACCAATACGTACGCCAAACTCATTAATTCATTCCGCAAAAAAAAGACTCCGAAAAAGAGCGCTAACCAAAAAAATAATTCATCCAAAAAACCTACCGCTTGGACCTGCCAAAATTGCTGTCGGTGATAATGTTGGACGAGATATAAATATAATAATTTAAAGCCTTGCCAGCCCAGGTAAAGCCCAATCCATAACAGATACGTTATGCCCACAAACCGCCACGGGTCGTGCTTGCTTAGATGGTACCAAGTCCAACCAAACGCCATAATAAACGGCGCCACAATGAGGTAGAGGCGGGGGATTTTGTCATTCATCACCATGGTACTCTTTATTATCCCGTCCGCTCAACTGTTTTTTACGTTCATTGCCGCGGAGCTTGGCTTTGTGTTTTTTTAGTTCACCCTCTAAATAATCGCGCATAGTATCCACCGCGCTATACAAAGTTTTATCGGTTTTTTTGGCGAACACCGAATGGCCCGGTACTTCTAATTTACATTCCGCGTAAAAAATCTCACCCTTATTGTGGTGATGCGTCTCCAACCCCACCGTTACTTCGGCGCGAATAATGCCGCTAAAAAATTTTTCCAAACCGTTAACTTTTTTATTCACGTAGTCCTCAATCGCGTCGGTAAGCTTTAACCCCCTGCCGGAAATAATTATTTGCATAGAGTCTGATAAATTTCTAATTTTTAATTTCTAATTTATAAACAATAAACTAATTATTTTTTTGCTTTAGACTACTAAATATCTTATTAAAAATGAGTGTCAATTCGTGTGCTTCTTTCCATAAATTTCGTAATGAATCAATGAACGTTGGTTCGGCTGCCGCTAATAACTCTAACCAATATTCAGTCTCCTGTATTTCTTTACAACAAATGGCAATTTTATTCCCAAAATCTTTTTTAGAGCTTGCACCGTTGGCTTCCCGATAATTGGCGCCCACGCTCGTGGCTGAACGCAACAGTTGAGAAATAATATTGCGGTTTATATCATTACTGTGTATTTGTCTGATGCTGAGAATGACTGATTTACTAAAAGCTACTGTCCGCGGCTCCAAATCATATTGCATATTTAGAGCATTAAAAATTGTTTAGAAATTAAAAATTAGAAATTGAAAATTTATCTCACTATCTGCACCTCTGACTCTAATTCCACTCCATATCTATTATATACCTCAATCGTAACTTTTTCAACTACCCCCAAAACATCAGCCTGCGTGGCACCACCTAGGTTAATAATAAAATTACCATGGTTGGGAGACACCATCGCCCCACCAACCCGATACCCCTTTAGCCCAACTTGCTCAATAACCCAGCCCGCCGCGATTTTTTTATAATTTAAAAAACGCTCCGGAAGTTTCGCTACATCTCCCGGCCATTTCTCCAACATAATATTTTTAAAAAAACTCCCGGCTGACGAATGATGATCTTGTTTCGCCTGTCGTTCGGCAACAATTTTTTGCGTCATTTCCAAACTTTTTTTTGCGCCCCCTATAACTAACTGAAATCGCCCGGACAGCACCACATCCGTGTTGTGTTTAAAAACACTATCACGATACCCAAACTCGCACTCTCCTCTAAATAATTCCACCACTTCCCCGTCTCGCCACACGCTTACGGTCTCGAGCGTGTCTTTCATCTCCCCGCCCGTAAACGCATAATGCGCCCCCGCGTTCCCCCGAATCGCCCCGCCCACACTCCCAGGAATCCCCGCCGCCCATTCTAGGCCGGTGAATTTATTTTGAATAGAGAGCTCAACTAATTTGCTTAAATCCATTCCTGCTTCAGCATCAATGGTCAAATTTGATATTTGATATTTGATATTTGATATTTTTATAACGGCTCCTCGAAATCCCTCATCCGGAAACAGCACATTCGACCCTCCCCCTAAAACTAAATACTCAATTCCTTCTCCGGATAAAAAATTTAATAAACCAATCAACGTGTCTGTTTTGGTTGTTTCAATTAAAAAATCCGCCGGCCCGCCAATATTAAAATTACTGAACTTAGCCAGGCTCGCATTAGGCCTAACTTTGCCAAAATTTTTAAGTTCCTTATAAAGCTGTTCCATATTGCCAAAAGGCCTATTTTTTGCTAAACTAATCCCATATGCAAGAGCTCCAACAAGCCCTTAATTTAAGGCCTGCCGTATACGTAACGCGCGATATTGAACGCGCGCTCGGATTGCCCATCTCGACTAAAAACTACTTCATTGTAACAAACTTGTCTCCCTTTGCAAAGCAGGTCTCAAAATGGCATAAAAACGTGCTTTTGATTGCCGGAAAAAAACTGCTGGATACGCACGAACTCCTGTCGCACCCACGCACCAAACTGCTGTTAAAAAAGACTGGAGCGTCCGTGCTCGTTTTTAAAAACACTACCCAAATCGAAAAAATATGCACCACTAATGATTGGCAACTACTCAACCCCAAAGCAGGGTTAGCTAACCGCGTGGAACAAAAATTAAGCCAACTTGAATGGCTCGGATCATTAACAAAATACTTGCCGAAGCATGAGGTGATGAAGTGTAAGGATTTGACGTGGGACAGCGAAACCTCTCCTCCCGTCCTCCCCTCTGCAGAGGGGAGGAGGAAGCGACCCTCTCCTTTGCAAAGGAGAGGGCAGGGAGAGGTCTGGCCGTTCATCGTCCAATTCAACCATGCCCACACCGGCCTGGGGACGATACTGATAGAATCACAAAAACAAATTGAAGAATTAAAAACCCAATTCCCCAATCGCGAAGTGCGTGTCACACAATTTATTTCCGGCCCGGTATTTACCAATAACAATGTGGTGTGGGGCAAAAAAGTTTTGTGTGGAAATATCAATTACCAAATCACCGGCCTTGCACCGTTTACTGACAAACCGTTTGCCGCTGTGGGAAATGATTGGGGTCTGCCTGGTAAAGTTCTAAGTTCTAAGCAACGTAAGCAATATAAGCAGATAGCGACCGACGTTGGCGGGCGGTTGCGACGCGACGGATGGAAAGGGCTATTTGGAATTGACGTGATAATGGATGAAAAAACAAGAAAATTATATTTGCTGGAGATAAATGCGCGGCAACCAGCGTCGACGACGTTTGAATCACAATTGCAACGGTCTGTCATTCTGAGTGAAACGAAGAATCTAGTGTCGCCAACTAGATCCTTCGCTTACGCTCAGGATGACAAATTGGTGACCACGTTTGAAGCGCACCTCGCGGCGTTACTCGGGCTACCAACTACTCACTACCAACTACAGACTATTATCGACGGCGCACAAATCATCCAACGGGTCAGCAAAATCCCCCCTCGAGGGGGGCACACGGGGGGTGTAAGACCTTTGCGTCGTCAATCGATCTCAAGACTCCGCAACTCCGGCCTCACCGTCATCGAATACCCCAACACCAAACCAGGCGAAGATTTACTGCGCATTCAAAGCACAAAAGGAATAATGAAAAATACGAGTGAATTTAATGACATTGGAAAAAAAATAAAAAACCATCTTGAAAGATGATTTCGAGTCGCCCGCCGAGACCGTCACCGCGAAGGCGACGATTTCGGCGGGCGGGTTTGCCCCCCTACTACGCCTGCCACACCCGCAGCACGCAGTTGGGGTGGGTCGTCATCGTGAACGTTCTCCCGGTGACCCGTGAGACTTCGTCTACGATGCATTGATGCTCGCGCGCGGAGTCGCGGAAGATCGACACCTGTGAACGGTCCGCGCCGAACGGGAGGATGTCCTGAATCTTGCCGGTCGGCGTGTAGAAACTGACCGACGAAGTATACGGACGTTCTTGAAAGTCGAAGATGATCCTCGTCACCTGCCGCATCTTTTCCGGATCGCAGTCCTGTAGCGGTTTTGCCAACTTCGGCAACGGATGCATGTGACCTCCTCACAAGGTTGGTTGTCCCACTACCGTCCACCGTGGACAAGAGCGAGAACTGCTAACAAGATACTCATTTTCATCAATGCTGTCAATAGTCCTTAATATGCTCTCCCCCAAAGCCCAAACTCTCATCCACTCTTACCTCAACCTCCCCTTTAAAGGCCTGCTTCGCCTCGACGGAGCCGCTGGCGAAGTCGGGGTGGGTGTGCGTTGCCCGTATTTTAATAATGCGCGACTTAAACAGCGGGGGCAACTCCGGGTACTAGTGGGCAAAGGCACGCCTAAAGAAATTGCCGAAGAAGCGTATATTATTTCTGTTCAAAAACATGCCGGGCTGTTTGAAAAAAGCGGCGACTGTTGTTTGCACAACGAACACACCGGAGCGCCCATGACCGCGGACGACCTCCGCAAATTTCTTATCGACAACCGCCTGGGGATAGAATGTTCTGGCTTCGTCACTCACGTACTCCGCACGCACTACTTAGAAAGTAAAAAAACCGATATCTTAAAAAAACTATTTATTGTCCCCAAACACCAAATAGCTCGCTGGCTTATTTCACGCCTGCGCCCCATAGAAAATATTGATGTAAAAACGTACGTGAGCGAGCGGAATACCGTGCAAATTATTGGCATCACGGTCGGGTATGATTATAGTAAAGTAATGGCCGGAGATGTGATAACGATGCTCGATAAAACTCTCCCCTTTCAATGCAACCACATTTTGGTGGTGACGGACGTTATCTCGTTTGTCATTCCGAACCCCCTTCGCAGGGGTGAGGAATCTCTGTCTCAATCACCCAACGACGGACAGAGATCCCTCGTCGCCGCGAGGCTCGCTCGGAATGACAACGAAGCCGACCAACGAATAACAATCCACTACGCTCACTCCCGCGCGTGGCAGAGTGAAGGTAAATATGGCCACGGCGTGAGTGAGGGGAAAATGGAAATTACTGCACCCGGGAAAGACTTGCTGGCACAAACGTGGAGCGAACAAAACAAAACCGGCGAACAAAACGAAACATTTACCGAAGCAAAGACCGCGCGAGTGATTGAAATACGAAGACTCAAAGTTTAATAATATTTGTTTAATATCTTCTCAATATCTTTTCAATATTTTCCTACCGCTAAAATAAAATATTAAACAGATACTAAAAAAATATTGAAAGAATATTACCTATTATGTCTCCAGTATCACTTTACCTCCTCAAACAATCGCTCGGCTTTTTAATTAGCGCCACGGCTGTGGCGTTTTTGTGGGCGCCGCTTTTAACAAAATTTTTATACAAATATAAAATTACGCGCCGCGGCGATTATGATTTTACTCTCCAGGGCGAAAAAAAACACAAAGCTGGCACTCCCATTATGGGCGGGCTCCTCGTTATCGTCACCGTGGCCGTTATTACTATCCTATTTAATTGGGATCGAAGCTACACCTACGTCCCCATTGGCGTTATGGGCCTCTCCGCCCTGCTTGGCGCCGCGGACGATCTTCTCACCATCTTTGGCGGTGAACGGCGCTTACGCAGCCTTAAACACCGCCTCAACCTCATTAAAGTCCACAAAAAGTGGTACATGAAATTTTGGCACACATTCGCCATTCCCTGGACGGCTTTTCGAGAAATGGTTAGCATCTTTGGCTCCAAACAAGAACGCGGCATCCAGGTACACGAAAAACTGATTCTCCAATTTATTGCTGGCGCCATTACTGCTTGGTGGGTCTACGTTAAACTCGGAGAAAATTGGCACACGCTGTGGATTCCATTTAACGGAGTGATCACTATTGGCTGGTGGATTATCCCGATAATTATTTTCTTTGTAATGTTCACAGCCAACGCAGTTAATGTAGCCGATGGACTGGACGGCCTGGCAGGCGGCTGCCTAATTAGCGCTTTTGCCGGCCTCACCATTATAAGCTGGATTGAAGGCCGTACCGCCTTTATGCCGCTTAACGCCACCGTAGTAGGGGCTTTAATTGCCTATACCTACTTCAACATTAAACCCGCCCGCTTTCAAATGGGCGACGTAGGAGCGCTGGGTCTTGGCGCGCTTTTGGCCATTAATGCTATCGCGCTCAACCGAACTCTCTTATTATTATTTTTTGGATTCATTTTTTATATTGAAATTTTTTCCGTTATAATTCAAGTTTTGTCCCGCCACCTCCTGGGCCGCCGCGTGTTTAAAATGTCCCCCTTGCACCACCATTTTGAAATTAAAGGTTGGAGTGAAGAAAAAATTGTCACCCGCTTTTGGCTTATTCAGGCGTTTGTGGTTACGGTTGGGATTTGGATCGCTCTTCACTAGAACAGATTTGTCAATCGCTCAAATGCCCCCTCGAGGGGGCCTCACGGGGGTGTGAGCCCTGTGCTTGGCCGGTTATCGCTCGGCGATCGGCGACGCAAAGGTCTTACACCCCCACTACCCCCCTCGAGGGGGGATCGCGATTCATAATTCGTTATGTCATATTTGAAGTGGAGTGAACAAACAATAAAAGACTTTTCTGACGAAAACATCAACTCTCTGTATAACCAGGGCTATGTTTTTACACGCACCGG
>SICD01000047.1 GCA_009694865.1 Candidatus Magasanikiibacteriota bacterium
AGAAATGAAGCAGGATCCAAAATTAAAGAAAATCCCGGTTATTATTTTATCCAATTTGGGCCAGGAGTCCGACATTGAACAAGGCAAAAAGCTGGGCGTGGCGGCTTATCTTGTTAAATCAAATAATTCGATGAAAGAGGTAATCGAGAAAGTAAAAGCGGTTTTGAAGTAAATATAAGTTGTTTGACAAGCTTCTTCTGTTTATTTATACTATACATATAAGTACAGAATAATAAAGCGCATGCCATTAAAACCACCTAAAAATAGGCCACGTTCTAGAGATTCCTCGGGTGAACGTTTTTCTCATTTGGCGGCCATGGGCGAGGTTGTTTTTCATACCGGCGATCTGGCTAATTTATGGAATATCCGCAATACCTCTACCCTGCACGTGACTCTGTCTCGTTATGTATTGCAAGGATTGCTGTTTAGATTGCAGAATGGCTTATACTCCATAAAATCACCGATCGACCTCCCTCCCTATCTGGTAGGACTAAAAGTATTGCATGGTCCGGCGTATATTTCCTGCGAGACAGTGCTTTTTGATGCCGGTGTCATTAGCCAGCCGTCTCGCTCCATTGCAATTGTCAGCGGCGTATCGCGGCGATTCACTCTGGCCGGTCATGACTATATATCACGCCAACTGGCCGATGCTTTCCTTTTTAATGACACGGGCGTGAACATTAAGGATGGCGCGCGAATTGCCGATCTGCCGCGAGCGGTTGCCGATATCCTTTATTTTAATCCAAAAAAATACTTTGATGTTCCGACCGCGATTCCCTGGGACGCGGTGTGGGATATTATCCGCGCCATCGGCTACCCGACATCAATCATGAAAGCGTATGATCATACCAAATAAAAACGACGCTCTTCATAAGTCGTGGCTGTATCGAATTCTGGAGCGTATCGCGGACGATCCTTTTTTGCCGGCAGTGCTGCGCTTTAAAGGTGGAACCTGCGCCTCGATGCTCGGCTGGCTCGACCGGTTTTCCGTTGATCTTGATTGGGATTACGCGGGCGACACCAAACAAATTGTTGCTACGCGCGTCGCGCTGGAGCATATCTTCGCGACGCTCGGACTGACTACCAAGGACTCGAGTAAAAGAGGGATTCAGTATTTTCTTCAATATCCATCGGCGGGCAGGAATACTATCAAGATTGATACATCATTTCCGCTACTGGCCGCGAACCACTACGCTCCACAGCGTCTCCCCGAGATTGATCGTATTTTAACGTGTCAAACGATCGAAACTATGTTCGCGCATAAACTTCTGGCGCTTATCGGTCGATCGGAGGCGGGAGGCAAAATTGCTGGCCGAGATGTGTATGACATTCATTGCTTTTTTATGCGCGGGTATCGTTATTCCGCCGACGTAATACACGAGGGTAGCGGCCTGAAGGTAATAGATTTTTTAGAAAAACTGTCTGCGTTCGTAGATCGAAAGATTACCGACCAGATTATCTCTGAAGATTTGAATTATCTCCTGCCAACAAAACAATTCCAGCTGATTCGAAAAGTTTTGAAGCGAGAGGTATTAACGCTGATACGTGATGAGTTGTCGCGGTTAACTGGCGCGCCTGTGATTATCTAAAAATTCGAAAATTAACACTTTTATATTCTGGCTTTATGGAATTAACTACGGACATTTGGCATGATTTATTGGTCGGCCCCGGACATATTACCGAGGCCAATTTTAAGACTGCCGTTCTCGAAGCCACTGCCGCGCGACCTTTGCCCGAGATATTACTTGATAAAGGTTTGATTGCCGATGATCAGCTTGGCCAGATTGTGGCGGGTCATTTGGGGTTTCCCTTTGTCCGTTTAACCCAAGCGACTATCCTCCCCGAAGTGCTGCATATTGTTCCCGAGGTAGTGGCCACGCGTCAGCAGGTGATTGCCTTTAGTAAGGATAAAACCGGCTTAAAGGTGGCCCTGGTTGATCCTACTAATAAAGAAGAGCTTGAATTTATCGCCAAAAAGAGCGGCGACCAGGTGACGGCGTACTATGCCACGCCACGTGATGTGGCCGGGGCGCTCCGCCGGTATGAAAAGGATATTCAAAAAAGTTTTTCTGAACTCTTGACGGAGGAAGTGACGGCGGCTGGCCAAGGCCCAGCTGGCGAGGTTCCGTTGGCGAAAATTGTTGATTTAATCAGTGAGTACGCTTATGCTAACAAAGCATCGGATATTCATATTGAACCGCGCGCCAAAGATTCGCTGGTGCGGTTTCGCATTGATGGCGTTTTACACGATATCCTCAACATCCCTAAAAATTTGCACGATCAGGTAGTGACGCGTATTAAGGTGCTGGCGAAACTGCGCACCGATGAGCATTTGAGCGCGCAGGATGGCAAACTGCAAATTAAAATCGAGCAGGATAAGGTGGATATTCGCGTTTCCATTGTACCCATTGTGGCCGGAGAAAAAATAGTGATGCGGTTGTTGTCATCGCACACCCGTCAGCTTTTTTTAACCGATCTGGGAATGAACGCGGCCGATTTAGCCAAAGTGAAAGCTGGCTTTAACAAACCCTATGGCATGGTCTTAGCCACCGGCCCCACCGGATCTGGTAAAACATCCTCAATTTATGCCATCCTCACCATTTTAAATACGCGCGAAAAAAATATTGCCTCCATCGAAGACCCGGTGGAATATGATATTGAAGGCATTAACCAAATTCAAGTCAATGCCAAAACGAATTTAACTTTTGCTCACGGCCTGCGCTCAATTTTGCGGCAAGACCCGGATATTATTTTTGTGGGTGAAATACGAGATAAAGAAACCGCCGGTATTGCCGTAAATTCGGCCATGACTGGCCACTTGGTGCTTTCCACACTCCACACGAATAACGCGGCGACTACTCTGCCGCGGCTCATTGATATGGAAATTGAGCCATTCTTAATTGCTTCCACGGTGAACACTATTATCGCGCAACGGCTGGTCCGCAAAATTTGCGAACAATGCCGGACGTCAGTCAAAGTAACCGAATCGGTTCTGGCTAAAACCGTGTCGCTCCCGCTGATTAAAAAATATTTAGGTAGTAAAAAAGAACTCCGTTTGTATCAAGGAAAAGGCTGCGCCGTGTGTCACCAAACTGGCTACGTTGCTGTCGTTGAAGCCGGTGTTGCTGGTGATCTGGCCCGTGGCCACCACCATCGCACCTGGCGCGACCTTTCCGAACTCGTCCATCTGGAACCGCGGCTCCATGGTCGAGTTTTCCACTAGGCCGTGGCCGACCGCGCGGAGCATCAGGTCGATGACGGAAGAGTGGAGATATCCATCCGCTCCAGTCTCCTCCGGCCGGACGTGGCACTCCACGCTCTCATCGTCACGGGCCTTGAGCTGGTGGTAGCGTGCGACCGGACTGCGGTCGAGCAGGGCTTGCAAGGTTTCTCGCGACATTGGCTCCTCCTTCTCCCGCACCGCGCGGGGATTGATAATCATACTAAAATAATAAGGAAATGTCAAAAGCGGCGGTTCGATATTTGACAGAAATTTCGTTTTGTGCTATACTAAACTGTTTTTAATTCCCCGCCTCTCCGGCGGGCGACTCGAACTTCTTTGTGTCATTTTAGTGGCCCGGGAGAATCGGGTCATTATAAAAAGCCACCCTCTCCTTAAGGAGAGGGGCAGGGGGTGAGGTCAAAACGTCTCCACAGGGGCGAACCCTCACCCTCCGTCCCTCTCCCGTGGGGCGAGGGGAACCTTATGACACAGACACTACACCCATCACCCGCAGTGCCTCGCTTTAGCGATTTAGGCATTGCCCCCAAGCTCCTCGCGGTTTTGGAGCAAAACAAGTTTACCGACCCCACCCCCATTCAGCACCAGGCGATTCCGCCGGCCTTGGAAGGCAAGGATCTCGTCGGCATCGCGCAAACCGGAACGGGCAAGACCCTGGCTTTTGGCATTCCTATGATCCAACGGCTCGCCTCTACGCGTGGGCAGGGGCTCATTTTGTTGCCAACTCGAGAGTTGGCGCTACAAGTCGAGGAGACTCTGCAAAAAGTCGGTCGGGTGATTGGTCTTAAGTCCGCGGTCTTAATCGGTGGCGCTTCCATGTATCAGCAAATTCAACAACTGCGCCGCACCCCGCATATTATTGTGGCCACCCCAGGCCGGCTCGTGGATCATTTACAGCAAAAAACAATTTCTTTAAATAACATAAAAATTGTGGTGTTGGATGAAGCCGACCGCATGCTTGATATTGGTTTTCTTCCCCAAATAAAACAAATTTTAAGTTTGGTTCCGACCGATCGCCAGACCATGTTATTTTCCGCCACGATGCCGAGTGAAATCGCGCAGTTGGCCGGAAAATATATGCGCATGCCGCTTCGGGTAGAAGTGGCACCATCGGGCACCACGATCGCCAAAGTAGAGCAAGAGGTGTTTATGGTGAGTAAAGAAGTAAAAATGCAATTGCTCGATAAACTCCTCACCGACAACCCAGGTACGATCCTGTTATTCTCTCGGACGAAACACGGGGCCAAAAAAATTGCCGTCGGCATTCGCCACATGGGCCACACGGCCGTGGAAATTCATTCCAACCGCTCGCTAGCCCAGCGCAAAGAGGCTTTGGCTGGTTTTAAGAGTGGTAAGTACCGCATTATGGTGGCCACCGACATTGCGGCACGCGGCATTGATGTAAAAGATATTTCCATCGTGATTAATTATGATTTGCCGGACGCGCACGAAGATTATGTCCACCGCATTGGCCGCACCGGCCGCGCGGGGAGTATGGGCAAAGCCATTTCGTTTGCGTCACCCGATCAGCGTGCGGATTTAAAAGGCATTGAACGTCTCATTCGCAAAACGCTGCCGATTTTGGCTCTCCCGGTGCTCCCACCCCGCCGCGCACCAGTGTTTGTGCCACGCGATAATTTTAACTCGTTTGCGCCACGACAACAGGGTGGTGCTCAGCGCAGTGGTGGACAAGGATTCGGAGGTCGCTCATCCGGTGGTCGGCCACCCCAGCGCAGTTCTGGTGGCGGTGGGAATTTCCGGAGACGGTTTAATTAGCTGTCATTCTGAGTGAAAAGAAGAATCTTTGATCGTTTTTAAAACAAGGTTGCTTGCAGCCTTGTTTTTTGTTAATATAGCAATATTATGAACTTCCAAATTCCTGTCTATCAAATCCACTTGCCTGAATATGTGGCTGACAAAGAACCAGACCACGAAGCGGTTGGTGTCAAGGTGGACGAATTGATAAAACAACATTGGATTGGCCAACATATTGCTATTAGGTGTGTGGGGTCGTCCGAACATCCTGGGAAAACTACTGACGACATGATCGATATTATAAAACAACTCGGTCATGATCGTTACGATCCGGAGCGCCAAGGAGATCGATATGAAAATAACGAAGGCAAAAAAATTGATATTTTTGCTTTTGATTATTATGTTGAGAAAGATACCAAGATGTTTAGCGTGTTTACCTGGCCGTTTTTTAATCACGAAGGTTTTGGCATTGGCCGACCGATTAAAATTGATATTGTTATTATTTATGATCCAGCAAAATTAAACGTTGTTGAGTTTACTTACGCTGGCCGTGAACATGAAGGTGTGCGTTCGGACGGGTTTATTTTTAAAGATCCTCAACACAAGTCCGAGGCGATAAAAGGGATTATTAAGATAGTGTAATTTTGTATGTTTAAGAGTAGCCCGATGAATTTACTTGATGTGACCATTTCTACTGTCCGTCTGCTTCTTGTGCCTACCTCGCTAGATATAAAAGAGGAATGTTTTAAAGAATTTGATAAAGAAGTTACCGTTTTTATGGCTCCCGTGCCAGCCAAAACCATTGCTGATACTGAAGAGTTTGTTAATACTTCTCGACGCAATATGGCCGAAGGCAAAGAACTCGTCTGCGCAATTTTTAATAAAGATACTAAAGAGTTTTTAGGGCACGCTGGTTTGCACCACATTGATACCATGACTCCAGAGCTGGGGGTGTGGATTAAAAAATCTGCCCATGGCATGCACTATGGTAGCGAGGCCATGCAGGCGCTGAAAAAATGGGCGGACGAGCATGTTGATTATGAATATATTCTTTATCCTGTAGCGGCGGTTAACGTCGCGAGTCGCAAGATTCCCGAGTCATTAGGCGGCAAGGTTATTAGGGAGTACGAAAAAGCCAATGGCGCGGGGAAGAAGATGTCGTGGGTTGATTATAGGATTTATAAGAAGGAATTTGGTATCTGAAAAACCTTACCTTTGTATGAAAAATTTATTAAAAATTCCAAAACCAATCATTTTCGAAGCTCTGCCTAAAGATATCTCTGGCATTATGGCTGTACAAAAAGCCACTTGGCTGGCTACGTATGTAAACGCAGAGTACGATATTACCGTTCGCGATATTAAAGTTATAAATTTTGTTAGCGCCGAGCGACATAAGCGTTGGGAAGGAACCTTACAGAAAAAAAAGATACTTAGGGTTTGGGTAGCAAAAAATAAAGTAAATAAAATCGTTGGTTTCTGTGTCGCTAGAAAGGCCAAGCTATCCAATATACTGGGGGCGATATATGTTTTGCCAAGATACCAAGGGAAAGGTATTGGACAAAAATTAGCAGACGTGGCGTTTGAGTGGTTGGGCGAAAAGAAAAGTATTATTGTTGATGTGGTAAAATATAATGCTACGGCGATT
>SICD01000048.1 GCA_009694865.1 Candidatus Magasanikiibacteriota bacterium
GAAACTCGCTCAACTGTCATTCCGAGGAGGTTCGCACCGACGAGGAATCTCTGGCTTACCCGCCAAAATATTCAATATCGCCAATGAGCCAGAGATCCCTCGCTGTGGCTCGGGATGACAAAATGTGAGTTTCGTAATTCAAGGTAATTCTCTAACCACTAAAATAATGATGAGAGGACTAGGGGGGTGCGCGTTGCGCACCCCCCGCTGTTTGCCCACGGACCCGATTGCTCGGGGACGCGGGACTGGTCGACGGTTACCCGCCGGCCTGAGCGACCAGGGAGGGGCTGGTCTTCTTGGCCTCGATCTCCTTGAGCTGGCGCCGCGTCCACATCCAATTGCGGCGCTTCCAACAGCACTCGTCCTGAACGGTCCAGGAGAGCTCCTTGAAGACCTTGCTATCGAAGGGCTTCTTGGGGTTGAGGGGGCAGGCCTTGTTGCCCCTCTCGATCGAGACGGTCACGATGTCGGCCACCGGCTCGCCGAATACCATCTCCATGACCTTGTCCTCGAACTCCCAATCCTCGTCGGCCTGCGCGACGGTGCAGCCGGACGAGACGAGCGAAACGAGAGCGGCGAACGAGAAGGCGATCAGCGTGCGGGTGGTCATGGGGTGTTCCTCCAATGAATGAGATTTTGACAATGTCAGTGATACTCCACGGCCGTCTGGCCGCAAGCTCGCTAACACCCAATACCTCGATAGCATGAAAAAGCTTGTTTTTCACGCTATCGCGACCTTGGGTTTTAAAAAACCTGCCTCAAAATACAGAGAGACAGGTAACTATTTTGGCTAACTTTAGGGCGTATGTCTCTCTCATACGTCTAAATCACTACCAAAACATATCAGTATAGCACGTTTTGCTCTACTTGTCAAGACCAGTGCCACAATGTACAATAACCGCGTCAACCTCTTTACTAGACCATTTTTTATGCAACTCCCACCTGGGTCAATCATCGCTTCCGGACCCGTTATTATTGAGGATGGGAAAGTTTTGCTAAACCGCGAGAAAAAACCGATTGGTCAAGAGTTATTCATGTTTCCGGGCGGAACGGTAAAAGATTTCTCGGTAAGCCTGGAAGCTAACTGCCAACGGGAAACTAAAGAAGAGGTAGGAATTGAAATTAAAATTATAAAACCACTGCGCACTATTTTGTGGCAGCGACCGGAAGATAAAATTTACATTATTCTCGTTCACTATTTAGCAAAACGTTTGAGCGAAGTAAAACCGGGAGCAGATACGCTGGAATGGAATTGGTTTGACATAAAAAATCTCCCCACCAACTGCGCGCCCAACGTCTACGAGATAATAAATGATTATTTGAAAGAAACCGTATGATTTATGAATCGTTAGAATTTAAGTGATTCCGGCTCGCGCCGGAATCATCCTGAGCCCACCGCAGTGGGAGAAGGATCTATCCGATAGACTAAGTTCTATTTTTTATTTTGTCGTTATGTACACTCACACACTAAAAGACTTCGATCCTGATATCCTTAACTTAATTAAACAAGAGCGCCAACGCCAAGAAGAAGGTTTGGAGATGATTCCGAGCGAAAATTTTGTGTCGCCCGCGGTACTCGAGGCGCTGGGGTCTATTTTGACTAATAAATATGCCGAGGGGTATGCCGGCAAACGCTATTACGGCGGATGTGAATTTATTGACGGCGTAGAAACTTTGGCGATTGACCGAGCCAAACAGTTGTTTGGCGCCGAGCATGTTAACGTACAGCCGCTTTCGGGCGCACCGGCCAACGTGGCGGTATATTCGGCGCTTTTGGAACCGGGCGATACTATTTTAGGCATGGACTTGTCGCACGGCGGCCACCTCACGCACGGCCACCCGGTAACCTGGATGGCAAAAATATTTAACTTTGTTCGCTATAAAACCACTCCCGAAGGCACCATTGATTATGATAATGTACGGGCCATGGCACTAGAGCATAAACCTAAAATTATTTTGGTGGGATATTCCGCCTACTCGCGCGATATTGATTACGCCAAAATAAAAAATATTGCCGATGAGGTTGGCGCGATTACGATGGCGGATGTGGCGCACATTTCTGGTTTGATTGCCGGCGGCGTTATGAATAATCCTGTACCGCTGTTTGACGTAGTTACTTCTACCACTCATAAAACTTTGCGTGGTCCTCGTGGGGGGATGATTTTATGCAAAGAAAAGTGGGCTAAGCGGATTGACAAAGCGGTTTTTCCCGGTTTCCAGGGCGGGCCGCATGAACATAACATCGCGGCCAAAGCGGTGGCGTTTAAAGAAGCGCTGCAACCGGAATTTAAAGAGTATGCCAAGCAAATAAAGAAGAACGCCAAGGTGTTGGAAGAAGAATTTAAAAAACGTGATTATAAACTCTGCTTTGGCGGCACGGACAATCACCTACTCCTAATTGACGTAACGCCAAAGGGCCTAGCCGGCAAACAGGCGCAGATGGCACTGGATAAAGCCGCCATCACTCTGAATAAAAACATGATCCCAGATGATCCACGCTCTCCGATGGATCCATCTGGTATTCGCCTCGGCACGCCAGCCTTAACCACGCGCGGAATGAAAGAAACGGAAATGAAAACAATCGCCGGTTGGATTGACGAGGCGATTGTAAATTGGCAGGATGAAAGTAAATTGAAAAAAATTCGTGACGAAGTATTGGAACTTACCAAGCAATTTCCGTTGTATCCGACTCTGCCTTACTAAACTTACACTTCGGTAGTGAGCCTCGTTACTACCTTATCAAAGCCAGCATCTTCTACTAATCCAATAATGCCGCCCTTATCACATTGGTTATTAAAACCGGCTTTGTTCATAGCCGAATTAATACCGCCAAAACCACCTTCTTCCGTGGCAAAATCAACAACTCCTACTTGCCCGCTATTGTCCACAAACATGATACGTACCTGATAGTAGTGGTTGGATTTTCTGGCATCTCCGCTAGGAACCTGATACGCCCAACAATCCCTGCCGTGCGCCTCGGTTATTTTTACCCCACGCAAATTAACTTTAACTCGCTCCATCTCTGCCGCCACCTCTGCTTTAGAGCCAAGCATTATTTTACTTTCCTTTATTTGCTTAGCCAAATCTGGGCCTGTTAAATCGTCAATTTCAATCACACCCTTGGGCAATCTTCCGCCCTCTTTGCTTTCACTCCTAACATCGGCTTCTTGCTCATCAGTTAAAACCAGTTGTCCGGTTTGCTTTTCCACCTGCGCGCCACCTTGCATAAATTTTAAATCGCGCTTGGTGGCTCTTTGCGCATCTGGCGTACTCATCACATTTGGTTCTTTGCTTTCACCCATAAAATTAACATTAAAAATAAGACTTACTACAACTCTTATAGTACTCTCTCCCTCTCTTTGTGACAAGAGAAAGTCTGTGGATAACAAATGACTTTAAAAACCGTTGACGATTGCCCTCACCCTCCGTCCCTCTCCCCGCGGGAGAGGGTGTGATTGACCACCACTGACGAAGACACGCGCAACGCGTCTCTACAAAATTTCTCGCACTTCGACTGCGTTCACGTCGATCTTTTTCCCTTCACTTCCCACTACAATCATCTTATCACCCGCTTTAGCCAATTTATTTTTCTTAAGATACACGCTGACCGCTTGTACTAATTCTTGCGTGGAATTTATTGTGCTGTGGTTGAATGGTTTTACTCCCCACGAGATATTTAAATGACGTGAGAGCGTGGGGAAAGGCGAAGCGGCCAGAATAGGGAGTTCGGGGCGCGCCTGGCTGATGAGGCGGATCGTGGCGCCGTTGTCCGCGGAGGCGACAATGGCTTTGGCTTGGACTTCTTCGGCCAAAAAGCGGGAGAGCCCAGCTATGGCCGCGCTATTGGTCGCGCCTTTACGGGGGGTGGGTAGCGGCACATCATCATAGGCTGATTTTTCGGTGGCGACAATAATATCATGGAGTGTTTTAACGCACTCTACGGGGTGATCGCCCACGGCGGTTTCATTGGTTAAGAGGAGCGCGTCGGTGTGGTCGATAACGGCGTTCGCGACATCGGTGGCTTCGGCGCGGGTGGGGCGGAGGTTGTGTTGCATGGAATCCAAAAGCTGGGTCGCGACAATTACGGGCTTACCGGCGCGGTTGCATTCGTGAATAATTTTTTTCTGGAGCAAGGCTAATTTTTCCTCCGGTAATTCCAAACCAAGATCGCCGCGCGCTACCATAATGGCATCAGCCGCGATAATAATGGCTTTAAGATTTTTTACCGCTTCGGGACGCTCAATTTTAGCCAGCACCATAATTGGATGAGGATTTTGTTTTTTCTGTTCTTGAGCGATGAGTTTTTTGAGTTCTAATATATCCTGGGCGTGTTTTACGAATGAGAGCGAAATTATATCGACCCCTTGTTTAACTCCAAACGCGACGTCGGCTTTGTCCTTAAGGCTTAAGGCCGGAATGGACGACAAATTACTCTGGGGAAAATTGAAACCTTTATGCGAGCTCAATAAACCGCCTTGGATAACATGGGCGGTAATTATTGCGCCTTTGACGACGGTGATTTTTACTTCCACACGGCCGTCGTCAATTAGCATGTGCTCGCCGGACTTTAAAAATTTCTCGAGTCCGGGATAGGTAATGGGGAAAACTTTTCCGGAAAAACTTTTAAGCTTGGTATTAAAAACAATTTTTTCCCCTAATTTTACTTTCACGCCCGGTTCGGGAAGAATCCCTAAACGCATTTTTGGACCCTGCAGATCTTGCAAGACTGCCAACGGTTCACCGGTTATTTTTTCCACCAGCCGAACATTTTTAATTATCCGAGCGTGGTCTGGATACGTGCCGTGCGAAAAATTAAGCCGAACAAAATTTACGCCGGCCTTTACCATTTTCTCAATTACCACAATATCTTGAGTTGCGGGTCCAAGCGTGGCGCCAATTTTGGTGCGTTTCATAATTCTATTTTAATATTGATCGTAATTGTTCTTTTTGCTCGGCAGTTAACGATAAAACTTTAAGCATTTCGTCTACCGATGAAGACGACGGCTTGGTTGCGTTTGTGGGGATTGAAAAAAGAGCGCCATACCGATCCTGAAATTTACGGTACAGACTTGGAAAAAATATTACACCCAGAATAACCGGGGCGATTATAATAAATACGCGAAACCAACTCCCAATATTCATCCAAAGAAGTTTGGTGTTTATTTTTCGATTCTGTTCGTAAATAATTTGCGACCACTTAAGATTCTTTTCGAGCAATTCTTTAATGGCGCCGTGATCTTTTTCGCTCGAAACTTCACGTGGCGGGGCAATGGGTTCGTCCATAGCTAGCGCTTAAGTTTTTTTAATTCTTTTTCAAAAGTTTTGACGTCTTTAAAATCTCGGTACACGCTGGCGAAACGAATATAGCCAACTTTATCAAACATGTGGAGATGTTTCATGACCAATTCCCCAATTTCACTGCTGGCAATTTCGCGTTTTTTCTTTTTTTGAATATCGCGCTCAATGGCGTGAAGCAAACGATGAAATTTTTCCTGAGTAAACGGACGCTTGGTAAGCGAACGACGAATACCATTTTCAATCTTTTCCCGCATATAACTTTCGCGCGCGCCATTTTGTTTCACCACAATCACATCCAGCAGTTCTATTTCTTCAATCGTCGAAAAACGATACTGGCATTTATCGCATTCGCGACGGCGACGCACCGACCAGTCATCTTCGGCCGAACGCGTGTCGATGACGCTTACTTCTTTACAATTGCAGACCGGACAACGCATATACCTTTAACTTGAATTAACAAAGCACAACTGTCATTTCGAATCCCCCTTCGCAGGAGGTGAGAAATCTCTGGCTCAACAAAATTGTTCAATTGTTTACATTGTCAGTGTGATTGGTTGGGACAGAGATCCCTCGTCGGCGCGAGCCTCGCTCGGGATGACAATTTGGGAGTTCGCATATTACTATACTCCCATCTTCCGACGAATAAACGCTGGGATCATGTCTTCATCATTATCGGTGCTTCCCGTTTTTGATTTATCATCACTGGGGAATGATGGTGAGGCCGAATTAGGAGAGGATTTTTGAGTAAAATTTTTAAAACGCTTTTCTTCTTCTTCATCTTCCTTTTGGGTTTTACGCAAAAAAGTGCTGGGCATATATTTAGCACTCGCGAAAGTGGTGACATTGGCCAGCGCCTCATCGTCCGACAACAGATTAGACGGACGACGATTGTCAAAACCGGTCGCGACCACTGAAATACGCAGGCTCCCCGTCATTGTTTCGTCAATAACCGCTCCAAAAATAATTTTGGCGTCTTTAGACGCGGATGAGGTAATAATTTTAGCGGCCTCGCTGACTTCGCTCATAGCTAAATCAGGGCCGCCAGTAATAGTAAAAAGAATGCCTTGAGCGCCATCGATGGAGAGCTCCAGAAGCGGGCTGGAAATTGCCTGCTTAGCCGCTTCCACCGCGCGATTCTCTCCACTTCCTGTTCCAATACCCATCAGAGCCGAACCGGTATCTTTCATTATAGTTTTAACATCGGCAAAATCCACGTTGATAAGCCCGGGAAT
>SICD01000049.1 GCA_009694865.1 Candidatus Magasanikiibacteriota bacterium
GGCCACCAGGCTCTCGACTTCGTTTGTAATAATACGGCGAATTTCGCGCGCGCTTTGGTCGGCTGGTTTAAGGTTGGCGATAAGCGCGGAGAGTGTTGCTCCCTGGGCGGCAACACGGGTGTGGTACGTTTTAAGACGTTCGTTTAAAGCATTCAATTCACGCTCCGCGATTGCTACCAGGTCGCTTGTCGCCAAATGTTTAAAATACAGTACGGCATCCAGGCGATTAATAATTTCCGGGGAGAAGAATTTTTTAAGGGCTTCTTTTAAGTGATCCTCTTGTTCGTTGGCGGAGCGTTCTGAATTGCCAAAACCCACCAAACCCTTTTTGGCTTCATCCGCGCCGAGCGACGTGGTTAAAATAATAATGGCGTGCCGCAAGCTAATTTTTTTGCCGGCAGCATCGGTGATGTTGCCGTTCTCCAGCATTTGGAGAAGCAGGCGGGTGACATCTTTGTGCGCTTTGTCTATTTCATCAAATACAACAACACAGTAGGGGTTGAGTTTTATTTTGTCGGTAAACTGGTTGCTGTCTTTGTATCCCACATACCCCGCCGGGGAGCCGAGTAATTTCGATACGCTGTAACTTTCGTTAAATTCGCTCATGTCAAGTTTTATCAGCGCGTCTTTATTTGGGTACAATACTTTAGCCAGTGTTTTGGCCAGTTCGGTTTTGCCGACGCCGCTTTCGCCCACAAATAAAAATGAAGCCAGCGGTCGTTCGGAATTGGAAAGGCCAAGCTGGGCCTTGCGAATAAATTTACTAACGGTAGCAATTGCTTGTGGTTGACCGACCACCGATTCGGCCAGGCGGTCGGATAAATGATCCAATCCATTTGTATTTTCGAGAATAAGTTCGCTGGGGGCCGTGCCGGTCATTTTGGCGATTTGTGCCACCACATCATGCTCGGTTACTGTGCCCACGAAGGTTGGCTTCTCGCGCGCAATAATCGAACGGGCGGTGGTAATGGCCGTGCGCAACTCCCCTTCAGTTTCTTTGTGTTTGACGGCGGCTTTAAAATCATCCGCGCCCGCCGCGGCTTCTTTGGCTTCTATGGTACTATCTAATTTTTGTTCCAGGCGCCAGAGTTTGTTGGTGAGAAGAGAATTTTTAACGGTGAGCCGTTTGGCCGCGGCGGTTTCATCCAGCAGGTCGATGGCTTTATCGGGCAAAAATTTATTGGTAATATAGCAATCCGCCAGCCGTACGGCGGCGGCCACGGCCCCCGAAGTAATGTTTACCTGGTGGTATGTTTCATAATTAAATTTTATCCCTTCCAAAATTTTTTCACTATCGGCCAGGCTCGGTTCGCGCGCGATCACGGCTTGAAAACGACGCTCCAAGGCCGGGTCGCTTTCTAAATACTTTTTGTATTCACCCGGAGTGGTAGCGCCAATACAGCGAATAGTTCCGCGCGCCAGTGCCGGTTTTAAGAGGTTGGCGGCGTCCATGGTTCCTTGGTTACTGCCCGCGCCCACAATATTATGAATTTCATCAATAAACAAAATAATATCCGGCCGGGTCGTTACTTCTTCAATTAGCTGGCGCAGTCGCCCTTCAAATTCACCGCGGTACATAGTGCCCGCGATTAAAAGACCCATGTCCAAGCTATAGATTTTTTTATTTAACAGCAGATCCGGCACCGATCCTTGGATAATTCTTTTTGCCAGGCCTTCGACAATAGCGGTTTTACCAACCCCCGGGTCGCCCAGGAGTAGAGGATTATTTTTGGTGCGGCGGCATAAAATATGAATCACCCTTTCGATTTCTTTGTCCCGTCCAATTACCGGATCAATATTTTTTTGCGCCGCGACGCTCGTCAAATTAATCGCGAAAAAATCCAAGGCTGTCTCCTTCTTTTTAGAAGGAGAGGTTTTTTTGTGTTCATGAGAGTGGGAGTGTTGTTCGTTGCCAAACGCATCGCCCAAATTGTCTTGGATTCTTTCCACTACTTCAGCAACCTCGTTAATGCGCGGGAACTGGGAAGCGTTTCCCAACACCGTGTCAAGTTGGCGTTGAAGTTCAGAAATTTTTACCATGTTTACCTTAAGCACGTCGTCAATTAATGGGTCGGACAATTGGATTAGCGCGGCCAATAAATGCTCGGTGCCAATGTAGGCGTGCTCATTTTCTTGAGCAATAATCATGGCCTTCTCTAAACATGTTTTAGTGGCCGTTGCCAGCGGGGTTAATATCGCTTGCGCCGTAGCGCCCGGAGCTGGCGCCGTGATTTCCGAAATCACGGGCAAGCTTAGCACCGCTTGCTCCAAGGTTTTGACGCTCATTTTGAGGCGGTTAATAATTTCGGCGGCCACCGAGCCTTTTTGCGTGGACAACGTAAAAAATAAGTGAATGGGTTGCACTTCCGGATTTTTAAGTTCAGCGGATAGCTGGATGCTCCGGGCGAGCACATCACGCAGGTGGGTGGAGAAACGGTCGATTATGTTCATAGCGTTACAAAAATACAAAATACATAGAAAAATATACAATTTGTATATTGTTCCATGAATCTTGTCTCGTGTTTAAAGTTGCTTTTTTAGTATGTTTATTATATAGTATCGCAGTCGTTTAGTCAAAATAAAAATTTGTATGCCCATGCTTAAAACATTCTTGTCTGCAGTTAAAAAACTCAATAATAAGGATTTAATTGTGTTTGATTTAGACGGCACCTTGGCTCCGAGCAAGTCGCCTATGGATAAGGAAATGTCGGAATTACTTAAAGAGCTGCTGAAAGTAAAAAAAATCGCCGTGATCGGCGGCGGGAAATATGGGCTCTTTCAGTTTCAATTACTCGTTTGTCTTAAGGTGCCTACCGCATTATTTCATAATCTTTTTTTATTCCCCACCACGGCCACCACATTTTATAGATATAAAAATGGTTGGAAGACCGTGTATTCGCACAAACTCTCGCTTAAAGAAGTCGCTAAAATCAAAAGCACCTTTAACAGGGTCTTTAAAGAAATTGGTTATGAGCACCCCAAGAAAATCTACGGAGAATTAATTGAAAACCGCGGCACGCAAGTGAGTTTTTCCGTTTATGGGCAGGACATCGTTGCCACTTTAGGTCAGAAAGGGATTCGTCTGAAAGAAGAATGGAAGAATAAACATACCCCCACCAAAATGAAGATTGCCAAACTCATGCAAAAGTATTTGCCGGAATTTGAAGTGCGTGCGGCCGGGTTTACCACCATTGACGTTACCAAGAAGGGGATTGATAAAGCGTATGGTCTCCACCAAATAGAAAAGCACATTCACGTTCCCATAAAACGCATGGTGTTTATTGGAGACGCGATTTTTCCGGGCGGCAATGATTACGCGGTAACCAAAACGGGAGTTGACAATATCCCTGTTGACGGGCCGGAAGATACGAAGAAAATAATTAAGGAGATACTCAAAGTGGCGTAACGCAGCGTAAATATGGAGGTACAATATTTTGATAGTGGATTAGAAAAATTAATCAGATCGCTCCAGGAGTCTACCATTGCTAAAGTTGTGCGCATGGTAGAACTTTTGGAGGAGTTCGGGTCGACGCTTGGAATGCCACAGAGCAAATCGGTTGCGCGTCATCTGTTTGAACTTCGTATCAGGGGTCAGCAAGAAGTTAGGATATTTTATACATTTCATAACGGGAGAGCGGTACTTCTTCATGGTTTTATTAAAAAATCGGAGCGTATTCCAGGCAGGGAACTAAACACAGCCAAGCAAAAGCTGGCGGCTCTTGACAGAGCATAACGTATATGTTATACTAATAGTATATGAAATCTTTCTCCGTTTTAAAAAAGAAACTACTCAAAGACCCGGCAGTTCGTAAGGTCTATAAAGAATTAGGGCCGGAGTTTGAATTAATAAGGATGATTATTCAGAAGCGAATGCACAAAGGCTTAACTCAAACTGCTCTCGCCCGAAAAATTGGGACAAAACAATCAGCGATTGCTCGCCTTGAGTCCGGTGAGTATAATCCAACGGTTGCATTTTTAGGGAAGGTTGCCAAAGCGCTGGACACGCGCCTGTCTATTTCTTTGGGTTAGGACGAGATAGGTGGAGTAGCAATTTTTTCAGCGTCAACCCAGAAAAATCTTTTATATATAACTTCGCTCCCGGCAGTAATTTTTTTGGGTAGGTGTTTGTCACCGCCACCACCGGCATCTTGGCGTTCACCCCGGCCGCAACTCCCAAAATCGCGTCTTCAAATACCACACACTGTTCGGGTGGTATTTTTAATGTCCGTGCGGCTTTTAAAAACATATCCGGGTGCGGTTTGCCGCGTTTTATTCCGGAGGCGTCAATAATGTAGGAAAAATATTTTTGCAGTTTGGTTTTTCCCAGCACAAAAGGCACGTTCTCCGGTGGCGCTGACGTCGCAAGTGCCATGGGGATGCCAGCCTTGTGCGCTTCATCCAAAAGTTTTTTAAGTCCAGGGAGTGGTTTAATGTATGGCGCAAAGGTTTTGCGGTACCAGGCTTCGCGTTCATCGTCCCACCGTTTAGTTTGTTTTTTCATCACGGACGCACCGAATAGACTGTGCATTATTTCTGTGCCGCGTTTGCCGTTAATGTGGTTGTCAAAATAATCTCTAGAGAATTTGGCGCCGCGCATGGTCCCTTTAAAATTTTTTGCGTGTTCTATAAAAAACTCCCGCCAGGCGCGGCGGTGCCATGGGATGCTGTTTATAATCACACCATCCATGTCGAAAATAAAAGCAATTCGTATTTTAGACATCTTTTAAAATTAAGAATCTGTTAGGTCAGGGGATTGCCGCGTCACTGCGCTCCTCGTAATGACATTTTTACACCCCCATCGTCCGCAACCGCTTTATTCGTTCCTCAATGGGCGGATGCGTGGAAAAAAGCGATTTAAGAGATTTTCCTTGAAATGGACTCGCCAAAAATAAGTGTGCCGTCGCTTGCGAGGCCTGTTTCATAGGCAAATTTTGGGCGGCAATTTTCTCAAGTGCCTTCGCCAAGCCTTCGGGGTAGCGAGTTAAAAGTGAGCCAGAAGCATCCGCCAAATATTCACGCCGGCGCGAAATTGCCAATTTAATAAGTTCAGCAATCAGCGGAGAGAGAATCATAAGTACTACCCCAACAATCATTAAAATGCCGGTGAGCTGATTACCGCCTTCGCGGTTATCGCGCCGCCCCCCGAAGAAGAGACGGTTGCGAAAAATGCTGGCTAAAATGGAAATTGAACCAACGAGCACCGCGACCAGTGTCATAAATCGAATGTCGTAATTTTTTACGTGGCTCATCTCGTGCGCCAACACGCCCTCGAGTTCTTCATTCTCCAACTTCTCAATCGCCCCCCGTGTCACGGCCACCGAGGCGAGTTCTGGTTTGCGCCCCGTCGCAAAGGCATTAATTGCCGGATCTTCAATAATATAAATTTTTGGTGTCGGTGTTCCCGAAGTAATACAAAGATTCTCCACCAGGCGGTAAAGATAGGGGCTCTCCTCCTTGCCAATTGCCTTGGCGCCGCTGGTATACAGCGCGATTTTATCGCCGTGGAAATAAGAGACCGCCGTCATAACTAGGGAAATGATGATCGCTATAGCTACCCCGCCATAGGTTTGGTCACCCGTCGCACGGCTATATACATAGCCAATGCCAATAATAACGGCGATAAAAATCATCGCGAGGAGGACTGATTTGCGTTTGTTGCTTGTAATTTCGGAGTACATATTTTAAATTAGTTTTCATTATTTATTTTCGGCGACCCCTATTTTCCACACTCCTTTTTCGAGGAAGGCTTCGATTGTTTGGCGGTTGGCTTTATTAATTAAATTAGAGTGTGATAGTTTATTTATTTTTGCGTATTCCGCGAGCGTTATGATATGTGCGCCTTCCAAATACGCGAGCCGCTTATGGTAACTGTTGGTAAGCGCTTTGCCCACAATACTCTCCATAATAGCGGTCGTGCCTGTGTTATCAAATTCCCTAAACGCTTCGTAATATTTATTCCGATCAATAAATTTTATGTTTATGGGCACAAATCCTTCTCGCAGTAGCAAATAGTTATTGATAACGCGCCCAATACGACCATTGCCGTCGCAAAAGGGATGAGTGTATTCAAAAGCCAGGTGCAAACTCGCTATCCGTTTAATTATATTAGTATGGCTCGCGGCATTGTACTCGGCTAACATTTTTTGAAGACGTCCCACCACTTCTTTAGGGTTAGGCGCGATATGACTACCGACCCGCACAAATTCATTGTCATTCCTAAATCGTCCGGCAATATCGTCACGAATATTTGCGATCAACATTTTATGAAGTGATAAAATTACTTCAAGGCCAAGTTCTTGTTCCTTAGCTCGCGTATCAATATATGATACCACACGCGCCAAGTTTTTGGCTTCAAAAATTTCTCGCTCCGTGATATAGCGATCCAAATCTATTTGTAAAAGTATTTTTTCAGTTTCTTCCAGCGTGAGCGTGCTGTTTTCAATGGCGTTAGAGTTGTATACCTGTTCGGCCACTTCCGCTTCGCTCAACAATTGTAACAACGCCTGTT
>SICD01000050.1 GCA_009694865.1 Candidatus Magasanikiibacteriota bacterium
CTGTAGCCATGTGTTACCGCAGTTTTTTATTGCATAATAATTGAAATCTGTTTATTTTATGCGGCGGCGTACGCGCTGCCGCCGTGTATCTCTTGAAACTTCCTGAGGTTGTTACCATAACCTATTTTATTAACCGCCTCACTGGCGTGAAGGCGAGTGGGGGGTCAGTAGCCTCTGCTATTGACAAAGATGCTTAATGTATGCTATAATAGATATAGCATAAGTTGACATTCTAATCCGGGTTTGGCAACCCATCACCCTCAACAGAAGGATAAATTGCCATGAAGACGTTCAGTATCGTTCTCGCGGTGGCCACATTGTTTCAGGTCCAGGGCATTGTCTTCGCCCAGGCCACCAAGGCCGCGCCGAAGGTATGGAGTACCGTCAAAATCAGTCCCATTCGGGACATCGACGGCTACCAGAAGGCGCTGAAGGAGGGCGATTTCCGCCTTGACGAGAAAACCGAAAAGCTTTTCTATCTTCAGGATGGCATGAAGCTGTCCCTGAAGATTGGAGAGGAGGTCGATTTGGTCAAGATGACCATGATCGACCTCGGCTTCAAGAAAAATGGCCGGGCAAACATGGAGGACATTCTCGCCAAAGCCGAGGCTATGGGGCTGAAAGCCTGTTCGCCGCATGTTGCCCTCCAATTGCGGTTGGATTACCGCAATCAGCCCAAGAGGGAGCTAATCGTTATTGGTATGAAGCCTTTATACGATTATTACCGCAAACAGGTGATGGTGTTGGATCGCAACATTGTAACTGGCCATTTGTGGCTGAGTTACTACGCTGGAGCAGAGGGCGAAGAACCGGTTATGATTGACGAGGAATGGCAGCCCCAGCTCGTCTTCGTCCTCCCGCGCAAGGAAAAATAAGTTGCCTTATGGCGACCGCAAAAATCATACCCTCTCAATGCATGATGCAACGAGAGGTGTTTTTTTGTAGAAATTCATTGAAATTTGGGGCAAAAAAGGGTAATCTTAACGAGAATATACAATACACAATATACAATTTACAAAGGCTTGGAATTTTAGAAGTTAGGGTTTGGATATTATTTGTATATTGTTTTATTGTAAATTGTAAATTTCACAAAAATGAGTCAAGAACATATTCGAAATTTTTGCATTATTGCCCGAAATTGACGTCGCTCGCTTCTTGACCAGAGCTCGCTCCTTAGAAACCCACGGTTTCTAACGCTCGCTTCGCTCACTGTTTTCCTACACGGAGGGGACACCAAGTTTCCCCTCCGACCCACCCCTCGTCAATGTGCGCTAATTTATTCATACTCATCTAGTCTTAATTTCATGGAAAGTAAACAAAGTTTTATTCGTAATTTCTGTATAATCGCGCACATTGACCACGGTAAGTCCACGCTGGCTGACCGGCTTTTGGATATGACAAAAACTATCGCTACCAATAAAATCACGGCGCAGTTTTTGGACAGTATGGAATTAGAAAAAGAAAAGGGGATTACCATTAAGCTAAAGCCCGTGCGCATGCATTACACGCAAGGTGGTAAAGAATATATTTTAAATTTGGTAGATACTCCAGGGCACGTGGATTTTGCTTACGAAGTTTCGCGCTCACTTGCCGCAGTAGAAGGCGCAGTACTGTTGGTTGATGCCACGCAGGGAATTCAGGCGCAAACATTAGCCAACATTGATTTAGCTCGCAAACAAAATTTGGTAATTATCCCAGTGGTAAACAAAATTGATATGGATTCTGCCCAGGTTGAAGAATCCTGTCAGGAATTAGCCAGTGTGCTAGGAATCGCACCGGAAACCGTAATAAAAATTTCGGCCAAAAATGGTTTGAATGTTGAGCAAGTATTGCAAGCGGTGGTTGAAAGAATCCCTTCGCCGGAAGTGCGCAATCCTGGTGCTGACCAAAAGCCCTTCCGTGCCCTTATTTTTGATTCTACCTATGATTCATTTAAAGGGGTATTGGCGTTGGTGCGGGTAATTGATGGCAGTATAAAAGACCGGGAAAAAATCGAATTGTTGGCCGCTAAAGCCCAAGCCGAAGTAAAAGAATTGGGGTATTTAAGCCCAACCATCGCTCCGCAGGCAGAAATTTTAACGGGCGAAATTGGCTATATCGCCACGGGAATTAAAGAGCCAGGTAAAGTGCGCGTGGGTGATACTATCGCCAAAGTCCAAGCGCCCAATGCCCCAAAAATCCAGCCACTTAGTGGTTACAGTGAGCCCAATCCTATGGTTTTTGCTAGCTTTTATCCGGAAGACCCAGAAGAGTTTGAAGTATTGAAGGTAGCGCTTGGAAAGTTAAAGTTACAGGATCCGGCGCTAGTTTACGAAGCTGAAATGAAAGAGGCGCTGGGCAGGGGATTTCGTTGTGGTTTTTTGGGCACACTTCACGTAGAAATTATTTCTGAAAGATTAGAAAGAGAATTTAATTTAAAATTGGTAATTTCAACGCCTTCCGTAATTTATAAATTGTTTGATAAAAAGGGCCAAGAAAAAGTGGTCTATTCTGCTTCTGATTGGCCGGACCCAAGCGGCATTGAGCGCATGGAAGAACCTTGGGTTTTGCTTGAAATTATTGCACCGGCGAACTATTTAGGAAAGTTGATGGAAGTATTAAAAGACGTGGGTGGAAATTATTTGGAAACAAATTATTTAACGGCCGAGCGCGCGGTGATTAAATATGAAGCTCCTTTGCGCGCCATCGTGGCAAATTTATATGACAAAATAAAAAGCACCAGCCAAGGCTATGCTTCTCTTAACTATGCCATGCTTGGGTACCGCCCAGCGGTGTTGGTAAAAATGGAAATTTGGATTGCCGGGCGCGCCGAAGAAGCCTTTAGCAGAATTGTAGAAGAACATGATGCCCAAGAACAAGGCAAAAAATTAACCGAAAAATTAAAAGAAGCTTTGCCCGTCCAGTTGTTCAGCGTGGCTATACAGGCGGTTATTGGTGGTAAAATTATTGCACGCGAAACTATTTCGGCCAGCCGAAAAGATGTTACCGGCCATTTGTACGGGGGAGACAAGAGCCGCAAAATGAAGTTACTGGAAAAACAAAAGAAGGGCAAGGCGCTGATGAAAGGCAAAGGAAAAGTAAACGTGCCGGCAAAAACATTTTTGGAAATATTTAGGGCGTAGATTAGAAAAGCCACCGTGTTTAACGCGGCGGCTTTTTGGTTGACTCTGTCAGTTGAAAATACTACTATGGGGGTAGACAGCTTTCCGTACGGGGCGGAGGGCTGTAAGTTGTTCCTTTTCGTGGAGTATAACCATGGTCGTTTTGTCTGAGCCGGTCCGAATCGCGAATTGGTTCAAGCTGGATATTCACCTTAATGGCGAATTGTTGATCAAAATAATAGAGGAAATATTCAGCGATCTAAATCGTTTCGGCACATCACTGGCGCATGGTCCGGGCTATACGCAGGCCCAGTTGGTCGACCACTACCGTCAGAGTGGCGGATGGAAAAGATTCCTTGAGAACAATCGTTTGGTGTTGGTAAGGCAACACGACGAGCGTTGCCATTGTAATCCCTGCACTCAATAATCGCCCCAAGCTTACTACTTAGGCGATTTTTTTATTATCGAGGAAAGTGAAGGGCGACGTCCAAAGTATGATAGAATCATTATATGAACGAGATTTATGACGTTATAGTTATTGGCGGCGGCCCGGCAGGCATGATGGCGGCCGGAACAGCAGCTTCTCGCGGAAAGCGCGTGCTTTTGCTTGAAAAAAATCCCGGATTGGGAAAAAAATTATTAATTACGGGCGGGGGTAGATGTAATTTAACCAATAATAAAACAGAAGTGCGCACCATGCTTAGCAAATATAAAGGCAACGACCAGTTTTTGTTTTCGGCGTTTGCGCAATTTTCAGTGAAAGATACATTGGCATTTTTTAATGGCAGGGGATTGGCCACTAAAGAAGAGAATGAGGGGCGGATTTTCCCGGTTTCAGATAGCGCTAAATCTGTTTTTGATGTGTTGGTAAAATATATGAAGGAAAATAAGGTTGAAGTGAAAACAGGTGTGGAAGTTACGGCTTTGTCCTCCGAAGCCTTGGCGAAGGAGGAGGATGGTCATATTATTGTAACCACCAGTACCAAAGACAGGATTATCGCTAAAGTCGTAATTCTCGCCACCGGCGGAATCTCGCGCCCCGAAACGGGCTCAACTGGCGAAGGTTTTAAGTGGCTCAAAAAATTGGAGCACACGGTTATAGAAAATGATTTTGCCTTAGTGCCTGTTGCCTTAAGTGACGCATGGGTAAAAAAGTTGGGCGGAGTAAGTTTGAAAGATATTAAATTAACTACGTTTCAAAATGATGAAAAGCAATCAATGGGAAAGGGTGATGTAATGTTCACCCATTTTGGTATTACCGGGCCTTTGGCGCTAAATATGAGTAAAGAAATCGGCGAACTGCTTAAATATGGCAAAGTCACCGCAGAAATTGATTTGTTTCCCGCAGAAGATTTAGGCGCGTTGCGCAAGCGCTTGCAAGAATTGTTATCCGGCGATCCAAATAAAAAATTAAAAAATGTTCTAAGCAGTATTGTTCCCAGTGCTCTGTGTGACGCGCTTTTAGAAATTGCCAAAATCAACGGCGATACTAAAAATAATTTGGTCAGCGCGGAAAATCGCAAAGCCTTGGTAAAACTTATGAAATCTATTCCCCTCAACGTCAGCCACCTCCTCGGTGCCGACAAAGCCGTAGTTTCCAGCGGTGGCGTAGAGCTAAAAGAAGTAAACTTCAAAACCATGCAGTCCAGAAAAATCCCCAATCTATACCTCGTCGGCGACGTCCTCAACATAGACCGCCCCTCCGGTGGTTATAGTTTGCAGTTATGTTGGACCACGGGATGGGTGGCGGGAAGTAACGTCTAAGCCATTTTATGCCTAATTTGCCCCATTTGAACGCTTCAGACTATGTCTGAAGCGTTGTTTTATGCGACTATACCCAACCTGTCGGCATTGAAATAAGTAGACTTTTGATATATAAAAGAGTCATCCAGAGCGTCTCTGGTGTGTCGGTCCTTTGTCAACCTCACATTGTCGCTTGGCGACAGGAAGGTATGCAATGAGTGAAAAATTCAGATCGTTCGTGAAGTTTCTGGCAGACAACGCCAATGGGTTGGTTGTGTCAACAAGTACTGCGAGAGGAATCAAGCCCATTTCCTATGCAATGGCACGCTTGGCAATTCTTCGGCTTGTTGATCGTCTTTCTTGCAAGAAGCTGGTTCGTCGTTGCCGTCACCGCAAATGGGGCAATGATTTGCTCCGCACGTTGTCTGCTTATTTCCATGGCAAGCAGCGATGGTTGGAATTCGTCCGCGCCGTGGTGCTTAATCCCGTCAAAGTGTGGGGCAGGTACTTCTCAGTTCTTGTCGCCCAAGAGATCCTTGATCAGGAAGATATGATGGACCTGATTATCAAGGAAGTTCCCGACGTTCTCGATTCAGACAACGATCATCCTTTGTTCGAGTGTTTTCAGCCCGATCAGTATTGGGCGAAGCTGGTTCATCGGCATATCGCCAAAAGGGATTGGCGGCGGGCGTACGAAGAAACGAAAAAAGCCAGCAAGGGAATGCGAATCCGCCAGCCCAATATCCAGAAGGGTGATCGTCCCTTCGACGACAACATCCCTCGCCGGTTCCCTGCCACCAAGCGCATGGTTGCCAGATTGATCGGAGAGCTGTTTTCGGCGATGGTCAAGAAACGCACTCTTAAATCAATGCCCGAGGGGAATTTTTCTCTCGATTCGCGGTATGCCAAAGTCAAGGTCTATGACACCAAGAACAATGGTCGCCGGCCCCGTGTCTGCGAGAAGAGCGAATTTGTTGCGGGCTTCGAATTTGCCCGAATGTTCTTGGTTCAGGAGGCTACCGGCAGCCGATGGGATACGAATAGGACTCCAGATATCTTTTTACCGGAAGGCGGCATGATTATGGCGATCGCTGCCCATGTTGCCAAAGGCAAGAACGAGGTTCGTCGTCGCAGGCACGAAAAAGTGCTTCGCGAATACGAGCGTAGCCAACAACAAGGTTCGTAGTGTTGTTTGGCGTAGATTGTAGTTTCGAGCCCAAAACCAAATTGGTTCTGGGCTTTTTTATTGCTAATTATTAGCAGTTGATTTTTTTACGTGATAATATAGA
>SICD01000051.1 GCA_009694865.1 Candidatus Magasanikiibacteriota bacterium
CTACGGCAATCTCGGTATCTTCGGTAGAAACAATTACGCGATCAATTCCCCGCACCGACAAAGCCGACTCGATGATATACGCAATCATGGGCTTACCAGCCATGAGTTTAACGTTTTTACGAGGTATCCCTTTTGATCCGCCGCGGGCGGGTATAACGGCAATAATTTTCATATGATCTCAATACGAGTTGATTACCTCTATTACTCCTTCACTTACGTAGTCTTGCTGAGTGGACGTTAAATCGGGGAACAAAGGCAGTGATAGTACGCTCGCATAAAATTTTTCGGCGTTAGGATAATCCTCCGCGTGGTAGCCCAATTTTTGATAATATGGGTGGCGGTACGTGGGTATGTGATGAATTTGGATGCCAATACCTTTGGCTCGCAATTTTTTAAAAATTTCGGCCCGCTTGACTGCTAATTCTGGCGCAAGTCTGACCACATACAAATGCCAAGCAGATTGATTTTCTGATGTGTCTAAGATTGGAAGCTCTAATTTAGAGCAGGAAGAAAACGCTTCGTGATAGCGCGCAACCCGAGCGCGGCGGGCGGCAATAAAACTATCCAATCTTTTTAGTTGGCTTAATCCAAGCGCACATTGTAAATCGGTGAGTCGATAATTCTGGCCAAGCCGCTGCATTTCAAAATACCAGTCTCCGGGCGATGGATTTTCTAAACCCTGCTTGCTAATACCATGCGTAACAAAGGATTTCATGACTTTATAGTCCGATTCGTCATTGGTAAGCACCGCTCCACCCTCTCCGGTAGTGATGCTTTTAACTGGGTGGAAACTAAAAACAGTAAAATCGGCCAAACTGCCAACTTTTTTTCCTTTATATGAAGCCCCCAGCGCCTGGCAGGCATCCGAAATTACCAGCAGATTATGACGCTGAGCAATAGTCCACACTTGATCGTAGTCGACTGCTCGCCCCGTGTAATCAACTGACACAATCGCTTTGGTGCGAGGGGTTATCTTCTTTTCAATTCCGTTCAAATCAATAAGGCCGGTGGTTGGATCACAATCAACAAATACGGGTTTGGCTCCTTGCCAAAGACCCGCGTTGGAAGTAGCCGGAAACGTAATCGGACAGGTAATAAATTCATCGCCTGGCTTAAAATCGGCGGCGGCATATGCTGTATGCAAGGCAGAAGTACCATTAGTGGTAACAACTGCAAAACTCGCGCCACAATATTCCGCCAGCGCCTGTTCAAAGCTCTCAACCTTGGGTCCTTGCGTTAACCAATCAGATTGCAAAGTCTCCACCACGGCGTTAATATCTTCTTGGTTAAGGGATTGACGGCCGTAGGGAATCATAGATTTTGCAAATCAGAATCTTCGGCAACCATTTCTAAAAGCTGCTCTTTGGTTAGCCAGAGTGAGTTAGTGTGGCTAAAATAAGAAAAGTCATTTGATAATTTTTTACCGGCGGTATGAAATTTTTGATAACGATCCTCCGACCAAAAATGAAATTCTGGCAAAATCACAAAATAATTATCCAGCTCAATCGCATGGCGCCCCTCTTGTTCTGTTATCATCACTTCGTGCACTTTTTCTCCCAACCGCAAACCAATAATTTCTTTTCGGGCTTGTGGAACCAAGGTGTCAAATAGGTCAATTAATTTCATACTTGGAATCTTGGGAACAAATATTTCGCCACCTTCCATTTGCTCTAGCGCGAATAACACTAGCTTATTGGCTTCATGATAATTTATCCAAAAACGAGTCATGGTATAATCGGTAATTTGTACCTGGTCGGCATTTTTGTTCTTTAGCAACACTTCTACAATACTGCCACGGCTACCAATAACGTTGCCATACCGCACCACGCTAAAGAGCGTGGCACTGGAGGCGTATGAATTGCCGGCCACAATGAGTTTTTCGGCACATAACTTTGTTGACCCGTACAAATTCGCCGGATGAGCTGCCTTATCGGTGGATATAAGCAAAACTTTGGAAACTTTCTGATCAATGGCCGCCTCAATAATATTTTGTGTTCCAATAATGTTAGTTTTAACTGCTTCGAGCGGGTTGTATTCAAGGGCGGGTACCTGTTTTAAGGCTGCGGCATGAATAACAATATCGACGCCGACAAAAGCGCGTTGGAGACGAGGTAAATCGCGGACATCACCAATAAAAAATCGTAAACGACTATCCGCCAATTCTTTTTCCAAATGATACTGTTTTAATTCATCACGACTAAAAATAATAATTTTTTTACAATTAAAATTCGCTAATAAAAATTTAATAAAGTTTTTTCCAAATGAACCGCTACCACCCGTTACCAAAATTGTCTTGTTGTCTAGACTTATCATACACTTATGATTGTTCTATTTCTAATAATAAAGCATTTAAAATATTATTAATATTCTCTGTTCGGCTGATAGTAGAAATTCCCTTCCAATACTCGTCTAGATACCCATGTACGCTCGCACTGTTAAAACTCCCCAAATAATTGAGTACCGATTGCTCTGTAACGCGGAATCCAGCCTCTATTTTTTTAAACATCTCCCGGCACGTAACGGCGCTATCTACCTTATAAACGCCTGGGCAATGCCGATACCAAGCGTATCCAAACACTAGCACGGGCTTAAGCCGTAAAATCGCTTCCCAGCCAGCTGTTCCTGAAACTGTACTCACGGCTTGAGCCTGATTAATTAAGGCGTAACGATCGGTATCAAGCGGCACCAAGCGCACACTTTTGATTTTACCTAAGGCTTGATAAAAACCTTTATAACGATATTCTGAATAATTATAGCCACGCGGCCCCCACTGTACCGGATGTTCTTTAACGTATATTTCCCAATCGGGCGGTAAAGCAGCCGACAATATTTCTATCATGAGGAGCTGATCCGCAAATGCTCCGCCCATGGGTGAGGTAGAACATTCCGGTTGAAAATGCAACGGTACATAGACGAATTTTTGAGCAAAATCGGCTTTGCGTTGTACTGCGAGGTGTTCTTTATTTAAATTTGGCTTCCAGCGTTTAAACGGGTAGGCAAACAATTTTTTTAGCGTCGCAGTATCGGTAACGCTTCTGAGAATGGCTTTAGCTTTAATTTTAACGAGTTTAGCCCCGCTAAATTGTGCTACTAATTGCTTAACGTCAAGGGTTGTCGCATCAGCGGTAGCATCGGTTTGTAACCGATAGTGCGCTTGCACATCTTGGTCTAGCTCCGAAAGGGTAAAATTCTTAGCGCGATTAGCTTCTAGTGTGGCGGCGAGGTGGGTACTCCCCACAGTAAAATCGTTCATCACCAACAAACGATCGTGTACGCGCGTATATTCAAAAAGTACGGTTTTAACTTTTAAAAATTTGGCTACCGAATATAGCACGTAATCGTATACCGAATGCGGAGTGATGGGAAAAATAATTATGTCTGGCTTTAACCGCTTTACCACACCATACCAATATTGCAAGAAGTGATAATACAAATGTTTACGTTCCGATACACCCATGCCCTCATATTTTTTATTCATCATTGTTAATAGCACGGATTCATTTTCAAAAAAATGTTTTAACAAATCTTCTCCTGGCGGATCAAATTTGGCGGTATCAATACCATGCGCGGGGATGCCAGAGAGCGCGTCAAAATATTCATGAAAAACGGTACTAGGAAATAAGGACGTGGGAACGCTCTCGTGAATTTTGTATCCGCTCCAATACACAATTTCGTGCGAACGTTTTTGCAACTCCAAAGCCACTTGGTTTAAGCCACGTTCTTCTCCGGCCCAGATAATTAAAAATATGCGCATAACGCTTACTGGCTTAAAACTGACGTATCTAATAAAACAGACTCACCATCCTCGCCAAACTGTCCTCATCCTGCATTAATTTTTCCTTGATTTCAACGAGCGACAACATCCGCTTCCCTTCGGTTGAATAATCCTTGTTAGCGCTCTTCTTTATTCCGGTAAATTGCTTAGCAGAAAGCGAATCGCGATTCTCTACTCCAATTACTGGCGTGATGATAAACATTTTTTTTGTCTCAAGAGCGTAGGCGGCTTCATCTTTGGTTAATAATTTTTCATTTATACGCTCACCGCTTTTAGCGCCGGTAATTTTAATTTTAATTTTTTCAGGATCAAGGTTTAACCGCGGCGCGTACATTTCTATCATGGCTTTCGCCAAATCGCATATCCGAATCACGGGCATTTTTAAAACAAAAATTTCGCGGTCATTCATAAACTTGATAGCCTCAAAAACCAAGCCAATGGCCTCGTCGATAGACATGAAAAATCTAACCATTTTGGGATCCGTAACGGTAACTGGACCGCCTTTAATAATTTGCTTGTAAAATAATGGAACCACCGAGCCGCGAGTAGAAAGGACATTTCCAAAACGAACGAAACAGAATCGGGTTACTTTATGCCCGCTGTAAAAACGGGAGGCAAGCATAATCTTTTCCGCCAAAAGTTTTGTGCAACCCATTACACTTACCGGATCCGTGGCTTTGTCGGTAGAGATACCAATAACTTTGCTCACCTTGCTACTAAGCGCGCAGGTAATAACATTTTGAGTTCCAAGTACGTTGGTTTTTACAGCTTCGAATGGGTCGTTTTCACACGAAACCACGTGTTTCATCGCGGCGGCGTGAAATACTATATCCACGTTCTCCATTGCCATTTGCACCCGTTCGCGGTCGCGAATGTCTCCAATAAGCAGGCGCAAACGCTTGTCGTTATCACATTCCTGTTCTAAACTATGCTGCTTGCTCTCATCTCGACTCAGCACCCGTACCTGGAGAGGATCGAACTGCAACACATGCTTTACAATGGTTGAGCCAATAGATCCGGTGCCACCAGTTACTAAAATCCTCTTATTTTTGAATTCGTTTTTCATACGTTCGTAAAATTTTTATAAGGGCGTTTCCAATATGGGTGATGTCGCTCTTTCTTAGACCGTGGTAGAATGGCAAGGCTAGGGAGTGGGTGCTCATTTCTTCTGAAACAGGAAAAGAGCCGGGCGAATGCCCAAACTGTTTGCGGTAAAAATCAAATAAATGAATGGAAGGCAAATATGGTTTGCTGCTAATTCCCCGTTTTTTTAAATCGGCTATTACCTGGTCTCGTTTAATATTATGATTTACAATTTTTAAAACATAAACAAACCATGTGTGTGTATTCCCCGGAGCGATTCGAGGAATCTGTACCAAGTCTGAAAACTGATTAAAAAAGGCTGTGTACCAATCGGCTAACATTCTTCTGCCCTTAATGAGGGCAGAAATTCGCTTTATTTGGGCTAAGCCTAGAGCGGCGCTCATCTCGTCTAAACGATAATTATAGCCTAAACGCTGATGATCAAGCCACTGCATATTATCACCTCTACCCTGATTTGCCAAGCTCTTACAGGTTTTGTATACCTGCTGATTATTAGTAACAACCATACCCCCCTCGCCAGTGGTCATTTGTTTGTTGGGGTAAAAAGCAAATACAGCCGCTTCGCCAAAGGTTCCCACTCGCTTACCACCATAATCTGCTCCAATACTCTCACAGGCGTCTTCTATAACCTTGAGCTTGTGAATTTTTGACAAACGCATAAGAGGCGCCATGTCCACAGACTGACCAAAGATATGGACAGGTAAAATAGCTTTGGTGCGTTTGGTAATTTTTTTGGCCACTTCGGCTGGGTCAAGATTGTACGTGACCGGATCAATATCAGCAAATACCGGCGTGGCACCCGCATACAAAATACAATTAGCGGAAGCTACAAAGGAAAATGGGCTGGTGATTACTTCGTCCCCCGGGCCGATACCGCTTGCCATAATAGCCAGATGCAACCCAGCGGTGCCGCTGCTTGCCGCGCAGGCATAGCGCGTGCCAATAAACTTGGCAAACTGTTTTTCAAATTCCAACACTTTTGGTCCCAAACTTAAATAACCGCTTTTAAGCACTTTAACCACTGCCTTTATTTCGGTTGGGCCAACAACCGGTTTGGCCATTGGGTAGTATTTCATAATTTTTTAATTATTTTCGCTGGCACGCCGTAAGCAATTGAATTAGAAGGAATATTTTTATTAACAT
>SICD01000052.1 GCA_009694865.1 Candidatus Magasanikiibacteriota bacterium
GCTCTGTGGCCAGCAGATCCCAATCTTACCCAGTATGCTTTTTACGTCAAAGCTAACAACAAAGGGCTCAAGGCTTTTCAAAATTCACCAACTAATTTAAAGGTAGAAATTTATCTCCCCGAAGCTGATACGGTATATAACCATTTCGCTAAACCAGCCGCCACATTTTATCTTAACCAAGCCAAGCCTGCAACTAACCCTGATGCGCGTTATTGGCAAGTGTTTAGTGTTTTGCGCTTTGGTGATAGTGTTGGCGCGAACAACGAAAAAATTCCAGGAGCCTGGAGTTTGTTCCACGACGCAACCCACCGCGCCAGCGTGCAAGCCGTGGTTGATTCTGAAACTAAATTAGCTCTTCCCAATGGTCGGTTTATTACTAAAGTAGAAGATTTCTTCAAGTAAAATCTGGTCTATGCCCTATAAAAAAATCATCGCTGTAGGTCTTGTTGCGTCGTTAGCGTTCGCTGGTATTTATTTTGGAGTCCGTTATTTTTTGGTAAAACGTAATCTCACATCTTTAGCGACCGATCCAGCGGTTATTTTATCAGCTCAACGCCAGACACTCCGCGTTACTGTGCAAAAAATGACGCTGACCGATGCCGACTTAGATGACTTGTCTGATTCTGATGAAAAAAAATATGGCACTGATTTAAATAAAGCCGACAGTGATGACGATGGTTTAAACGATCACGATGAAGTGATGATTTTTAAAACCGATCCTTTGCAAGCTGATACTTATGCCGTGGGTCACAGCGACAGTTGGGGAGTGGCGCACGGAGTAATTTTAAAGGATGGGAAAATTGATAAAAGTAAATTTAAATAAATAATTTAATAAATACACAAGGAATCTTCTTCTTTCGCGACCCGCTCGCTCAGAAGTGAATTTCCTTGTGAAAGTAAATTCATATGTTCGAAAATACTCCCGCTGGCACGGCGTCCGTGCCGCCAACTAATCTACCTACTGAACCGGATGACATGTTTTCTACGGTCGAACCAGCCGCTATTCCTACCGCCCCGCCCAACGCGCTCGCGGCCGGCCTGTTGAAGCCAAAAGCGACGTCCGTAACGACCATGCCGCAAATTAATTCTATCCCAGATTTGCCTGCCCCAGAAGCGTCCTTAGCCATCGGCGCTACCCGCGCTCCGGGCGTCGGTAAATTAATTCTGGCGGTGGCCATACTCGTTGTTGTCGGTGGTCTTGGTTTTGTTGGCTTTCGCATGTATCGCGTCGCAACTAAAAAAGTTATTTTTACGGAACAGTTTATTCTCCCGCCCTCTTCCGCTCCCGCGGTGGCCGAGCCAAATACGAATGAAGTCGTTGCTAACAACAACAATCAAGCTCCCGTTGCCGTTCCTGTGCCAGTCCCTTCGCCCGACACCATTCCTCCCGCGCCTGCCACCAGCACCGATACTCTTAGTAAAACCAAAAATGATCAAATTTTGTTTGGCGAGCAAATTGACTCGGACAAAGAAGGCGTTTCCGATAGTGATGAAATGACATTGTATCGCACCGACCCGCACAACCAAGATACCGATGGTGATGGTCTAACAGACGGGGAAGAAATTTTGGTATGGCGCACCAACCCTCTCAAACCGGATACCGACGGTGATGGTCTAACAGACGGTGATGAAGTCGCTTTGTGGCACACCAACCCAATTAATCCAGACAGTGACAGCGATGGTTATGTTGACGGCAAAGAAGTGTCTAATGGATTTAATCCCGCGGGGCCGGGCAAACTCGAAAAATTTCCAGCTGGAATGTCAACGTCAACCTATAACGCCAAATATCGGAAACAATAGATGATAACAACGATACACGATACACATATAACGATACAATTTGATTGTGTATCGTTCTGCGTGTATTGTGTATCGTAACAGTATGTTCTTCAATCGCAAAAAATCAGCCCTTCCTGCGGAAGACAAGCCACGTCTGTCAGTTCAGACGATTCCGGCCGATTTTTACGCTGGTAAAAATCCGGTGATTACTTTTAAAACTATCGCCAAAGAAGTTGATCTGAATAAAGTCAGTCGCGAAAGTTTGAGCGATCGCCATAAAGTCGCGTTGGATAAAGCTACTGCGGCCGGACATAGCGGGCCGTTGCACCCGGTGCGTCTATTGAGTAACCGCAAAGTTCTCGCCATGATTTTTGTTGCTATTTTTATTGTCGGAGTAGCGGGGGCCAGTGTCTATTTTTGGAAAATTGCTCGCCCTCGTCCGCCGGCTTTGGTGGTAGCTCCTGTGGTCGCGCCAATATCAGAACCGGTCGCCCCGCCCCCCGCGGAACCGATCGTCCCGGTCGCGGAAGTGACTTCAACCCCTCCGTTAGTGTCCAAGTCGTTGGGTGGTGGCGACTTAGAATTGCCTTCACTTTTTATTCCCGATAGCGCCGACAGCGATACTGATGGTTTAAGCGACGTGGAAGAAGAATTGTATAAGACCAATCCGGCCGTTCTTGATTCCGACGGTGATAAATATACCGATAGTCATGAAGTGTTTAATTTGTATAATCCAGCTGGCCAAGAACCGGAAAAAATCATTGATTCCGGAATGGTAAAAGATTTTCACAATCCAACCTTTGGCTATGATATGTATTATCCAGCGTCGTGGGCCTTGGGAATTGTGGATCAAACGGATCGTGATGTTTTAGTCAGTACCATTACCGGAGAGAATATCGAAATTCGAGTAGTGGACAAAATTCTCGGACAAAGTTTTGCCGATTGGTTTGGTGATTGGGCGCCACGAGAGCAGTTTAGTGATTTAATTCCTTTTACCAGCCGTTTTAAAGAAAGTGGTTGGCGCCGCAGTGATTATTTGGTTTATTATTTTGATGATGGCGCGCGGGTATTTGTTATTGCCTATCACACTACCACCGAAAATGTGGTCAACTATCGCACCGTAATAAAAATGCTTGCCCGCAGTTTTCGTCTCAACGGCAATACCGCCATCATTCCGACGCGTCCGGTTGAATTAGGGTCTGATTCCGTTGGTTTGTTTAGTGTTACCAGCTCGTTGTCAACAATAGCCAGCTCAACTCCGGCCGCTACCGGTACTCGCCCTCGCTTATGATTACCGCCTCAATTACGCGTTTAGTAAAAACTCCCGTCACTGCAAGACATATAAACAAAGTGGCCACAACCGCCAGTAGAGCCGAAGCCAAAATACATGGCGCAGTTGATATTATTTTGGTAGGACGCGAACGAATGCGCCGTCTTAACAAACAGTTTCGCGGCTTAAATCGTCCCACTGATGTTTTGTCCTTTGCGTGGAACGAGGACAAGGCCTACCGCGGGAATAATCTGGGAGAAATATATCTGTGTCCGGCAGTGCTTCTGCCCCAAGCAAAAAAATGGAAGGTCAGCTTTCGGGAGGAGTTCTCTCGAATGCTCGTCCACGGCCTCCTTCATCTGGTTGGCTATGACCATGACAGTGAGAAGAAGGCGAACGTTATGTTTGCACTGCAAGAAAAAATTGTTAAAACATCCGTATGATCATCAAAAATTTCTTTAATAGTTTGCGGTACGCGGCGCGCGGTCTTCAGTACGTTTTTAAACACGAACAAAATTTTCGTCTCCAGGTTCTAGCCAGCTGTTTTGTAATCGGGGGAATGGCTCTTTTTCCTTTGAATAATCGAGAAATAATCCTGCTCATTATTCTTATAACAATGGTTCTGACCATGGAAATTTTAAATACCGCTTTCGAGCGCTTTGCCGATCTTCTCAAGCCCCGTCTGCATGAGTATGTGTCTGTTATTAAGGACATTATGGCCGCGGCCGTTTTTCTTACTTCACTGGCCGCAAGTATTATTGGCGCTATTATTTTTATTCCCCACTTTTTAAATTGGTTCAAATAGTGTATACTACGGTTATGAAAAAAGGCTATGAACTTATTAGTGGTTTAGACATTGGCTCCTCCCGAGTCCGTTTAGTGACGGCTCAAATAGTGCCGCCCGGAGATGAAGACAGGGCAGAGGGGTTGCAGATTTTAAGTGCTGCCGAAATGCCATCGAGCGGTATGCATCGTGGCGTTATTACGAGCATTGAAGACGTAGTCTCGTCCGTTTCGGCCTGTTTGGAGAACGCGGAGCGAATGCTCGGCGTTCCTGTCGAGAGCGTGTGGGTTGGTATTTCCGGTCTTCATATTATGTCCCAAACCAGCAAAGGGGTGGTGGCAGTTTCCAAAGCCGACAACGAAATTAGCGATGATGACGTGGCGCGCGTCATTGATGCTTCCCGTACCATTGCCACGCCGTTGAATTACGAAGTATTGCACGTCCTCCCGCGCAATTTTAATATTGACGGTCAAACCAATATTAAAGATCCGGTGGGTATGACCGGCATACGGCTCGAAGTGGACGCGCAAATAATTTTGGGTTCATCATCGCAAATTAAAAATTTAACCAAAGCCATTTACCGCGCCGGTCTTAATATTGAAGATTTAGTTTTGTCCATTCTGGCTACCGCCGAAGTAGTGGTAACCGCGCGCCAAAAAGAATTAGGTGTCGTTGTTATAAATATGGGTGTTTCCACGACCAGCCTCGCGGTTTTTGAAGAAGGTGACATTCTGCACACGGCTATTATCCCCCTGGGCTCCGAACACATTACCAATGATATCGCCATCGGTCTGCGTACTTCCATTGATATTGCCGAAGCGGTAAAGGTGCAATATGGCGATTGCAATGCCTTGGAAGTCCCTAAACGGGAAGAAATAGATCTAGCCGAAGTTGGTTCGCAAGATCATGAAATGGTTAAAAAACAATATATCAGTGAAATTATTGAAGCGCGGGTAGAAGAAATTTTACAAAAAATTGATACTGAACTCCGCCGCGTCAAACGTTCCGGATTACTCCCCGCCGGCGTGGTATTTACGGGGGCCGGCGCTAAATTGCCAGGGCTGGTGGAGGTAGCTAAACGCTCGCTCCGCCTGCCGGCGGTTTTAGGTTACCCGCTCCACATTACCAGTGTTACTGACAAAGTCAATGATTTAGGTTTTTCTACGGCGGTTGGGCTTATAAAGTGGGGGAGTCAAATGCATATTGGAAACGGTAGTTCGCACCCCTCCAGCGGTCATTTTAAGAAAGTAAATTTGGCCGGAAGCCAAATTAAAAAATGGATTCGCGCGCTCATACCCTAGTTATGCACAGTATTTTCGTTGTTTCCTTGACACTAGCCCAGTGGCACGATACACTATAAGCGAAGTTTTCTTCGCTTATTTTATTCTAAACTCATTGAATACAAAAAGTATCCATACGTCGTCGGAATGACAGGCGGGTGATTTCATTCAAACTAATTGTTAATCAATATGCCCCAAGTAAAACCAGACATGGAAGCCTTTGCTAAAATTAAAGTCGTTGGTGTTGGCGGCTCCGGCGGTGCCGCTATTACACGGATGATGATGGGAAAGATTCGTGGTGTTGATTTCGTCGCCATGAATACCGACGTGCAAGCTCTGCATCACAATAGCGCGCCACACAAACTCCATATTGGCAAAAGCATTACGCGCGGTCTCGGCGCCGGCATGGACGCCGAAGTGGGTCGTAAGGCCGCCGAAGAGTCGCAAAATGAAATTCGCGACGCTCTTAAAGACGCCGATATGGTATTTATTACCTGCGGCCTAGGTGGCGGCACCGGCACGGGTGCCGCTCCCGTTGTGGCCGCGGTCGCGAAAGAAATTGGCGCTCTCACCGTGGCGGTGGTCACAAAACCATTTTCATTTGAAGGACCGCAACGTAACGCCAACGCCGAAAAAGGCTGGGAACAGTTGGCTAAAAATGTTGATACGATCATCACTATTCCTAACGATCGTATTCTCCAAGTGATCGATAAAAAAACATCGCTCCTCGATGCTTTTAAAATCGTTGACGACGTTCTGCGTCAAGGTGTCCAAGGGATTTCGGAACTTAT
>SICD01000008.1 GCA_009694865.1 Candidatus Magasanikiibacteriota bacterium
GAGATGAGTGAAAACGTAACAGCTCTTTTACAATTTGAGAGGAGCCCAACGCACAGACGAGTAATTGTTTTAAATGATTACTGCTCCGTGCGTTGGGTAAATACTACTGACAAACGGGTTACGCCCTACCCAGTGGGCAGGGAAAAGGGAATGATCATGCGTTATCTGAAGACCGCCTTCGTCGCCCTCACCCTCGCCGGTTGCAACCTCGACGGCACCTTGCCGAACCAGGAGCCGCCCGACCTCATGGCTCTGCCGGACCTCACGCCCGCCCCCGATCTCACCCCGCCGCCCGATCTCGCGCCCTCGGCCTGCACCAACCTCACCGCAATGGTGAACCACGAGGTGGTGGCGGGACGCGGACAGTTTGGTCCGAGGAGTCCGCTCCTCGCGGTGAGCGGCAACACCATCGCCGCGTCCTGGATGTCCGAGAAGGGTTGCGGGGTCGTCAAGACCTACGGGAGCGACGGCAAGCCGCTCACGCAGACCACTCCGGAGTGCATCTACGGTGGCGACTACCCCATCAATATCACCGGGTACGGCGTCGATCAGTTCATCGTTTCGTCCATGCACTACGACAATACCGGCAAGGCCATCTACCGTCTCACGATCTTCAGCCAGAAAGGGAAGGTCATCGCGGCGAATCCGGTGCGGGTCGACAATATCGTGGACGGCGAGCCGATCGGACTGTATTTCGACTCGAAGAAGGCGAACCAGATCGACCTCGTCGACATTCACGCCGATGCCACCCTAGCGGCGGCTGGGCAGTTCGTCTTTCCTGGCAACGGGTTCGGAATCACGTTGATGGGTGCGGTCAAGTTCAATGGCCAGATCATCGCCGGGTTCAATGCGCAGAATGTGGGACAGGGATTCCCCATCCAGCTCTTCGCGTTCGACCCCCTCACGAAGACCGCCCGGAAGTTCGATACCAACCTGGGGCCCTGCCAGCAGGTGCCGATGATCGGTTGCGTTGGGCCGTACCAGGCCATGCGTCTTTTCCCGGGGCCGACCACCCTCACCGCCTGGGTCAAGAATACCAAGGGCAAGGACCAGAGCTCCGTCACCGTGTACAACACCACGCTCAAGCCAATTAGCACCACCGTGCTCCCTGGCGACATCGAGGGAATCGTTCCGGTCAGGGGCGGGTACGCCGCCACGGCCTCCACGTTCAACGAGGCGCCGAACGCCGGTATCGATCTGCGCGTGTACGACGCGTACGGCAAGACGCTGAACACAGAGCGCCTGGAGAAGGATACCATCACGGGCAACGTGCAAATGGTGGCAACACCAGATGGTCACGTGGCACTGATGTACAGCCCCTTCAACCCCGTCGCCAACATCGACCTGCCCCACCGGTTGATGTTCCTCGCCTGCCAGTAGACCCCTCCTCTCAACCCCTCGCTCTACCTCCTCCCAACGAGGCCGAGCTGGTTCCCCGGGATTCCCCAGGGACGTGTCCGGCTGCCACGATCTGCAGCCGAAATCCTTTAGTTTCTGACTCGCTTAGAGATTGAAGAATTTACCCTTCTAATCCTACCAAAAAATTTGCCGCCACCCATAAAATGTGGTATTATTTTAGTTGTTGGTAGGCGCAAAGGAGTGCGCAGTTCAATTATCGACAGTTTGTCGATAGCTGAAATTGGATAAAATTTATGGATGAACAAAATCAAATAATGGTTGATACCAAAATTGCTTTGTTTAAAGGCAGGCAAATTCGAAAAACCCTTCATAATAATGAATGGTGGTTTGTCGTTGAAGATGTAGTGTTGGCCTTGATTGATTCAAGCGATCCAAAACAATACATTCAAAGGATGAAACTGCGCGATCCCGAGCTCAATAAAGGGTGGGTACAGATTGTACATGCCCTTGAAGTTGAGACAACCGGAGGTGGGCAAAAGATGCTTTGCGCTAACACCGAAGGCATGTTTCGCATAATTCAATCAATACCGTCCCCCAAAGCCGAGCCCTTTAAACGCTGGCTCGCTAAAGTCGGATATGAGCGAATACAAGAGATAGAGAATCCAGAATTAGCGACTAAGCGAACGAGGATGCTGTACAAATTAAAAGGCTACAGCGACGATTGGATCGAGAAACGAATGCGCGGTATTGCGATTCGCGAGGAATTGACCGATGAATGGCAGAAGCGCGGCGCCAAGGAGCGCATAGACTACGAGATACTTACGGCCGAAATATCCAAGGCTACTTTTGGCGTTACACCGAGCGAATACCAAAAACTCAAGGGATTGGCCCGCGAAAACTTGCGCGACCACATGGATGATTTTGAACTGATCTTTACCATGCTGGGCGAGCGGGCGACTACCGAAATTCACCGCACCGAAGATTCGCAAGGTGTCTCAAAATTAAAGAGCGACGCCAAGGCTGGGGGAGCGATCGCGGGCGGAGCCAGGAAAAAATTAGAAAAGCGATTAGGGCGTTCAGTGGTGTCAAAGAATAATTTTTTAAAAAACTCAGAACAAACCAAGCGTTTAAAATAATCTTTTAGTATGGCACATTACATAATTGGGGCTATCATTGTTCTCGTGGGCGTGGGCATGGTTTTAAAAACGGAGTGGTTAATTGAAAATTTTGGTTCGAGCGCTTGGGCTGAAGATAAATTTGGCACCAGTGGCGGAAGCCGAATGTTTTACAAGCTTATTGGTATTGGTTTAATTTTTATTGGATTTATGCTTGTTACCAATTTGTTCCAAGGTTTTTTAGAAGGAACGATTGGTAAGTTATTAGTACGTTAATATTTTATGCATTCCGGTACCGCCCTTATTGATCCAAAATCCATTTTTGAGATTATTGCTCTTGCCCCCGGAATGCGCGTGGCGGATTTAGGTTGCGGTCGAACCGGTCATTTTGTGTTTCCGGCGTCTAAAGTGGTGGGGGAGCGGGGGGTGGTGTATGCCGTAGAAATTGTCAAAAATATTTTAGAGAGTATAAAGAGTCGTGTCCGAAGCGAAGGATACAATAATGTCCAGCCGGTGTGGGCTGATATTGAGCGTTTCGAGAAAGTGCCGATTCCGTCTGGTAGCCTTGACAGTTGCTTTATGGTTAATGTACTCTTTATGCTTACAGACAAGGTTACCGCGCTTAAAGAAGCGACGCGTCTTTTAAAGAGCGGGGGAACTGTGGTGGTGGTAGATTGGGCTAGGCGACTTGGCCCTTTGGGGCCGCTCCCCGAACAGCTAGTTTTACCAGAGGCAATTGGACGTTTGGCAACTAACTTAGGACTAAAGATGGTGGGGCGGGTTGCCCCGGGGGAGTATCATTTTGGATTAATTTTTCAGAAAATTTAACGCCGCGCTTCAATGGACGTTGCGCTGCATGATTTCGTTAAATCATATGAGCATAAAAAATCTTTTTTATTCGTCTTATTGGTTCAACCAGCCATTTATTTTACGTGGTTGGGAATTTAATGTGTGGCTAATGGGATTTTTGTTATTCACTACGGCGGGAATAGCGGTATTGTTGTATCGGCATTATTGGGCAAATAGTTTTTTAAAAAAAGTTTTGGGTCGGCTAGGCAGTTGTTTTACCACGCTTGGCCTGTTGGGATTATTTTGGCTTGCGTTGCGTCAGGAGCGAGTGGTGTTTTTAGGTTGGCGGTTCTGGCTTTTGGCGTGGTTGATACTAGCGGCGATTTGGCTGTTAAAAATAATTCGTTATGGAGTTTATCGCGTGCCGCAAATTAAACAAGAACACCAGATGCGAATGAATCGTGAAAAATATTTAGTTTAATTTTTTTTATGGATCAGGGGAGGAACAAAAAGTTGGGAGCCTGGGGAGAAGAACAAGCGTGTCGGTTTTTGGCGCGGAAAGGGTACACAGTGGTTGATCGAAATTTTTATACCACACAGGGGGAAATTGATATCGTCGCCACCAAAGGCGGCGATTATTATTTTGTGGAGGTCAAAACAAGGGCGGCGGGTGATTTGGCAACGGATCTGGCCGTGACCGAACGAAAGAAATATAAACTTCAAAAAACCGTGAAGCGTTACTGTTATGAGCGCAATGTGACGACGGGTTCGTTCATATTAGCAAGTCTTATGGTTGTTTTTGAGCGCGCGACCAAGGAAGTTGATTTTCGGTTGGCGGTGATATTTTAAAAGCGGCTGTCATCGTTTGACATTTAGAATGATTTCTTGTATAATATTCGTAATCTAAATATTTATATGAATGCGACAAAAGAACAAACATTAGTGATTGTTAAGCCCGATGGGGTACAGCGATCGCTGATTGGAGAGATTGTTAAGCGGTTCGAGAGGACGGGGCTTAAGTTGGTTGCTTTAAAAATGTTTGTGGCTGATGAAGATAGATTGTGGAAGCATTATAGCAAAGATGACGCTTGGTGCCTGGCCAAAGGCGAGAAAACAGCGCAAAATCGAAGTGCGGCCGGTCTTTCGGTAGATAAACCGGTGATTGAATATGGCAAAGATATTATTCGCGCGGTAGTAAAATTTATGTCGTGCGGGCCGGTGGTGGCAATGGTGTGGCAAGGGAACCAAGCCGTGAGCATTGTTAAAAAAATTGTGGGCGATACCCAGCCGCTTACTTCGGATGTGGGAACGATTCGCGGAGACTTTACTGTTGATTCTTATGAACTTTCTAATGTGAACGAGCGAGCGGTTCGCAATCTCGTCCACTGTTCGGATCAGCCGGCCGAGGCGGAGCGTGAAATTGGCATTTGGTTTTCTGATAATGAGATTTTGAATTATCGCCAAATTCAAGAGGAGATTTTGTACGATGTGAATTTAGATAAAATAATGGAATAAAGTTGTCCACCTGTTGTATTTGACGGCGCCACAGCTTCCAGTCTATACTATCTATAGTTTGGTCAAGAGCGGTAAAACTATTCGATAAAAAATATTATTGGTTCACCAATATCTGCCCGGCCCTTGGGCTTGGCGTGCGGTTTACCTCTTTACCACCAGTTGGATAGGGTCCGCCCTTGTAGCCAGACTAAAAACCCCCGCTTAGGCGAGGGCTTTTTTATTTTGTCATCCTGAGCGGAGCGAAGGATCTCTGTCCGTTTGTTGGTTTGGCCAATTGAGACAGAGATTCTTCCTTCGTCGTCAGAATGACAGTTGAGGTTACGCAAGTTGTTTGGCGAGCGTTCGGCGACAGGAAGAGCACGCCTTGAGGGTTTTGCCGCTTACCGTGAGAAGTTGTAAGTTTGGCTTCTGGCGGCGTGGGACTTTGATGTTGGAATGACTGACGTGGTTGGCGCGGACAGCGGATTTGCCGCAGAGATCACAGGATCGGCTCATATTGATTGGTTAGGGAAAATAAGATATACTATAGATTAGGTTAAGCCATTATATAGGAAAGGTACTTGTTTGTCAAGGGGTAGTTAGTCTTAAAATCCAAAATTGACATTCGGACTTTGGATTTTATTTGACATTAGTCATTTGGATTTTGATATTTTAATTTTATGTCCTTTATCAATCTCGTCTTCTATTTTCTCATTATTATTCCGTCGGCTATTATCCATGAAGTGGCTCATGGGCTAATGGCCGACCACTTGGGCGATCCCACAGCTCGTTACGCCGGGCGCCTGACGCTTGACCCGCGCGCGCATATTGATCTCTGGGGAACTATTCTTATGCCGCTGTTGCTTTTTATGGGCACGGGCGGTCGATTTTTATTTGCTTATGCCAAGCCGGTGCCGTATAACCCCTATAATTTAAAAAATCAAAAATGGGGGCCAGCTTTGGTGGGTTTGGCTGGGCCAGCGGCCAATTTTTTGTTGGCGTTTTGTTTCGCCATGGTAGTACGGTTCGTGCCGCTTCCGGAGACGTTAATTCAGCTTTTGAGCACTATTATTTTTGCCAATGTCGGTTTAATGATTTTTAACCTCGTTCCCATTCCGCCTTTGGATGGTTCAAAAGTTTTATTCGCCCTCTTGCCAGACTCAATGTCTACTATACGAATAACCTTGGAGCGATACGGTTTTATGATTTTATTGTTTTTTGTTTTTTTCATGTTTGAATTGATCTCGCCCTTAATTGAAGGAATGTTTAGATTGTTAGTGGGGTAATTGGCCACATGCTTCCAATTCTTTCTGTCTCACAATTTCTCACTCAAATAAACGACATAATTGCCGGCGAATTCATTATCGAAGGCGAGGTGTCGCAATATAAAATATCCCAAGGTAAGTGGATATTTTTTGATTTAAAAGACGCCACGAGTTGTTTGAATTGTTTTTCTACCGTCTTTATGGTTAAACAGCCGCTCGAAGATGGGATGCGAGTGCGGGTGAGTGGGTATCCTAAAATTCATGAGAAGAGCGGGCGATTTAGTTTTACGGTGCAGTTTGTGGAAGCGATTGGGGTGGGATCGCTTCAGCGTGCGTATCAATTGCTTAAAGCCAAGCTCCAGGGCGAAGGTTTGTTTGGGCCCGAGCGTAAGCGCGCACTCCCACGATTTCCGGCCCGAATTGGGGTGGTAGCTTCCGGAGACAGCGCCGCCTGGGGAGATTTTAAACGCATTGTTAATAATCGCTGGGGTGGGGTAGAGCTTGTGCTTCGTCATGTAGCGGTACAGGGTGAGCAGGCGGTGGCCGATGTGGTGGCTGCTTTTCGGGAGTTTAATGAATCGGCGGAATTGTGTGATGTGCTGGTGGTTATTCGGGGCGGTGGGTCGCTGGGCGACTTAGCCGCGTTTAATTCCGAAGAAGTGGTCCGGGCAATTTACACCAGTCGCATTCCGGTGGTTTCGGGGGTGGGTCATGAGCGCGATGAGAGCTTGGCGGATTTGGTAGCGGATGCGCGAGCGTCGACGCCATCGAACGCTGCCGAGCGGGTGGTGCCCGAGCGGCGGGAATTTTTTAGCGAGCTGGATTTTGCTCAAGATCGGTGGACGGATTCTCTTGGCCATGTAGTACAACTGTTGCGTCAAGATGTCAGTCAGTATCAACAGCTGATGTTTGGAAGTTTGGAAGCTCGACTCGACCGGCTCCGCGATTTTGTGAGAAGCAGTGAAGTGTTGTTTAAAAATGTTGATCCTCAGCGGGTTTTACAGCGTGGTTATAGTATTACGCGTGATCAGGCAGGACGAATAATTAAACGAGCTAATCAGGTGGACAAAGAGGCTAAGATAGTGGTAGAATTGGCAGAGGGACAGTTGCGTGCGATTACACAATAGTATGACCACCAAAGAAACAAAAAAATTTAATTTTGCCAAATCCTACGCTGAACTGGAAAAAATTTCCGCTTGGTTTGAGCGCGAAAATATTGATTTGGAAGAGGGGATAGAGAAGTTGGAAGAGGGGACGAAGTTGGTGGGGGAAATAAAAAAATATTTGAATACGGTGGAAAATAAGATTAAAAGTTTAAAATCATAGATTAAGAATTAACTTTTTTTAGTTTTATGTCTGATTTACCAAAACCAGGGGAGGAAGTAGTTGGAGCGGAAATGCACGAAGATAAAAATAAAATAAAGAAAGCGATTGTTGATGAGGCGATAGCACACGTAATTGATCTCCTGAATAGCTTCAATGGAATGCCATCAAGAGAAGTAACTTTTTTAAAAAAATTAATTGCGAAAGCAGAAATTATATCAGAAGATATTTTAGAAATGGATGAGAGAAAAATAAAAGATAAACTTGCTTTGGAATTAGGGCGCAAGCATGATGTTGTGCTTACCCGAGAAATGCATCTACTGTATATTGAAAGCTTAAAAAGCTTGCTCGCGCAATCTGAGAAAAAGTTCTTAGAAATGAACGAGGATTTGGGCAATGAAGGTGAAGCTGGTTCGCTAAGATCAAAAAAAAGACGGATAAAGAAATTTTTAGAATTTGTGCCGACCGGTTATGATGAAGCGCTGGAACCAAGTGTAGATATAGTTCAGAGCGAAGCAGATTATTTTATCAAAGGTAAACAATTAGGTGATGATGTTTATAAAGTATGGCGTAATTTTGTAACAGCAGTGGCGTTTAGAAATCCCGATTTAATTTTTGACGAACTTAAGATTATCGTTACCCGATTTGCCGGTTGGAAGAAAAAGCATTTTGCTGAATTATTTCGTCTTATAGGTGAAGAGAAGTTGGCACAAAAAATAGAAGCGGATGATTCTTTAGAATAGCGTTCGGATTTAGAAATTGTATATTACAAGCAAGGAATTTTCTTGCGAAATAAAATTTTTATATGCGATTACTTTTGCGTTGGTTATTTTCCGCCGCTACTCTTATGCTAATCGCCTATTATTTACCGGGGGTAGGCGTCGCTGGTTTTTATACCGCGCTTATCGCCGCCTTGGTTTTGGGGTTGGTTAATGCTTTAATTCGACCGATTATTTTAGTCTTAACCTTGCCCGTTAACGTTTTGACACTTGGGTTATTCACCTTAATCGTTAACGCGTTAATGTTTTGGTTAGCGTCGACGGTGGTAAAGGGGTTTACGGTGGCTGGTTTTTGGCCGGCGTTTTGGGGGGCGCTCATTATGACGCTGGTGGGGTGGGTTGTAAGTATGATTCTTAAGAAGTAGACTATGGGAGCAGAAAATAAAGCAGACGAATGGGTAGGAGTTACCGCAGAACCAGATTATGCAATTGAAAAGGTAAAGGCTGGGGAATTTGTTGTCGCGTACTTTGGGGGGCAAACAGTTTTGTATATTCCTAAAGAGGTGTTTCTTAAACTGGGCGGACAAGCTTCCGTTGTACGAGAGATTGCCGACCAAGTATATGGTGCAGAAGTAATGGAAAATTTTTTCCCCTCTACATATACTTTTGCGTATTCCTTTTTTACTGATCTCCCACCACAAGATGGTTGGTCGGAGCAGCAGTTCAGGCCGCTGGGTAAAGTGGCGGAAATGATTAAGGTTATTAAAGAAAGGGTATCTGGTGCATAAAAGTTTGTATGAAGAATTATTCTAAAAGTAGCGCGCACAAAGGTAAAACCGCCTACCGTACGCCCAGCCGCTGGCTCGCTGGGAGACCTGAGGCGTTTAAGAAAATGCCGAATACAAAATTAAATAATAAAAAATTTGGAAAAACTCTTTATGCCAAGTAAAAAGAATAGTTATAAAATTCTCTCGGTTGGCGGTTCCATTATTATTCCACCCACCGGTTTTGATATTTCGTTTCTCAAAAAATTCCGTGAGCTCATCGTGAGTGAAGTGAAAAAAGGCCAGCGGTTTATTTTGGTTATCGGCGGGGGAGCGACTTGTCGGCAATACCAAAAAGGATTGCGGGATGCGATTGACGCTTCGGATGTTGTTCAAGATTGGATTGGTATTTATACCACGCAGTTTAACGCGCAGTTTGTACGCTTGTTATTTGGCGACCACGCTCATAATGAAATTATTACTAATCCTACCAAAAAAACTAACACCAAAAAATCTATTTTAGTTGCGGCCGGATGGAAGCCGGGTACCTCAACGGACGGTGACGCGGTGCTTTTGGCAAAAACTTATGGTGCCAAAGAAGTGATTAATCTATCCAACGTTGACTATGTATACGACAAAGATCCGCGTACTAATCCAGGTGCTAAAAAATTTGATAATTTAACGTGGAAAGAATTTAGAAAAATTGTTGGTGATAAATGGACACCGGGGGCTAATGTGCCATTTGATCCGGTGGCGGCCAAGGAGGCGGATAAATTGGGTTTGACGGTGAAGTTTGTGAAGGGGACAGAGTTGGAGAAGGTAAGAAGTGTCTTAAATAACACTGCGGTATTAGGAACCGTAATTTACTAATAATTTTAATTGATGATTCAGAGCGGGTTGGCCGGTAAGAATTTACCAAACGAATAATAATTTTTACTACTATGGCTGAAAGCAAAATACGACCACCGGCATTTGCGGAATTTAGCGCTCGAGTTGATCGGGAAGTTGCTTATAATAAAAGTTTACGAGGCTTGATAGAAAGAGGCGGCCGCCATGGCGAAGCAGCACAAAAGGCATTGATACGTCGCGCAAGAAATGGCAGTGCTGAAAAGAAATAATTTTTGCTAAAGTTAGCCAAATTTACTTCCACCAAAGGCGGATTAGGATATCTCCACAGTTAGTTCTTGACATATTTGAGCCATTTTAGTATACTCATTGCACCATAGACAGTAGGTGTTCCGAGTTCTCGGGACTTAATTTCCTGCCGAGGCAAGTGTTGATTATTAGTAACTAGATTATTAGTTTATTAGTAAAGAAACACGAGGTCGTTGCCGATCAGTCTGTGGCTAAAAGCCACATTTTTTATTGGCTGTTTATTGGACTAATAATCCAATAAACCAATAAACCAAACTATGCCAAAATCTAAAAAACAAAAACAAGATACCGTCGGTTCCTTGATGAGCGGATTGAAAGCGGCGAAAGCCGTGGTGTTCGCCAACTTCCAAGGGTTAACGGTTGCACAGTCCGAAGAGTTGCGCAAAAATAGTCGCACCGAAAATGTTGAAATGCTCGCCGCCAAGAAAACCTTGGTAAAGCGCGCTTTGGATGAAGCCGGAATTACCGGCATTGACTCTAACGCGTTTCAAGGTGGTATTGCAACTTTTTTGGCCACGGGAGATGAAATTGCCGCTGCTAAAGTGGTGAGTGGATTTGCCAAGAAGCATGAAATAATGACAATTTTTGGTGGAATTCTGGAAGGTAAATTCATTGATGCTGCAGCGGTAAAAGCGCTTGCTGCTCTTCCAAGTAAAAAAGAATTACTTGGTAAATTGGTTGGCACACTTAACGCTCCGGTTTCCGGCTTTGTTAATGTCTTGGTCGGTAATCTGCGTGGATTAGTTTCAGTTTTAAATAATATTAAAAACGCTAAAGCATAAATACTATGTCCGAAGAAACTAAAGTAGAAGTGCCTGAGAAATTCAAGGCGCTCGTAGAAATGGTGGAAAAAATGTCCGTGTTGGATTTGGCCGAGCTTGTTAAAGTGCTCGAAGGCAAATTTGGTGTATCAGCCTCCGCTCCTGCTATGATGATGGCCGCGGCTCCTGCCGCTGGTGCCGCCACTGAAGAGAAGACTGAGTTCAATGTTGAACTCACTGAGGTTGGCCCAAATAAGATTAACGTTATCAAGGCCGTGAAAGAAATTACCGGACTGGGACTGGCTGATGCTAAAGGTATCGTTGACGCCGCTCCAAAAATGGTGAAGGAAGGTGTTAAGAAAGAAGAAGCCGAGGTAATGAAGAAAAAGATTGAGGAAGCTGGAGGGAAAGTGACATTGAAGTAAAACACAGATTACGTGGATTATTTAAAGGTAAAGACGTCCCGATTCAGTCGGGACGTCTTTTAATTTGTTTAATTTGTGTTTATTTTAGATTTATTTTTAGGAGTTTGCCGCTGTCAATTATGTATCCAGTATTATTTGACTCGTCAATTATCATGTCGGTTGGATTAACAAATTCGTTAGCGGTGAGTTGGTGATCGAGAGTGCCGTCTTTGTTGAGGATGATGACGCGTTTGTTAAGCGGGTCTAATACATAGATAAAATTAAGATCGTTGTAGGTCCAGATTTTGGCGCCCTTGCCGAGCGCGGGGTCGAGTCCTTGGACCGTAAACGGCTGGCTGATTCCGGCGGTGAGCTTGGTAATTTGGTTATCATTTTTAATAATAAATAGATCGCCGTCAATTGACAGGTCGGTTCCATTTTTGAGATCAATATTGAGATCTTTTACCCAAGCCTGGCCGGGTCCGAAGCCGGTTTTAATGCTGTTGTGTTTATAAATTTGGTTGTTGAGGGTGTCCAGGCTGTATAATTTTCGGTTATACACCACGGCACTTTGAATATTAATGTTTTCGGTTGGGTACGCCACTTCTAAAATTTTTACGGAATTGTTTTTGGGATCAAGCGCGAGAAGTTGTTTGTGGTTAAACATAAGCAGGGCGTAGTCGTTTTCTTTGGGTACGCTGCCTTCGTTAAAGCCAGTAATAGTGTCGTTCGTTGGAAGCGCGGTTTCTTCTTTCGTTACTAAGTTGTAGATGGCAAGTTTTGAGGTGGAGGAGGAAAAACCAACAATCGTGTCGTTTATTTTGATCACGCTATCAGGGGCTAGGTTTTTCCAGGTAATGATGGTTTCGACTGGCACGGTAATGAGTTTTCTAATTTTGGTAAGCAAGTTCAAGAAGTCTTGTCGCAAGCTTTGACAGGCGCCGGCAGTTTCTTTGGCGTTGCAAGTTAGTGACGCCAATAGCATTTCGGCTTCGCGTACGTTGTTCAGCGCGGTTGCAGTGTCTTTATAGATAAGCGCGCTTTCGGCAGAGTCTTTTTTGGTTTTAATAGTGTTGATAGCGTTTTGAAATTGGTTTTTGGCTACCCGTTTGGTTTGGGCGGCGCGGAGATGTATAAGACTTCCCGTAAAAATAATAATAACCACCGCGAGGCCGAGAATAATAATTTGCGTGAAGCGCGGCAAGCGGGTAAAACCGTCCTGAAGAGCGCGCCATTTTCGATGCCACTCTTCTAGGATGTTGCGGCGGCGATTTTGATAGTTACTGATTATAAATAATAAAAGCGCGACGGAGCGTACCAGGCCTTGCAGTACTGACCAGAGGACAAAAAGCAACCAGGCCAAGCTTTTGACCACGGCCATGAGGCCAATTTTGAGGTATATCAGGATTTTGCCCCAATCGAATTTTAAGGCCGGTTTTTTTAGGCGCGGAGCGGCGCTTGGTTCATGCGCTCGTCGATGGGTCGCGTTAATTTCTGCCGGCCGGGAGCCTTCCGGCTTGGGTATTCGCGAGGGCGGCGGGGTTTTTGTTTCGAAGCTTGTTTCGACCGCCTTTTTTATTTTTTGATTTAAGCGCCCAAAAATGCTGGGAGCCAGCGTGCTCGCGGTATTTTGTTCTGTGGCAAACAGACCAGTCAAGGAAGTGGCCGAATTTTCTTTGGCGATTGGTCGGGCTTTGCGGTTCGTGGCAAGTGAGCATTGGGCGGTTACTTGAATAATAAGACCCCCAAATGAGTAGCCATTCCTTAATTCTCCGAGCACGCGTTCGAGGTGTTCGGCGCTGCTTTTGGCCGGACGAGTAGTAATAATTTTTTGCAAGCGGTCGTTATCAAAATAGTCGCGAATATGTTTGGTGCCAGCGAACAGGTAATCGCCTGGGCTTATTTTGCCTTGGATAATTTGTGAAAAAAGTTGCGTGCGTTCAGGGGGTTCCGTTTCGCCGTTTTCTAAAAGGTTCATGCTCTGGTACAAGCCTTGTCGGTTTTTATAAAATAAAAACAGTTCTGGCGAGCCGCAGGTAGAAAATATAATGTCGGGCTGGCGCACAGCGCCCACAATGCAGTGTAGAGCCGGTTTTTTTTGGAGTAGTCCTACGTTTTCTTGGTTAATTTTTTCTAAGACTATTTCGAGAGCGTTTTTTTCAGCATTTTCGTCTGTCGCGTAATATTCGTTTTCAATTTGATCAACGAGTTTTTGGAGTTCGCCGATGTAGTCGTTGTCGGCATTATTGATTTCGCAAACGGCAAAAAAATAACCTTTGGCGCGCTCTTCTGGCGTGGATGGTTCAGTAATGTGCAAAAGTACGTGTGAGGTATTTTGCTGGCCGCCCTCCACAAAAAATTCATTGAGTTGCAAAAATTCTTCCATAATCGGTTGATTTTGACATTTATGAGTGTAATTAGTATACTATAGGCGCAGTTTAAAGTCCATAAAGTTTGTAAAGTTATCAAGTGAAAATTGATTGTAGTAGCAGGCACTTTATTGCTTGATAACTTGATAACTTTATAAACTTTCAACTCATCACTATGCTTGAACACTTTTTTGGTTCACGGACGAGGTTTAAATTGTTGCAGATTTTTTTTCGTTCCCCCACTAAATCATTTTATGTTCGTGAGTTAGCTCGTTTGGCTGGCACCCAGCTAAATGGAGTGAGGCGAGAACTGGCTAATTTGGAAAATTTGGGGTTGATTGCTCCGGTGGAGGTTAATGATAGCTTGCCCGGAGCAGGGGGCACCGAGCGATCAAAGTATTTTCGAGTGTGTACCGACAGCCTGCTGTTTCCTGAATTAAAATCGTTGCTGTTGAAAGCGGAACTTTTGGAAGAACGCGAGTTTGTTGAACTCATTAAAAAACGTGGTGGTGATATTGCCTTGTTTATGCTCACGGGTATTTTTACGCAGGAAAATGAAATTGAAACGGATATTTTAATTGTTGGTAAAATTAAGCCGCAATCGGTAGCGCGCATTATTAAGGATTATGAAAACGAGCTGGGTCGCACCGTGCGGTATACCGTTATGGATGAGAAAGAATTTCAGTCGCGGCGTGAAATTGGCGATAAATTTTTGTATCGTATTTTTGAGGCTCGTCATTTAAACGTGATTGATGAATATGGAATTAATTAAGGCCGCGCTTCAAATGACGTTGCGCGGCATGATTTCGTCAAATCATATGTATTTGGCCATTGATACCGGTTCTCCCGACTCAGTCACATTGTATTATTACGACAAAGCTCGCTCTCATCGGCGAGATTTTTCATTAATCGGGGAGGGTAGTGTGGTCCGATCAATCGAGGCTCTTTTGACCGATCTGGAGCAACCTTTAGCAGGTTTGAAAGGTGTCTGTGCCGTCGTGGGTCACGGTCGCTGGACGGCTATTCGCGTGGCGGTGGTAGTGGCTAATGCTTTAGCCTATACGTTGTCTATTCCGGTCGCGGCCATTACCTCGGCGGAACATATTGATGAGGCTTGGGTCATATTATCAAAACAACCGGCTGGGAAGTACATTTTGCCAGCGTATAATGGAGAGGCGAGGATTGGCTCAGTTAAAAGTTCAAAGTTATAAAGTTTATAAAGGAGCCAATTGTCTACTTGATAACTTTACAAACTTTATACTTTAACAAACTATCACTATGTTATCTAATTATCAACGCTATCGTTTGTATGAAATGGCTCCCGGCATAAGTATTTGGGGGAGTATTATTTTGTGCATCACATTGTCCTTTTGGAAACCGGTTGCCATGATGTACTTTATTATTGTGTTTGATGTGTACTGGGTTTTGCGGGTGGTTTACTTTTCTTTTTATCTCTTTGTTTCCTGGCGGCGGTTTCGCCGCGCCATTCAGGTTGATTGGTTTAAGCGGTTGATTGAGGAATTTCCGTTGTGGGTCGAAAAAATTAACGTGGTTTTTTTACCATTGTATAACGAAGATTGGTCTGTTATTAATTCTACCCTTCAGGCGCTTCTCAAGTCCAGTTATCCGTCCAAAAAACTGTATGTTGTAATATCGGGTGAGGCACGGAAACAAGCCCACTGGAACGATCTCCAAAAAAAGATCCATGAACACTATAAGGGTTCATTCGCGGATCTTATTTTTTATTCCCATCCGTCCGGACTGCCCGATGAAATACCTGGCAAGGGTTCCAATATTAATTATGCCGAGTATCAGTTTAAAGCCTACGCCGATGCTCGGGGGTGGAACTACGCCGCCATAATTATTTCCGTTTTTGATGTTGACACGGTCGTTCACCCGCAGTATTTGGCGCATCTAACCTACATGTACTGCCAACATCCGCGTCCAGAGCGCAGTTCGTTTCAACCCGTTACTCTCTATAATAATAATTTATGGGAGTCGCCGGCCATTTTGCGTATTATGGCATTTGGCACTAGTTTTTGGATGTTGTTTAGCCTGGCGCGCCTCGATAATTTAGTAACTTTTTCTTCACACAGCATGAGTTTTAAAGCGGCCCTCGAGGCGGGTGGGCATGCCAAACAAATTGTCAGTGAGGATTCGCGGATTTTTTTTCAATGTTGGTTAACCTACCATGGCGATTATGAAGTGACGCCGTTGTATGTGCCGGTATCCATGGATACGGTGCGCGATGATAATATGTGGCAGAGTTTAAAAAATTTGTATTTGCAACAGCGTCGCTGGGCCTGGGGCAGCGAAAATATTCCGTTTTTGTTGTGGCAGTTTCGCCGCCATCCGGAAATAAGTTGGTGGAAAAAGACGGTGATTTTGTTCCATGAGTGGGAAGGCAAATGGAGTTGGGCGGTCGTGCCTATCCTCATTACCCTTATTGGACGTTTGCCGTTGTGGGTGGCGCGGGGCGACATTCGCCAAACTGCTCTTTTTTTTAACACCCCCCATGTTTTGGAAATTTTAATGACATTGGCGCTGGTGGGGTTGTTAAGTTCGGTTATTATGAGTATGCTTATTTTGCCAGCGCCCCCTTCGGGCACGCGTCACCGGCAGTATTTTTTAATGCTGGCGCAATGGGCACTCCTTCCGGTGTCGCTTATTTTTTTCTCGGCCCTGCCTTGTTTGGACGCTGTCACACACCTCCTGTTGGGCCGGTATCTTGGTTTTAATGTTTCTATTAAAAAACGAATTGCGTAAACAGCGGGTTTGTATTACAATGACGGCACACAGTTCACTCAAGCGCGCTTACTATGTTTCGCAAATTTAGCTATACTCTTATTATTTTAGGCAGTATCCTCCTTTTAACGGCGGGTGTGTTTTGGTATTTTCGTGGCAGTTTAGAGCAAGCGGCCGTAAAGACGGCGGCCAATCAAATTTCGTTTGGGGGAGCGGGTGAACAGTTGCGCCTCACCGATCTTTTGGGTTTTAAAGAGCCGCGTACTTATTTAGTCCTGCTTCTTAATAATACTGAGCTCCGACCGGGCGGCGGTTTTATTGGCGCGTACGCAGTTATTCGTTTTAATCACGGGAACCCGGAAATCATAACAGTAATGGGTACAGAAAATTTGCCGCCGCCAGCTGGCAAACTCCCGACTCCGCCCGCCCCTCTATCTACCTATCTTAAAACCGACGCTTGGCATTTTCGTGATAGTAATTGGTCGCCAGATTTTGCGAGCTCGACCATAATTGGGCTTGAACTCTATAAAGCCGAAGGCGGAGAGGGGAGTGACGAAATTTCCGGCGTCATTGGTTTTACTCCCACGGTTATCGAAGATCTCATTAAACTCATCGGTCCGGTGACAGTACAGGGACAAACCTATACAGCCGAAAATTTTACCGAAAAATTAGAATACGAAGTGGAATATGGCTATGCCAAACGCGGCATATCGTTTAAAGATCGCAAGGCGGCGTTGGGAGAGCTCGCTAAAGTTCTTATTGGCCGTCTTAAAATCAGCGCCTTAACCCATTGGTCCGATTATCTTAAGCTTTCGCAGAAGCTTTTGGATGAAAAACAAATCATGATTTTTGCTAAAGATCCGGCGCTTCAAAATATAGTTCGTGATCGTGGCTGGAGCGGAGAAATGAAACAAGCGCCGCAGGATTACTTGCTGTGGGTGGACGCTAATTTGGGTTCATTAAAAACTGATGCCGCGCTCGTTCGGTCGCTTTCCTACCGTTTAGACGCGGCTACTGATAGCTACGCGGCAACGGCCGTGATGCGCTATGAGCACCAGGGAAAGACTGATTGGCGGACTACCCACTACCGAGATTACGCACGTATTTTTGTTCCCTCGGGGAGTCGTTTAATTAAAATTACCGGCGCTACCGCTAGTGGTGCGAATAAAAAAGGGATTGTAGATGAGGGAGAGGAAAACGGCCGCCATTGGTTTGGCGCCTATATTTCTATCGCACCAGGGCAAACTAAAGAGTTAAGTTTTCAGTACGCGCTTGCTCCGATGGTAACAGCGGCGATTAAGCGCGGTGATTATGAGTTGCTGGTTCAAAAGGAATTGGGAACACTGGCGACGCCTGTGACCCTTAATCTTAATTTTGCTACAACCGTAGTGTGGGCCAACCCGGGCGAAGCGCCGGCAGAGCACGGCGATAGTCGATATAGCTTTAAAACGGATTTGAATATAGATAGGGAGTTTAGAGTGTTGCTCCAGCATTAATTACTGCCCCCTCGAGGGGGCCTCACGGGGGTGTAAGACCGATGCGTGGCCGGACACCGACCAACCAATTAGCGACGCAAGAGACTCACACCCCCCCGAACGCCCTGCGGGGCGCCCCCCTCGAGGGGGGAATTGACGACAAACGTATGTTTATAAAAAAAATCGGCATTGACCTTGGTACAACGAATGTTCTGGTTTACGTTCCTAAAAAAGGAATTGTGGTGAATGAGCCAAGCGTGGTGGCAATTTCTAGAGCTGATGGCAAGGTGTTGGCGGTTGGGCTTGAGGCTAAAGATATGATTGGTCGGACACCTGATACTATTATCGCGGATCGGCCACTGAAAGATGGGGTGATTGCCAACTACCACACCACCGAAGCCATGATTCGTTATTTTATTAATAAAGCGCTGGGCGGCGTGCGTCTTTTTCGTCCCGAGGTGATGGTAGCCGTGCCCGGCGGCATTACCTCTACCGAGCGGCGCGCGGTTATTGACGCGACTATCGCGGCCGGAGCCAGAGCCGCTTATATTATTAAAGAGCCGGTGGTGGCGGCGATTGGCGCCGATATTCCCATTGGAGCGGCCAGTGGACACATGATTATTGATATTGGCGGTGGCACGGCGGAAATTGCCGTGATATCGTTGGGCGGTATTGTTTCGAGCGGCTCCGTGCGCGTTGGCGGCACGCGTTTTGACCAATCGATTGTAGAGCATACTCGTCATAAATATAATTTAGCCATTGGCGAAAGAACGGCCGAGGAAATTAAAATTAAAGTGGGATCGGCCATGTATATGGAAAAACCTTTAACAACCGAAATTAAAGGACGCGATATGGTAACCGGCCTGCCCCGCATTGTTACCGTTACCTCGGATGATACGACCGAAGCCTTGCAACATGATTTAGAAATTTTGGTGAATGCTATTAAAGAAGTATTGCAAAAAACGCCACCGGAACTGTCGGCGGATGTGATGGACAAAGGCATTATTCTTTCCGGCGGCTCGGCTCTGCTCCGCAATCTCGATGAGCTGATTGCTCAGGCCACGGGAGTGCCTACGTATGTGGCCGATGAGCCGCTCCTGTGCGTGGCTAAGGGCACGGGTATCGCGCTCGACAATTTGGATAGTTATAAGAGAAGTATTTTGGCGACGACGTAGAATATTTTGTATCTATATTCAGTTGTCAAAATCCCTCCTCTTTGTTATACTAGACTGAAGCCAAAGACAAGCAAAATTGTTTGTTTTCGGTCTTAATCTAACAATTTCAATGATAATTGGCCACGAGAAAATAGTGGGTTTTTTTGAAAAGGCCATTGCCGACAAGCGCCTGGCCCAGAATTATTGTTTGTCCGGGCCAAGCCAGGTGGGCAAACGGACGATTGCCAAATGGGTCGCTAGTCAACTGCTTGTCGTTCCCGAGGACAAGCTAGCCCAACATCCCGATTTTTATTACTTGGAACGAACAGTTGATTTAGAGACCGGGAAATTAAGAAAAGATTTTTTGATCGAACAGGCGCGTGATTTAAAGAGTCGTCTTCAGAATCGGTCGTGGTTAGGGGGGTACCAGGTAATGATAGTTGATGAAGCCGAATTACTGAACAAGGCATCGGGCAATGCTTTGTTAAAATCATTAGAAGAGCCGCCGGAAAAAACTGTCATTTTTCTTTTAACCGAGAACGAAGCGGCGTTACTCCCCACGGTGCGCTCGCGTTGCCAAGTTATTTCTTGCGGAGTGGTTACGGACGAAAGTTTAACAAAAGGACTCCAGGCCTCGGGACATTCTCAAACCGAAATCGAGAGTGTGGTGTCACTCGCGTGGGGGCGACCGGGAAGGGCGAAATATTTTTTAGAAAATCCGGAAGCTTTACAAAACGTCCAAGACGAAATTGCCCGTTGGCAAAAACTCCAAGGCAAAGCATTTTACGAACAAATTAAATTAATCGAAGACGCCTTTGGCGACCCAGACGATGCCACTCGGGGACGGGAGAAATTAGCGGATATTCTCGATGTGTGGATGATGCAGTCGCGCGGGGTGCTTGTCCGTGAGAACAGTCCGTCGCTTGTAACGACGATTGATTATTTGGCCGAAGCGAGGCAATTGCTCCGTCAAAATGTTCATCCAAAACTTATTATGGAGCAGGCGGTATTGCGATTTTAAAAATTTTTAATTCAATTGTCATCCCGAGCGAGGCCTCGCGGCCGACGAGGGATCTCTGTCCGTCGTTTGGTGAGCCAGAGATTCCTCCTTCGTCGTCGGAATGACAGACAACCTATGTCTAAAAAATTATTTTTCATTTTAAGTCTTGTAAGCACGCTTGTGCTTACCGGCGCGGGTTGTGTGGTGTTTGGGCCGGCCACACCGTCAGTGGGGCCGCGCGGTATATATCGATCCCTCGACAAAGCAGAAAGCTGGCAGCCGGTTAATTCCGTTCTTACTCCAGCGGGAGTTAAAAGCTTGGCCGGAGTGAGTGTATATAAAATTTTTACCGACCCCACCGATCCGGACACGCTGTATTTGGCCGCGCGCGGCGAGGGATTATTTGTTACCTATGATAGCGGTGATAGCTGGCAGAGGGTTCTGCCCCTAAGTGGTAAATTTATTTACGCTCTCACCATTGATCCGCAAAATAAATGTTTAGTTTACGTGAGCGACGGCCCGCATATTTATAAAACGAAAGATTGTTTGCGTACCTGGGAAATGATGTATACAGAAGAACGGCCGGGACAGCGCGTGGTGGCGTTGGCGGTGGATTATGCTAAATCACCACTCGTCTACGCGGCGCTTTTAAATGGCGATATTCTTTCGAGTCGTGATGGCGGTGAGAGTTGGCAGTCGAACATCCGGTTTGGTTTTAGCGTGCAAGCAATGGTGGCTGATCCTTTGGCGGCTGGGCGTTTATATGTGGCCGGACAACGCGGCACTTTTCGGCGTAGCGATAACGGGGGGGTATCATGGATCGATCTTACGCCCGGCCTGTCCGCTTACAGTGGCAGTGATAATTTTTATCGTCTTATTTTGCATCCTAGCAAACGCGACGTTTTGTTTTGGGTTTCCAAATACGGTATTCTGCGTTCCAATGATGCCGGGCAAACTTGGACTGATTATAAACTTATTACCCCACCCGGCAGCGTGAATGTGTATGCCTTCGCGATTAACCCCAAGAGCGATAAAGAATTGTATTATGTGGGGACAATTTTAAACGAAGTTAACGAGGTCAGCGCGGCTTTGTCGGGGAGTACGCCGCCGCCGTCGGGTCGTTCCACGTTGTATAAATCAGTAGATGGCGGCGCTACTTGGATTACCAAAAAACTCCCCACTAACGCGATTCCGGTGTCGCTTTTCATTCATCCGGTTCAAACAAGTAAATTATTTTTAGGTTTTACCGATTCCCCCTAAAGTATGCAAATCAATGATTTTAAAAAAGATTTTGAGTCGGTGATGGCATTTCTTAAGACTGATTTAACGCAACTGCGCACGGGTCGCGCTTCCACGGCCATGGCGGAAGGCATTATGGTGGAAGCGTATGGCACGCGCCAACCCATTAAAGCAGTCGCGTCGCTTACTGTTAGTGACGCCAAGACTCTGGCGGTGGAGCCGTGGGATAAGGGGCTTCTTGGGGCGGTGGAAAAAGGGATTCGCGACTCTGGCCTTGGTATTAACCCGGTGAATGATGGGCGCGTTATCCGTTTGGCATTGCCGGAACTCACCAGCGAACGCCGGACCGAGCTCGTTAAAGTTTTGCATCAAAAATTAGAACAAGCCAGAGTGTCCGTTCGTAAAATTCGGGAAGATATGCGTGGCCTGATTGCGGGAGAAGAAAAAGATAAATCGATTAGCGAGGACGAAAAATATCGTTTACAGGAAGATCTGGAGAAAATGGTGAAGGGTTTTGTTGAGCAAATTAATTCCATTGGCGAGGGTAAGGAAAAAGAGATAATCACCGTGTAATGTTAAATAAAATGCCAATAGCCAACCTTACGTGGCTTTGTCGCTAACGGAAAATAAGACAATGGTAGTTTAGTAATTGGTATAAATTTGTGTTTATGAGTGATCGCAGGAAAAACAAGCAAGCACGTTTAGAAAAATTTTTAGATTTTAAAGCCAGAATTTCGGACGCGCCGTGGGCGGACGAGCATTTATTGTCGGAGGCAAAAGAAACACGATTGGACGCGGTGGAATTGGGCCTGGCACCGGTGCCAAGGGCAGACAAAGAAAGTGACTGGCGAGCTAACGAGGTTAAAAAGGGGCTCGGTAAAATAATTTTCGTAAGCAGTAAAATGATTGGTATGCGACAAGAAAATTTAATGGAAAAAATAATTTCGCTGTGTAAACGGCGCGGGTTTGTGTTTTATCTATGTTTAAAGCAAAAACTGAACGCTTAGCTGAATTAGCGGAGAAATTTCCTTATGTTATACAACAATTGAACGGCATCTTTTCCGATGCCGCCAATGTTTATATTGATTACGCCAATGTTATACATTGGCACAAGCAATTGGGTTGGCACGTCGATATTAAACGGCTCAAGCAATTGTTAGATTCTTTTGCCACCATTAAATTGGCGCGTTTTTATTCCGGCACTTTGAAAGAAAATGAAGCGTCGTTGATGTCTGGTACCTCCGGTTTTCCCATGGTATTTTCGGTCGTTGATGTTGCTGCGCGTAACGGTTATCAAGTTTGCACCAAGCCGGTTAAAATAATGAGGCTATCAATTGATGTTTCTGGAATTCCCGAAAATTCACCAGCCATTCTGCAAAATTTTGTAGATAAGCAATTGCTGTCAAAAATGAGTCTAGAAGTTATTGCTTATCTTAACAATTATTTAAAATCTCTCAACGCGCAGGGCGTTATTTTTATTGAAAAAAGAAAATGCAATTTTGATGTTGAAATTGGCATTGATATTTTAGTTGATCATCGGGTTGCTAATATTAACACTTTCGCGTTGTGGAGTGGCGACAGCGATTTTGCCGGCCCCCTGGCGCAGATAATGAACGATGGCAAGAAAGCAGTTATTTTTGCAACCGCCCGGCGTGTTTCAGCCGAATTAAAACAGTTAAGCGATCAAGGATTATTTATTTTTGATATTCAAAAAATCAAAGAGTTTATTTGTTTTGCCAAAGAAATGCAAAAGGGATCCCGGTAAAGGGACCCCCAAGCCATCGTTTAATTTGCAAGCTGTTTCCAGCTTACCGATTAATTATAAACTGTAATGCGTTTTGTGTCAAGAATAAACTTGATTTCTCTGCATTAAGATAGTATAATTAGTTTCCATCAGCTTTGTGTAATTGGGGGCCGCTCGGGGCGGGGAAGCGGTCTCGCGATGCCTCAAAAGGCCGATCCCTCTGCTTTCAGAGCCAACTTTTGTAAATGTCGAATACCAAATTCCTAATGTCAAATAAAATGTCCAAGTTTAAATTATTTTTTATTTTATTTTTTTCGGCGCCTTTAATTGTTGGCGCTGGTTGTAATATAGGTAATCGAGTTGAGACGCCAACACAAGTAGTTAGCTCTTCTTTAAATACTGGTGTCGCTCCTATTATTTATTTGACACCACTTGAGAGTCTTATTATTTCTAGTGTTAATAGTAAATCTTATGAAAGCTTAGTCCCGTATGTTGCCACACCGACATTTGTTTCCTATTTAGGCGCGTCTGAGTATTTAGTACATTTACCGCCTCGGGAGCTTCCCAAAGAATTAATAAGAGCAGATGACTTAATTCCACTAAATTTTGATCAAAATAGTTCAGAAATTAAATATATTAAAGAGACTCAGTTAAGTGGTGAGGAGCAAGCAAATGGTTTTGTTGGTTTTTCTAAAGATCAAAAGAAGTTTATTGTTTTTACTATCATTAATAATCATATAACCGATTTTGGGATTTCGTTTTATTAGTTTTTTGTTGTCTTATGAATAATAATGAAGTAATGGAAAAAATAATTTCGCTGTGCAAACGCCGTGGTTTTGTATTCCCTGGCAGTGAAATTTATGGTGGGCTCGCGAATAGCTGGGATTACGGCCCGCTTGGACATCTTTTAAAGCAAAATATTAAAAAAGCCTGGTGGCAGTTTTTTGTGCAGGAGCGCGATGACATGGTGCCGCTTGATACCGCCATTATTATGAACCCCAAAGTGTGGGAGGCCAGCGGGCATTTGCAAAATTTTAGCGATGAATTGGTGGAGTGCAAAAAATGCCACCATCGTTTTCGCTCCGATCATTTGCTGGAGGCGGCCAGAATGGAGCCGGGGTATGATAAAGAGGATCCACCCAAGACCATGGCTGATGTAATATGCCCGGATTGCGGCGGGGGATTGACTGAACCGAAACAATTTAACTTAATGTTTAAAACTTTTTTAGGTACCACCGACGACACCTCCACCGTGGCCTATTTGCGTCCGGAGACGGCGGGGGGCATGTTTGTTAACTTTAAAAATGTTCAGCAAGTAACTCGTCGTCGGTTGCCGTTTGGTATCGCGCAGATAGGGAAGAATTTTCGGAATGAAATTACGCCCGGTAATTTTATTTTCCGCACGCGCGAATTTGAAATTGGGGAGTTTGAATATTTCTTTAATCCCAATAAAGAAAAATGGGAAGATTTGTTTGAAATGTGGTTGGGTGAAATTAAACGTTGGTGGCAAGATGTGATGCGGGTGAATATGGATAATTTGGTGTGGCATGAAATTCCTGATGGCGAGCGAGCGCATTATAGCAAGCGGACCGTCGACATTGAATACAAATTTCCTTTTGGCATCAAGGAGTTGCACGGCATCGCGTATCGTACGGATTTTGATTTGACTCGTCATGAAACTGTCAGTGGCCAGGATTTGCATTATACCGATCCCGAGACGGGAGAGAAAATTTTGCCGCACGTGATTGAACCTACGTTTGGTATCGATCGTATGATGCTTGTGAGTTTGCTTGAAGCGTATCACGAAGAGGAAGCGCCCACATCGGAAGATGGTAAAATGGAAACTCGGGTCGTGATGCGTTTCCCCAAACATTTAGCGCCAATCCAAGTTGCGGTATTGCCCTTGTCGAAAAAGGACGAGCTTGCTTCTGTTGCCAAGCCATTGGCCGCGGAACTGCGCAAATATTTTTCCGTCGAGTACGATGAAACGCAAAGCATTGGCAAGCGGTATCGCCGCCAGGATGAAATTGGCACGCCGTACTGCGTGACGCTGGATTTTGATTCGCTCGATGACAAAAAAGTTACCGTGCGCGATAGAGACACGATGAGCCAAGAGCGAATTGCGATTGACGAAGTGAAAAATTATTTAAAAGAAAAGTTTAAGCAGTAATTATATGGCAGGCAGAGACAAAGCTTATAGACCTGTCGGGGCAGCCGAGTGGCATCCGGGTTCTAATGAAACGGTCCGATCTGACAGGCAGCCACCGGCGCGGCATTTAGAAGCTGTTCCGTCTGAAAAACCGGCAGAGGTTACGGAAGCGCGATCGGATAAATATGAGGCGTTGGGAAATATTTTTAAAGGCGTGTTAAAAGAAATTCCCGATCTCCAAATTTCCGCACGGTGCGAATTGACTGTTTCATCAAACGTGTCATTAACTCTGGAGCAAAGGCACAGGATTGCCAATTGTCAGAGTTCAATAATTGAATTTTTGCAATTAAATAAAATGTCTTTTCCGGCAGAGCTAGCAAATTATACCGATTATATAACGTTTGACGATGAGGCAGATCCCGGTCTTGAAAAGTAAAATTAAATATGCATCACATTTCTAAATTAAAAAATGGTATTACACTGGTGGTGGCGCCGGTTGTTGGCACTAAGGCCACCACGATATTGGCGATGTTTCCGGTGGGGTCGCGCTACGAAACAGATAAGTTGTCCGGAGCCTCTCATTTTGTGGAACACATGATGTTTAAGGGGACGAATAAACGCCCCGCGGCGCAGGATATTTCTCGAACGATTGAAGCCTACGGCGCCGATTATAATGCGTTTACCAGCAAAGATTACACGGGTTATTATATTCGAATTAATGGGGATGATCAGGAGGCGGCGTTTGATTTGTTGTCCGACATGATTTATCATTCAAAAATTGAAGCGGTGGAGGTAGAAAAAGAAAAAGGCCCCATTGTGGAGGAACTTCGGATGTATAAAGATAACCCGCTGATGGCGATTGATCAGTTGTTTGAAGCCACCATCTTTGGCGCTACGCCACTCGGCCGCGATATTGGGGGTACGGAAAAAACGGTCAGGGGGTTAAGCCGTGCTGAATTGTGGCAGTATTACCAGGAGCATTATTCGCCGCGCAATATGGTTTTGGTTGTGGCCGGAAATATAAAAACTGGTCGTATGGAAAGCTATCTTAATTATTTTATTGACCAAGCCGCGCCCAAAAGAGCCAAGATTTTTAATTTTTATAAACACGGATTTACCAAATTTGTTTGGCCGGTTTCTAAACTACCGCTCGCGAAACGTGTTATGGTTCAAGAAAAGAAAATTGATCAGGCGCAAGTGATACTCGGTTTTCCCGGTATTCCCAATAACCATCCCGACAGGTTCGCGGCTTCCCTAATGCTTAATATTCTTGGTTCGGGAATGAGCTCTAGGCTGTTTGTGGAAGTAAGGGAAAGAAGAGGCTTGGCCTATATGGTGCAGGCTGGGAGCGCGAGTTATCGCGACGCGGGAGTGGTGTACGCGCAAGCTGGTCTTGACCCCAAGCGACTTAAAGAAGCGTTGACAGTGATACAGGCGGAAATAATGCGGATGGCGAATGAGCCGGTAACCGAGGAAGAGCTTAAAAACGCGAAGACTAGTATTGCCGGGTCGCTCGCGCTTAAGCTCGAGAACAGCAGTTTTCAGGCGCAATGGTACGCCAAGGAAGTTATTTTTAACACTACCATAGAAACCCCCGAGCAGGCAGTGAATGAACTTAACAAAGTTACCATTAAAGATGTCCAACGAATTGCCAAGTATTTGTTTGTTCCACACCAGACGCGTTTGGCGGTAATTGGGCCTACGGGTACCGTGAGTAAAAATAAAATAATGAAGATGCTATTATGACAGACTCAAAAAAAATTTATTTGTTGGCCAATTGGAAAATGTATCTAGATCTCGCCGAGAGCGTGGCTTTGGCGACGGCGTTGCGTGCCCAGAAATTATCTCCCGAAATTGTAATGACGGTGTTTCCTAGCGCGCTCGCTTTGTCGGGAGTGGTTAATGAATTTTCCGATAGCGACATTGCCGTGGGCGCTCAAAATACCTATTTTGTAGATAAGGGCGGTTTGACTGGGGAAATTTCGGCCGCGATGTTTGCCGCGGCCGGATGCCAATACGCGTTGGTGGGTCATTCGGAACGTCGTCATTTATTTGGCGAGAGCAATCATTTAGCACGTCAGAAAATTGAGGCAATTCTAGCGACCAACCTAGTGCCGGTTTTGTGCGTGGGTGAAACTAAAGAACAGCGCGACAGCGGTGAAGCCGCCGAAGTTTTGGAAGCGCAAATCCGTTCGGCTTTTACCGATTTAACTTGCGGCCAGGGACGCCAATTTATTGTCGCGTATGAACCAGTTTGGGCTGTGGGTACGGGCGCGGCCTGTGATCCGTTCGAAGCGGAGCGCATGGCCGGTCTTATTGAAACGTGGGGCCGGTTGTTGCTTGGGGAAAATTCAGAAGTTTTCGTTGTATATGGCGGTAGTGTTCGACCCGATAATGTCGCGGCGTATCTTAAAGAGCCTCATGTGAGTGGTGTTTTGGTGGGGGCGGCCAGTAGTCGTCTTGATACGTGGTTAGAGATAGTTCAATCGGCTTTGACTTCTGTTTAAGAGGTATGATAATTATTTTTGCCATTATAATTTTGTTGAGCCTTGGCGCGATTGGTTATGTGGTGGCGCCCAAAATTCCCCAGCTCGCGAGCATTGAAACCGAGCACCTGCCGGAAGAGAGACAAGCCAGGAAGAAAAAAGAAATTATTCTTAAGCGCATTGAGCAGGAAGGAAAATTAGCGCGGGAACGGTGGGTTCTCCGCTTGGCCCCGGTGGGTCGATTGTGGGCTGTAATACAGTTTACCTTTCGTCGGTATGTGGGGCGAGTGGAGAGGCTCTGGCGTCATGAAGAATCGGTTAAAAAACGTTTTGAAAAATCTCGGATACCGGTAGTGGAAACTCGATCCCAGCTTAGCGCCTGTATTAAAGAGGGAGAAAACGCTCTCGCGGCGGGGGCGTTTAATAAAGCGGAAGAATATTTTATTGGGGCGATTAAACTTGACACTAAATCCGTCGCGGCTTATCGCGGGCTCGCTGATACCTATAGTCAACAAGGAGCCGAGACGGAAGCCGAAGAAACTTATCGTTTTTTGTTTAAACTTGATCCCACCAGCGATACGGTGGCCGTGAAGTTGGGTGAAATCGCCGCGGCAAAAAATAATATTCAAGAGGCTATTGAATGGTACCAGCAAGCCGTGCTCATTAACGATTCTCTCTCGCCGCGTTTTTATCGTTTGGCGGAGCTTTTTTTGGCAGTGCAAGAGCCGCAGACAGCCCGGGAAGCAATTCTTTCCGCTGTCGCTTTGGAACCTAAAAATCCTAAGTATCTTGACTTACTCATAGAAACTGCTATACTAGCGGGCGATAGAAAATTAGCCGAACAGTCGTTCCAGGAACTGCGTCTCGTTAACCCGGATAATCAGAAATTGGTCTCGTTTAAAGAGCGAATTGAGAAGATGTAAATAAAGGGCAGTTACCGAAGCGGTCAAACGGGGCTGACTGTAAATCAGCTGGCTACGCCTTCCTAGGTTCGAATCCTAGACTGCCCACTCGACAGTTAAAAGTTTGTAAAGTTATAAAGTTTGTAAAGTATTGATAATAACACTTTACAAACTTTATAACTTTCAACTTTACAAACTGATCACGCCGGAGTAGCTCAGTTGGTAGAGCAGCAGTTTTGTAAACTGCGGGTCGCGGGTTCAAATCCTGTCTCCGGCTCATGGTATTATAGGCCGATGTAGCTCAGTTGGTAGAGCATTTCCATGGTAAGGAAAAGGTCAGCGGTTCAAATCCGCTCATCGGCTCCAATTTCAATTTTTAATTTTCAATTTTTAATTTTCAAATACTGGCCTAGAAATTAAAAATTAGAAATTAAAAATTAAATAATGCGAAGAGGCCGCGCTTCAAAGGACGGTGCGCGGCATGATTTCGCCAAATCATATGTCCCAAGATAATCTCGTCAAATTTGAATGCACGGTGTGCAAGCACGTGGGTAACTTTAGCAAGAAAAATAAAAAGATGCTCAAGGGTCGCTTGGAATTAAGCAAATATTGCCGTAAGTGCCGCAAGCATACGCCGCACAAAGAAACGAAGTAATTTTATCGTACCTTTATGGCTTTTTTGTCTTCGATATATAAAAGCCTGTACGATGTACAGTGGCTTAAAGCCAACAAAGATAATCGCGCCGCGGCGTGGAGATATTTTTTTGGTTTTACGGCCATTATTACGGTAATTACAGTGGTGGTAATGGGCATAAATTTATTCTCCGAAATTAAACCAGTCCGGGAAAAAGTGTTGGCGGCCATGCCCGAATTTGAAGCTGCCTTTAAAGGCGGGGAGTTAACCATTACCGGCCTTAAACAACCGTTTATTTACCAAGGGCAAGCTGAAGGCGCCAAAAAATTTGTTATTGTGGCTGATACAGTTTCAACCACTACTCCGGAATTAGCAACGTTTCTTAAAAATGAAGAGAGCGGCCTGCTTATTACCAAAGAAAAAATTGAGCTGTTCGACGCTGGCCAACAAAATGGACGTGTGCAATATTTTGAGAACATACCCGACACTTCCTTCAATCGCGCCCGCATCGCTCAAGTAATTACCAAATTTTCCAGGCCGCCGTTTTTGGCGCTACTGCTCGTTATTGTTGGTTTCTTTGTTTTTGTTGGTTTTATTTTAAGCCAACTTAGTTTATTGGTTGTTGTTACCATTATAGCCATTTTGGCTACTCGTATTGCTAAGCGAGACTGGGTATGGAATCAGCTATTTACGGTGGGGTTGTACGCGCTTACCGGGCCATCAATTTTGTCTTTCCTTTTGCCTTTCGCCAGCGTTTCAAAAGGGCATATTCCTTTTTTAGCATTGCTCGCTTTTATGTTGGCTTTGGTTCTAACAAAAGATGAGCCCCCAGCTAAGCCAGTGGAAACGATTCAGTAATAAATAGGCGCGTCGTATAATGGTAGTACGGCGGTCTCCAAAACCGCCTGCGTAGGTTCGATTCCTACCGCGCCTGCATAGTCCTAAATCGGGCAATTTCCGGTATTATTTTCCAGCCCCGTTGCCTGCCCGCCTTTGCAGGGGTCAACCATTCAAATTTTTTGCCTTTCACCGTACGGTGAGGTATTTGCGTCGCTCACTCGGAAATGCAAATGCGAATTTCCATTTCTCTCATATCGCTAGAAAATAAAGTTCCCTCCAGAGGTGGGCAGGCGAGCCGATCTTTTTGAGAAATGTTTGAAGTTTCAGCGGATCGCCTGTGATGGCGATTTTTTTGGCTTGAATACTGTCTAAAATATGTATCGGTTCGCGGTGATTATTCGCACCTATCCACCGTCGCCGTGCTTTTTAAGCAGTAATATAGTATACTTAAAGTACGGGGAAACTTAATATCATCTGGTGCAGAGAGAACAAACTTTCACTCGGCTAGTTATTTTTCATTTGTCAAAAATGGAAAATCGCTAAAAAATATAAAAAAAATACCAGATAACCAAATAGCCTTTTATCAATCGCCGGACGGCTCGGTGAATATTGAGGTATTATTTGCGGAAGAGAATATTTGGTTAACTCAGAAAAAAATGGCGGAGCTTTTTAATTGCTCGGCGGACAATATCTCTCTTCATTTAAAGAATATTTATCAGGGTAACGAAGTTGATCGCAAATCAACTACCGAGGAATTCTCGGTAGTTCAAAAAGAAGGCTCAAGGAATTTTTTGCTACCGTACAAAATAAACTTCACTTTGCCATAATTGGTCAAACTGCGGCAGAAATTATCACGGATCGAGTAAGTAGTAAAAAGGCTATGATGGGGCTGACTTCGTGGAAACGATCTCCACAAGGGGAAATTATGCCAAGCGACACGGTCATTGCAAAAAATTATTTGGACAATGAGCGACTGGATTGTAAAATTGAACGCCTTTTTGAAATTTAGTGAGTATGAGATTTTGACGAATGCTGGAAAAATCAGCCACGAAGTTGCTGAAACGTTGGCGCTAAAGGAATATGAAATATATAAAAAGGAGCAAGATAAAAACTACGTTTCCGACTTTGACCGCGCGGTGAAAAAGATGCTAAAATATAAAAAGAAATAACCACAGCAGCGACACATCAATGACATACAACAGTAGCATTGCGCCATAATTCGCAAAATATGGTATACTACCCCCAGTATGAACTCATACAGGGTTTCGCCAATTGTCATTCTGAGTGAAACGAAGAATCTAGTTTGGCAAGCCATTTTGAGCGACCTAGATCCTTCGCTCCGACTCAGGATGACAGGCCAAAAATTTTTAATCGTGGAAGATGAACTAAAGGTCAGCAAGGCCTATCGCGAACAGTTAGACGCCAAAGCGCGCGCCGTGTTAAATAACAAATAATTTTATGGTGACCATACCAAAAAAAATTCTCTTGGCCGAAGACGATCGTTTTATTGCGCGAGCGTATAGTGATGGCTTGACACGCGCCGGATACTTGGTTATTCCGGCGGGTAATGGAGTGGAAGCGCTTGAAAAAATTCGTTCCGAAAGCCCGAATCTTGTTTTGCTGGATATTATTATGCCCGATAAAGATGGGTTTGAGGTTTTGGAAGAAATGAAGCAGGATCCAAAATTAAAGAAAATCCCGGTTATTATTTTATCCAATTTGGGCCAGG
>SICD01000053.1 GCA_009694865.1 Candidatus Magasanikiibacteriota bacterium
TGCTATTCAATTACGTATGTCCGGTCACTCCAAATGGCACAACATCCAAGAGCGCAAAGGCAAACAAGACGCTAAACGAAGTGGCCAGTTTACCAAAGTTGCCAAAACAATTACTATCGCCGCCCAACATGGGGGAGATCCAGCGATGAATTTTTCATTGCGCTTAGCCATCGACAAAGCCAAAGAAGTGGGGATGCCCAAAGATAATATCGATCGCGCCATCAAGCGTGGTACTGGAGAACTCACGGGCGAAGCGCAAATGGAGGAAGTGTTGTATGAGGCCTTTGGCCCGGGAGGCGTCGCCATTCTCGTCAAAACCGTCACTGACAACAAAAACCGCACCGTGTCCGATCTCAAACACATTCTCAACATGCACGGTGGCTCATTTGGCAGCGCCGGCAGTGTGCAGTGGATGTTCCAACAATGGGGCGTTATAACAGTTTCCCCCTACACAGGGGGGCACATGGGGGGTGTTGGTCGTGACGACCTCGAACTCACCCTCATCGAATCTGGCGCCGAAGACATCACCGAAACTGAAAACGAGATTGAGATTAAGACTAAGATTGAGAATTTTCAAAAAGTCATCAATAAACTCAAAGAACTTGGCATCGAACCGAAAGAGTCTGGTATTCATTGGGTTGCCAAAGACAAAGTGAAAGTAAATAAAGAAACAGAAGAAAAACTTGGTGATTTATTTTCCGACCTCGAAGCGCGCGATGACGTGGAGGATTATTTTACGAACGCGGAGTAACTTAAAATAGAGCTAAAATTTTAGTAACTATTCAGTTCTTTCCCGCTGTCATTGCGAGGAGTGAGGAACGAACGACGAAGCAATCCTCACCAATGGCGTTGGTAACGGTGGTGAAGATTGCTTCGTCAGTCGCCGCGAGGTTTCTTCCTCGCAATGACATTGTGCGAGATTGGCGCTGTTTGTTGGAAAGAACTGAATAGTTACAAATTATATGCCAAAAGAAAAACGCATCATCGAAAAAGTATTTATCGGTTTCAGTATTTTGATACTAGCCATACTGGTTGGGGGATATTTTTTCTTTAAATATGCTGAGGGTAATTTTTGGATTAAGGAAGAGCCAACCACCAAGGAAGTTATTGAATCCAACAGACAATGGATTTTAAATTCAACGACAAAAGAGTAGATATTTTTTATGGCAGTTCGCATCCTCGGCATCGACCCCGGCTTTGGCCGCATTGGCTATGGTGTCATCGAACGAACAACCCGCCTTCGCTCGGACGGAGCTACGGCGAGGCAAGGTGACTGGCATGCCCTCACGTACGGTTGTATTACCACCAATCCCAAAGACAGTTTTGTCGAGCGGTTGAAAGATCTCCATGAAGAACTCATCGATCTCATCAAACAATATAAACCCACCCGCATGGCCGTGGAAGAATTATTTTTTTTCAAGAATTTAAAAACCGCTATCGAAGTCGCCCAGGCGCGCGGGGTTATTTTGCTCACGGCGATAGAAAATAACTTGGAAGTTGACGAATTCACTCCCCTCCAAGTAAAACAAGCTATGACTGGCTACGGCCGCGCCGAAAAAGGCCAAATGCAAAAAATGGTAGCTGTAATTTTAAAAATCAAAGAACCAATTAAATCCGACGACGCGGCCGATGCGTTGGCAGTGGCGCTCACGGCGGGGCAATCACTCTGGGTTACCTCCCTCTCCTCTAAGGAGAGGGGTACGGGGTGAGGTCCAAGCGTTAGTTAACAGTACAACTATGACCTCACCCCTGCCTACCGGCAGGCAGGCTCCGTCCCTCTCCTTGAGGAGAGGGGAACGCTACTATGTATGGAAAAATTCATCCTTATCCTCCCCAACATCCGCTCCGGCCACAACGTCGGCGCTATGTTTCGTACCGCTGACGGCGCGGGCGTGGATAAAATTTACCTCACCGGCTACAGCCCCTGCCCGCCGCACCCACAAGTCGACAAAGTCTCCCTCGGGGCCGAGAAGTTCATGCCCTGGGAATACGTAAAACAACCCGCTCGCCTCCTCAAAAAACTCAAAGCCGCCGGCTACCACATTGTGGCATTGGAGCAAACCAAAAAAAGTGTTAGTATATACCAGTGGCAGCCCACATTTCCGCTTGCCCTCGTTGTTGGGAATGAAGTGACCGGCGTCTCCAAGAGCCTCTTAAAACTCTGTGATGATGTAATTGAAATTCCTATGCGAGGGAAGAAGAATAGTTTGAATGTGTCGGTTGCGGCTGGGGTAGGAGTGTACTATATCAGCCAGAAGATATTTGAAAAATATTAAACAAATATTAAGAAAATATTTTTTCAATATCTGTTTAATATCTTCTTAATATTTTAATTATGGAGTCCACTATATCTTTATTTAGATTGCTGTACGAAAAAACACCCCCTCTTTTCCCCGAGGAGATCAAACAAAAAATGGGGCATGCTTTGAATCACTTGGAGCATGATCAAACCATTACGCTTGAAGAAGTGGAAGACACCATGATTCAATTTGGCTATGAGGTGTGGCCCTGGAACCAGGCGTATAAAGAATTTTTGGCGCTCGCCGAAAGCAAAGTGGGGGAACATTTTTTACTCCCCAAACTGTCTCGCGGACTCCGTATCGTCTACCGCCAGTTTAAAGAAGAAGGCGGCACCATTCGTGATTTGCATTCTGGTAACCCGGCCCAGTCGTTTACCGCGGAAGAGCGCGTGGAATTATGCCAGGCGTTAATTGCCCTCCAAACCGAATTGCGTATCTATGTTAATAATGAAATTGTGGGTCTTGAGAAAAAACGCTATCTTCAGCGCGTCGGTGAGTTTAAAGACCTCCTTGAAAACATAGAACAAACCCTCCAGCACCTGCGCAACCTGGCCAATACTGAACAAGATCACCCCACCTTGGCAGACGAAATTCGCTCCCAAGTCCGGGCGTTTGAACATGGCTTGTGTCTGCTTGCTCCCGAGCTTAATTACGAGGCAGTCTGCCAGTCGGTAGATTTTTTCCATGGCCGCAAACAGCATCTTAACAAAATGAAAGGCGCGCACAAGGCAGTCAAAGTTAATTTTTATTGACAAATTCTATAGATGCGGTATAATCGTGCCAATTTGTAATCAGTGTAATCCAACTAAATCAGCGCGATTCGTGTATGAAAAAAAACAATTTTAAAAAATTCTGGAAACTCGGGGTGAAAGAATTTAACACTACGCCGTTTGAAATTAACGGCGACGGGGAATTAGTCGTGCGTGAGGGAAACTATCAATACAACATTTACGACCTCGTTCGTAAATTTGACGCTTCCATCAAGGTCTACATGCCGTTTGTGGTGGAACAGCGACTGTCTCATCTAATTGAAACCTTCAATGACACTATTAAACAAGCGAAGTATAAAGGCAAGTATACCTATCATTTCCCCATGAAGGTAAACCAGAATAAAGAATTTGTACTGCCGCTCGTGGCCGAAGGCGCGCACCTGGAAGCGACCTCCGCGAACGAACTGTGGGTAGTAAAAAAAATGTGGGAAGGGGAAAATTTTCACTCCAAAATTCGTATTTTGTGCAATGGCCCAAAAACGCCGCAATATATAAAATTAATTCAACACTTGGAAGATAAAAATTTAACCATTACTCCAATTATTGAGACCATGGATGAAGCGGAGCTCTTAAAAGATTTTAAAGGCGAACGTGGAGTGCGCCTTAATATGACGCTCAAAGTCAGTTCGCATTGGGACAAAAAAATTGATCGGTTTGGACTTTCTGAAGAGGAAATTTTGAGTTTGGGGAAAATGCGTAATTTACGCGTTTTACATTATCACATTGGATCACAAGTTTTGGTAGATAACGATATTATCGCGGCCTTGCGTGAAGCCTTTAAAACCTATGTAAAACTCCGCGCCATTAACCCTACGCTCGACACTATTGATATCGGGGGCGGTTTTGCCGTGCCCTATGAAAAGAAAAAATTATACAGCATGGAGCCATTGGTCAAGCGAATTATCACAACCCTTCGCGACCTTAGCGATCGCGCTGGTGTGCCGCACCCGGATATTATTACCGAATGGGGTCAGTACATTGTGGCACCGTCACAGTTTACAGTTCTTAAAATTGTTGGCTCAAAAAATATTCCCAAAGGCGTGGCGCAAAAATGGTACATGGTTGATGGTAGTTTTATGACCGATCTTCTTGACACCTGGGCTATTCATCAAAAGTGGCACGTCATTCCCGTAAATCATATGGATGCCAAAAAGAAAGAACGCGTGTGGTTGGCCGGCCTTACCTGTGATAGCGATGATAAATACGCCGATGCCGATGGCCACGTTCTCCTCCCGCGCCTCGAAGACGTTGCGCAAGGAGAAGACATGTACATCGCCGTGCTCGATACCGGCGCTTATCAAGACGCCTTTGCTATGCACCACTGCCTCATTTCATCTCCCGCCAAAATCGTCCTTCAAAACGGGCTCGTCACCGTCGCCCGTAAACGCGAAAGCCCGGAAGAGATTGGGAAACTTTTCGGTTGGTAATCACCTGTCATCCCGAGCCCCGACGTAACGTCGGGGCGGCCGACGAGGGATCTCTGTCTCAACCACATCAACCACAAACAAAAAACCACCGTTCTTCACGAGTGGTTTTTTGTTGCTCTCTTGTAGCTATCAAAGAGAAGTGCTGGCGTTGTCGTTGGCCAGCTCACGTCCCGTCAGCTCCTGGCGGGAAAGGCGGACGCGTCACTCGATCGATGCGAGAAGCTCGCGCATGGCATCCGTAGGATTCTGCGTGAGGATCCAGACGCACAGCTCACGGAAGAGGCGCGCGCTCTCCGCACCGAGCAACGTTTCCTTCGGCAGCTTCGTCGGGTCCATTACGGAATGTTCATGGGCGATCGCCGCTCCAATTGTCTTGGAGCGTTGGCGGCGTCCAATGAGGTACGGTTCCTTTATTCCGAAGAGTGCGATGTGCTCTTCATCGATGTTGATCACATCATACACCTGCTGTAGCGTGAGATCTTTCATTCAGGTCTCCTTGTTCTGGTTGGTGTTCGACACTGCAGCATCGAACAGTTAAGTTTACGATAAATTCAACAAATTGTCAACTATTTTAGTCATTATGACGAGTAATATTAGTCAAATTACTAAAAATAGCCTTGACAAAAGGTTATTATAATGGTATAGTGACGACGAAAGTTTCGTCATAAATACTAACGCCGCGCCTTAATGAACGTTGCGCGGCATGATTTCAGCAAATCATATGGCATTAGATAAATTGCTCCAACAAATCGGCTTTTCTAAAAATGAGGCCAAGGTATATTTGGCCGCTCTGGAATCCGGCCCTGCCGCCGCGCAAGATATTGCCAAACAGGCCGGTTTGGCGCGCACCACGGTGTATTCGGTGCTGGAGTATTTGGTTAAACGCGGGGTGGTAGGCAAAACCACCAAGCAGGGTAAAACCAGGTTCTTAGCCGACCCGCCAGAAAAATTACTTTCGCTTATTAACGATTTGCGCACGCAAGTAGAAAAATCCTTGCCGCAACTCGAGGCCGTATACAATAAAAGTGAAACCAAACCAAAAATATATTTTTATGAAGGCAAAGGTGCAATTAGGAAAGCGTTTGATGACACGCTCGAGGTTAAGCCAGCAGAAATTTTAATGTGGAACACCGATTCATATTTTGATTTTGAGCGCTACGGCTTAGACCCCGACTACATTCAAAAACGCATCAAACTTGGCATCCACGCCAAGCGCATTGCAGGCGAAGGCTCTGTGTGGCACACCAAAAATAAACCGCACGACGCGCAAGAATTATCCAAAACCACGGTAGTGCCACGCCAATTATTCTGGCCGG
>SICD01000009.1 GCA_009694865.1 Candidatus Magasanikiibacteriota bacterium
ATATCATTGATAAACTTGTCAAATTAAAGAAAATAAAAAATACATACCACACTGAAGATGAATTAAAAGCGCTTCTGACAGATGAAAAAATAAACATCCCAGCTGATTTATTGGCGTTTATGGCCAGCGATGCCGTTAATATCCCGCTCGGCCATCCGTGGCGCAAAAAGCTTGGTGGCGCCTGGATGCGAATGACCTTGCACCCTGTGATACCGACTCCTCCGCCAGTGGAGGCAGATTCCTTCGCCGCCACTCGCAGATTTATTGATACCCTAGATATACCGCGAATGGATGAAAAACCAAAATTACCAGAAATATTCGATGATGAATGGCAAAAACTCATTGATACTTGGTTTTTAAACGGCGAAGATTTTGTTAAATTCAATCTTGAAGCGCGCTACCTGGGATTAACCAAAGAGCACTTGCAAGCAAATAATTACGGCATACAAGACAGAGTTAAAAAATATTTGTCGGAACAACAGCCCGATTTGGCCCCGGAAGATATCGCTTACCTTTTGCTGGAATTTACTTTCTACTTACCAACGCTTAAAGAGGCAACGGAAATTGATCCGACAACACTGGGAATAAGACCATCTCTGGAGGATATTACTCGGCCTGATGCTACCCTGCCGGAACCACCCTTACCCGCCGAACCCGCACTGCCAGAACTTGCTAAATATGAAAAACAGAGTCAACTAAATCAGAAAAATTACCTCAATCTTATTGATTCCAAACAGTATGGTGCGCTACTAGCTCAATTTAAAAATTCAAAATATCCAGACGATCTAAAGGACGTGCTTTTTAACAAAACTGATGCCGCCACGCCTAAAGACAGTCGGCTGATATTGGACATACTCATTCGTATGGCCGTATACGCCAAAGATATCGATACCGCTTTTAAACTTACGGATATCTTCCCACCAGGAGGAATTCCTTTTCACAGCTCCCTCTTGAACGAGCTGGCACAACGACTTTTGGACGCTCCGGAATATCGTGATTTGGAACACCCCATAATTAAAAAAATTATGGAAAACTGCAATGAAGCCGACCAGCGCGAAGTGCGCGATCATTATAATTTTTTAATTGATTATTATAAAAAAAAGCAGGGGGCGGATAATCGTAAACGCTACCAGCGCTGGCTGGACGACGAAACAAAAAATGGCGACCAAGATTTACTTAGTGATATAGAAAAATCCGCGCTTGACGCCACGGCCTTAACGGAAGTTTTGTTTCCGACAAATTCTACGGATTATACCACTGGGGACAAACGGCTTAAAAAACTTATAAACATGGCTCTAGAGCGGAAGAATACAGCGCTAGCGTTTGAGCTGGCTAAAATTGCGCCGACCGATGACGAAAAAATGCGCGATGAAAATTTGATTGCCTTAGCCCTTGCTCTTAAAGAAGAAACTATATGACAGAAAAACCTACCCCAGATTTTCTTGCTGAAATCTATAAAGAATTATCCGGTGATAATGCGCGAGAAGTTTTGAAAACAAAATTAGAAGAGAAAGAAAGACCAGCTCGTTACCGTCGTTTTCTCGCGGACGAAACCGGAAGCGGCCGCCAAGATTTGCTTAATGATTTAGAAAGCGCCAAGGATAATATTAATATCTTGCGCGCAGTTTTGTTTCCTCCCGATTCCGAAGAATATACCAGTGAATACGCCCAATTAAGAAAACTTCTTGCGTTGGCACTTAAAAGAAAAAACTTAGGTCTAGCCCGCGCTCTCGCCCAAATCGCCCCACCAAAAGAGGCGTGGATAAATGATAATAATTTGATTTACCTAGCTAAACGCGTGAGCACAATTTTAACCGCTGACGGTGTAGCCGAATTTTACATCGAAGAACTAATGGACGAACTCTCCAGCGATGCGGCGCGCGAACAATTGCGCAATGAACTTTCTCCCCCTCCCATCGCCGCGCCCGCTCATGATTCTGTGGATGATGGCGTGACACCACCAGTCACCATACCCGCTACTCCAGATGTTGAAGTGTCCAAGGCCGAGCAGGATGTGAAGCAAGAAACGATTAACAAATATAGAAACTTCCTTGGGCACAACAGTGCGGGAGAAATTTTGGATGATTTTGAAAAATATAGTTTTAAGGCTCCCCTACTTGTTAAGGCGTGGTTTCTGCCCTACGCGAGTGTGGATGAGGTCGAGGTAGCTAACCACATGCTGGACAATTTAGTTGAAGCGGCCGTAGATCGCAAGAAATTTTCTTTGGCGCATAATTTGGCGTGCGTAGCCCCAGGTGATGATGCGCAAACTAAAAAAGACAGGCTAGTGCTTTTGGCCGACTACTTGATTAAAAAAGGGGTAGCCACGAGCATAGACAGCCCAAGACTTAAAAAGATTTTAGACAACTTTGCGGGTGACGCGGCCGAGCGCGAGGAGTTAAAACAAAAATTAGAGGAGGCTATAACCAACGCAAAATCCTCTCTGTCGAGTGGCGCTGGTAGTGACGAGCCTGGCGAGACCAGCCCGGCTCCGGGCGTTCCTGCCGAGAGAACGGCCATGTCTCCCGAGGCAGTACAAACTACTACTCCACCAGACACTGTGCTATCTACCCCAGATGTTGAGACCCTCATGCCTGATGTCGCCGCGATTGAGACTGATCGTTTAGCACGTAGCAAAGCACAAGCAGATGATGTAAGAAAGATTGTACGAAATTTAAAAACAGTCCCAAACGCTGCTATAGAAGCGGAAGAAGCTGCGCAGGAGAAATTATATAAACAGTTTGCGATTGATGAGGCTTCCAACAGACATGCGGAGGAAGAGGATCTTAGAGAAGCCAAAAGACTTCGCCGCGCTTTTGAAATGATACAGCACAATGCTCGGGAACAAATTTTCGGTCCTCATATTACTATTAATAGTAGTAAAGCTACAATAATTGGGCGTTTCAACGTGGAAAACAATTTATATCTACCTGAACACTCCCCGACGTTTAATTTATATATATCAGGGCTACCACGGTGCGTGCTGGAACAGCGTAGTAGTAGTAATTTTAGTATTACTTATAACAAGGCTAATGCTCTTACAGTAACTAACGAGAGTGGAGAATTTAAATATGAAACTTTGATCAACGGCGTGGCAGACTCATCTATTATTAAAATTCGGAATATTGCTGATGTGGGCGATCAAATTGATGCTGTTGTAGGCAACTTTGTTCTACAAGTACGCGAAACCACTAAACTTGATACCGCCCCCGGCTTAGCGGCACACCTCGCGGGCGAAGTATTAGTTTCGGCCGACGGTGCGAAAACCCTGGATATGCATATTCGCGGTTTGTCGGAGCCGACTTTAACCACCGGGCCGCAAGGAGAAGTTAGTCTTGCGTATGGCTCAGATTACACACTTACGATAATCCCTTCGGTCGCTGGCGAAAAAAATAGCATCACCGCGAAATTAGGACCAGCAAAACAAAAATTAACATTTACACACAAATCATCGGTTGGAACAGGTGAAGAATTTAATAATCTTCTCTTTAACGCCATTTCAGAATTTGTAAAAAATGTAACAGCCGAGTACCAGCGCCTAACGGAAGAAACGCGCAACACCAAAATAAAAGACAATTTTATTAGCCTCCTCCAAGAAACCCCTGTGCCGGCAGGAAGCGCGCGAACTGAGAGGGAAATTGAAGAGGATGAAGCGCGCCAGTTTAAAATAGTGGGTAGAACCATTGGTTACTTGGCGCATATTAATCCGGTGTTAGCACAAAAAATTATCGACGATGTATTTAAACCTGATACAAAAACAACTGACAGACCTTACCCGGACTACCTGCTCAATCGAGCCAAGGAAGTTTTAGATGGCGTGCTGGGTATTTTTAGTAAAAAGGCTCCCACTCTGGCTACTCTAAAACGAACCGAAGCTGGGACAGGAACAAAAAACCTTACGCCAGAACAAATAGAAGATAAAAGAAATAAAGTTAAGGTGTTTAGACATCTTATTAAAAATAATCCTGACGAAGCGATTGACTTGCTTAAAGACAAAAAAGACCCTCGAGGCAAAGTAATTAATAGAGGTTACGTGAATATAGATATAGTAGCCGAAGCACTCTTTGGCGACACTTCGCTTAACCTAGAAGAAAACAAAAAAAAGGCGACCGACATTATTGATCGAGCCTTTACAACCATGCGCGGTAGTGCCGCGGACACTCTGGCAAATTCCGCCCCCACTGCCGAAATTAAAACTTTTTTAAATTATTATATTAAAACAAAACAAGAAGAACTGGCGCGAATCGCGATTGAGGAAGAAAGGTCTAAAGAGGCGACCCGTCTACTAATAGAAAAAAATAAAGCGCAGGATATCGCTAGTATAAAAGCTGATAAGGAAGTATTCGGAGAAAGCTTTGGTCTGGGAGAAAAAATAAGGCTGGGTAAATTTAATAATAAATTCGATGTCTATTTTCCCTTTAGAGAAGTAATGGTTGATTTGCATATTCCCGGTCTGCCGCGATGCAATTTAAGACATCTATCACCCGGATTCTTGTTCAGCTATAATAGCGACAACCAATTCCAAATTATTAGAGAAGGCACCGCCAAATTGGGTGACAGGTTTAGCTTTAAACTGGAACGCAAAGTAGGGGGCAAAGACTTGCCTCCCGTTACTATCGAGAGCAAGGACCTAAACCAGCAAAAACTAATAACTACTCTACTGGATTTTTTACATGATGTTCGCACTGCTGCCAAGACCCCCGAGTGGCCCGCCGCAACCGGATTTGCAGTAGCAGGTGAAGTGCTGTTTTCTCCAGATCATAAAAACTCCATTGACCTGTATGTGCGTGGGCGTAGAGAAGCTGAAGTCGAAATTACACCGAATTCTGTGCTTATCATTAGCTATGGCGGCAATACCTATACCTCAACTGCCGGAGCGGCGGATGATGACGTGCTAAAACAAGTTGAGGAATTTGTAAAAACAGAGCGGGAAGCGGCAGTGGCAGAGATGGCTAGACCACTGCAAGTTAACATCAAAAATGTTCTCATCACTATTCCATTTAATGGGCCCGAAGACAAACGAAAACTTTGGGAAGAAGATGATGCCCGGCGCCAATGGGTTGATTTACGCAACGCGCTACGGTTACTTAATTGCATCAGCCCCACCTTGGCGGATTCAGTAGTCGCGGAAACTGTTGTTGAGGTAGCTCCGGGACTAAAGACTGACGCGGAAAATTTTCTTGCGGAAATTCGCAAACCTAAACTTCCTGCCAGCCCACCGCCACCCGCTCCCCACCCTTCCAACCGACCAGATCGTCGCGGCCCCCCAAAACCAGGTAGCCGACCCATTCGTAGTGACAATCGACGCGACCAAAATCCGCCCCCTACTTTCACCGAGCCAGAGATTGGCCCTGACGGCCAGATAGTTGACCAAAGCCTACCCCCTCCAACATCTGCTCCCGTAAAAAAGACTTTTCGTCGCGAACGAACTTATGAAGATAACGATGATAACGGTGGCAAACCGGTTAAAATTAGAAAACGCGGTCGATAAGCTAATCTTGACAAACTAGCTCTTTTATGCTATACTATCGTGTTAATTCTTAAATCCATAATTATATGCCAGAAGGAGCTCTCCAACCACAATCTGAAATTAAGACAGACTTAATGGCCTATAGAAAAAATATTGAGGCTAAACTTGCCCCTAGCCTGGCAAAAGCGGCTGAAGAAAAAGCCGCGCGTGAAGCACGCCTAAAAAATAAAGACATGGCTGTGTCGAGCGTTTCTGCTGAAGACGCGATTATGGCCTTTGAGGCAAAGCAAACACGAGAAGCGATTGGAGCGGCACGGGAACGCGCCCTGGCCGCGGCCGAAAGAGCCATCCCCACAACTGCAGAGCTGGGAGCCGTGGAAATAGAAAGTGGGGACGACCCCTTTATCGAAGAACCGGAAGAACCTGCCATCGCCGCTTAACACAAACCTAGCTTAGAGCAACGCCCTACAGACGTTGCTCTTTTTTTTGTTTTCAGATATAGTAGGTGCAGTTTCCTATGCAAACATACCTCAATATCGTTCGCCGCGTGCTGGAAACGGGCGAGCCAAAAGCCGATCGTACCGGCACGGGGACCATCGCTATGGCCGGGGCCATGTTTGAGCATGATATGGCGGACGGCTTTCCGCTTTTGACGACCAAAAAAATGCCTTTTAAAATTATTGCCACCGAACTTGAGTTTTTTATTAAAGGCATTACCGATAAGCAATGGCTCCAAGAACGCAACAATCATATTTGGGATGAATGGTGTAGCCCAGCCAAGGTGCCCTACGCACACGATGAAGCTACCAAAAAGAGAATGGCGGCGGAGCGGGATTTGGGGCCGGTTTATGGCTTTCAGTGGCGGCATTACAATGCTCCCTACGTTAGTTTTGATACTGATTATTCTGGACAGGGAGTTGACCAATTAAAACAAATTGTCGAGACAATAAAAAAAGACCCGTCGAGTCGCCGTCTGCTGATGCTGGCTTGGAACCCATCGATGCTAAACGAAATGGCTCTCCCGCCCTGCCATTACGCTATTCAGATTACAGTAATTAACGGCCGATTAAATTTATTATGGAACCAACGCTCGGTGGATACTATGCTCGGACTACCTTTTAATATCGCGAGCTACGCGCTGTTACTCCACTTGCTGGCCAAAGAGACGGGGCTCAAAGAAGGCAGGCTGGTTGGTTTCTTGGCCGATGTACATATTTATTCTAACCACATCGAGGGGGCTAAAGAGCAACTAACTCGCGACCCCGCCACCTACCCGCTCGCCACCATTCAGACCGAACCATTTACATCTATTTTCAACTGGCAAGCGGAGGATACAAAGGTGCTTAACTATACCAGCCACTCTAGAATGGCTTTTTCAATTGCTGTCTAATGGTATGCCTGATCAATTTTTGTCAAACGAACACAATTCTATTGAAGCAGAAAAAAGAGAGGTCGAAGAAATTTGTAAAGTGCTTGCAAAACATCACGGCCGTTTTGGTTATACCGCTAAAAAAAACGGCCTGATCGAATTTATAGTTCATTATGAAAACCAGGAGGCTTGCTCACAAGTGTTGGATGAATTACGCGGCACAAAAGATACCCCTGGCCACTTGCTTAATCCCAGCATTATTACAAACACCTCCTTAACATTCAGTTTGCACACCAACCTGCCACCAGAAATAATTCTTATTATTTGTGAGCCCTACTCGCACCGTGTTCACCCGACTAAATAATATAATTTTCCTGGCATGCCCCTCTCCCTCATCGCCGCCATTGCCAAAAATAACTGCATTGGCAAAAGTAATGCTCTCCCTTGGTACCTGCCCGAGGATCTTAAGCATTTTAAAAAATTGACGACTGGAAAAATAGTGCTCATGGGCCGCAAAACATGGGAATCCATTCCAGAAAAATTTCGTCCGCTCCCTAACCGCCTTAACATTGTTGTAACACACCAAGCTAACATTAAATTTACCCCTGGAGTCGAAGTCTACCACACAATTGACGACGCCATGGCCGCGCATTTAAACGATGAAATTATGGTAATCGGTGGCGGCGAAATTTATCGCCAAACGTTTGAACGCGCCGCTACACTCTATATTACCGAGGTACACCAAAATGTGGACGGGGATGTGTTTTTTCCGGAGATTGATAAAAAAATTTGGAGGGAGACGGAGCGGGAAAATCACGAAACATTTTCTTTTGTGACTTATGAGCGCGTCATTACGAGGAGCGAGGAACGAGCGACGTCGTAATCCCCTTGCTTAGAGACTTCGTATGAAGGAAGATTATTACTACATTTACATAATGGCTAATCGACACTGGAGAGATATATTCAACGAATTAACTCCCTGGTAAGCTGGAGATTGCGACGCTTCCTCTGGTCACTCGCAATGACGCAACAAATTCATATGTTTATAATGCTCGACGGCATCGATGGATGCGGTAAAAGCACAGTAATTTCCGCCTGGAAAAAATACTTGGCCAATGAGGGCAACGCGATTTTTGATTTAACTGATTGTTGGAAGGAGCGCGGTGCGTATCCCGAATACTCGGAATTAAAAAAATACGACTTTATTTTTAGCTCCGAACCAAGTTACGTGGGGATAGGAAAAACCATCCGAGAAGAACTTATAAAAAACGGCTCAAGCTACCCACCGCGCGCTGTGGCCGAAGCGTATTCGCTCGATCGCTTGATTCTCTACACCAAAATAATTATTCCCGCTCTGCGGGAAGGCAAATACGTCATTCAGGATCGGGGGGTTTCCACTTCTCTGGCTTACCAGCCTCTTATGGACAAAAAACTCACGGCCAAAGTACTGGCGACTCTTCCCGGGAACAGTCTGGCTCTTAAACATCGGCCTGACCATTTAATTTTACTTTCCATTGACCCAGGCCTCGCCGCCGCTCGGCTTAAAAATCGCACCGGTAAACAAGATAACGTCATTTTTGAGCGCCTCGCCTTTCAGAAAAAAATTGCCAACGTATTTGCCTCCTCCGCCTATCAAAACCTATTTAAACAGCGCGGAACTCATCTGCATTATTTGCCTGCGGATGATAAAATTGATATAATGAACAAACAGGCAATCGATCTTATACAAAACGTGTTTAGCCTTTAATGACAATCTAAACACCCTAAATTTGGCATTTGAAATTTGTCATTTGATATTTTTAACCATATGCTATCAATCTCCAACATTATCTCGCAAGCGTGGCTTTTATATTCCAAAAACTGGAGAGCCTTGAGTATTTACATGGCATTTTTATTTCTTCCCACTTTTCTCATGTCAATTTTGGGTATCGTGGGGGTATCTCTCAACAAAGTTATCCCCGGCTCCGCGCTGGTTAGCAACATCATTATTGGCATCATCTTTATTATAAGTCTCCTAATTACCTTTTGGACCACCATAGCTTTAACCTGCGGCCTTAAGGCGATGCTGGACAACGCCCCCAACCACAGTTGGCGCGCAATGTTTGACAAGGCCTCGCCACTACTATGGCCATTTGCTTACACTTCTTTAATAGTTGGTTTGGTGGTGTTTGGTGGTACTATTCTTTTTATTATTCCGGGTATTATTTTTACGGTCTGGTACGCTTTTACCGGCTACGTAGTGCTGTTTGATGGCGAGAAAGGCGCGGCGGCCTTAAGCGCCAGCAAACGTTTGGTGGTTGGTCGTTGGTGGCCCATTATTTTTCGATTAATAATCCCCAACCTTCTTTTTATGTTTATTTTTATGGCCGCGCAAATGGTTGTCGCCGCGCCCATTACAGCCTTTCTCCCCACCGGCCCGGCTCTTGTGGCTGCTAACATTGTGAGCGCCTTGGGCAAAGCGATTCTTACCCCTCTCACGGGCGCCGCTATTTTAATTCTCTTTTTGGACGCGAAACAAAAGCCCAATGTCTAAGTACGCCCCCATCATTGGCCTCGAAATTCACGTTGAGCTCAAAACCAAGAGCAAAATGTTTTGTAGTTGCAAGAATGATCCTTTTATTTCTACTCCTAATGTGAATATTTGCGAGGTCTGTTTAGCGCACCCGGGGACGCTGCCGGTTCCAAATAAACAAGCGGTCATTGATACAGTAAAAATTGCGCGGGCTTTGGGTTGCGAAATTAACAAAAACAGCAAATTTGATCGCAAACACTATTTTTATCCCGACCTCCCCAAAGGCTACCAAATTTCGCAGTACGATGAACCGATTGGCGAACATGGGTCAATTGAACTCACACTGACTGATAAAAATTCGCGATTGACGGCGCGCATTGGAGTGACTCGCGTGCATTTGGAAGAAGATACAGCTAAGTTAAACCACGACACAGCCGGAAATACATTAATTGATTTTAACCGCGCTGGAGTGCCGCTTGTAGAGATCGTATCGGAGCCCGATGTAGAGAGCGCTCTCGAAGCTAAAACGTATTGCCAGGAACTCCAGCTCATTTTTCGTTATCTTGGCGTCTCTAATGCTGACATGGAAAAAGGACAAATGCGCTGTGAAGCCAATATTTCACTCCAAAGCGAGGGAACATGGACAAAAGAAAAAGGAACGATTGTGGCAAAACCCGGATGCAAACTTAATTCAAAAGTTGAGGTAAAAAATATCAACTCTTTTCGAGCGGTGGAAAAAGCGATCGAGTTTGAAATTAAGCGGCAGACCGAAATCCTCGATAAGGGTGAAAATTGGGGCCAAGAAACACGCGGCTGGGATGATCCGACGCAAACCACGGTACACCAACGCTCCAAAGAAACTTCGGCCGATTATCGTTACTTCCCGGAGCCGGATATTCCGCCATTTAAGCCACTGGAAATTGCCGCCGATGTAACACTCCCCGAATTACCACAGATGAGGCGCGAACGTTTCCACAAAGAATACGGCTTCTCCTACGCTGACGCGTTTATGCTCACCGCCGATAAGGCTTGGGGTGATTTTGCGGAAGATGTGATGTCGGAACTTACAGAGTGGCTACACGATTTACCAGAAACTCACCGCTGTGTAGACGGAGCGCAAAGTCACGGTGACAAAACTCGCGCGCCAATTTGCAAAACCTCTCAAGATTTAGCACGCCTAGCTGGCGGCTGGCTCACGACCAAACTGATGGGTGCCATAAAAGAACGCGCTATTGATATTCGCATTCTCAAAATTAAACCGGAAAATTTTGCGGAACTCATTGCTTTAGTTTACGCGAACCGAGTAAACTCAACAAACGCTCAAAAAATTCTGGGCGAAATGATTGATTCTGGCGTTAATCTCGACCCCACCCACATTATGGAAGACAAAGGCTACGGGCAAGTAAGTGACGAAGACAAAATTGGCGCGGTGGTGGATGAGGTAATCAAAAACTATCCGCAACAAGTAACGCAATTTAAGGCTGGCAAGGATCCTATTATTAAATTTTTGATTGGCATGGCGATGAAGGCGACGGAAGGCTCGGCTGACCCAATAGTTGTAGAAAAATTATTAAGGGAGAAAATGAAATAAATTTTATGAGCGAATTTGATCCACCTAGTGCCCCTCCCCGAGAGAATTACTCGTACGGAGAAAGAATGACTATAGAGCATTCCAACCATAGCAAAAATAATCGCTGTACAAGCCAAGAATGCGCTGACAATAAAAAGAGCCGCTCAGGTCAAGCCTTGCTATAAAAAGATTAGTTGGTGTTCAAAAATTACCAGATGAACTAGTGGTTAGAGATTGGAACGCTGGTGATAAATCAAAAAAATATAAAGAATACGCTGCCATTTCTGAATGCCCTGAATGTTTTACAAAATATTGGTATCATGTCAACGACGTCGGGACGATGGAACGCAAGGAAAACTTACAAAATAAAGAACGCGGAGATGTGCATAAGTAACTTTGACGATTGGGAATATTTTTGTTAGACTCAAAAGCAGTATGAAATACTTTTTTGAAACAATTGACTTAGGAGTAAATTAACGGCCACCCGACGAGGGTGGCTATTTTTTTGTCAGCGACGAGGTGACCCCGAGCGAAGCCGAGGGAGAGCCCGTCTGGCTGACAATCCGCCTTGGGCGGATTCAACTATGCAGCTAAAACCCTCACAACTCATCCTCAAAAATGGCCGCGTATTCCCTGGCCTCTCCCCTGCCCACCAAAAAGGCCAATTCCACGGTGAGGTGGTTTTTAATACTGGCATGACGGGATACGTGGAAACCCTCACCGACCCTTCCTACAATGGCCAAATTTTGACGTTTACATACCCTTTGATTGGAAATTACGGCGTGCCGGGGCCCAAAACATGGGAATCCAAAAAAATTCATCTCTCGGGCGTGGTGGTGAGCGAGGCGTGTGAGAAATATAGCCATTCCACGGCCTTACGGTCGCTGTTAGAGTGGCTTAAGGACCAACAGGTGCCGATACTCATGGGTGTGGACACGCGGGCGCTGACGAAGGTGATTCGGGAGAGTGGGGTGATGCTGGGGGCAATCTTATGCGGTGAGCAGAATAAGCAAGGTAAGCAGATTAGGCAGATTAAACACGAAGACCCCAACGATCGCAACCTGGTTGCCGAAGTTAGTATAAAAAAACCAAAAACTTACGGCACAGGAAAAAAGAAAATCATCGCCGTGGATTGTGGCATGAAAGAAAACATCATCCGTTCCCTCCAACAATTCCCCTGGACGATTGAACGTGTCCCCTACAATTACGACTACACGAAAGAAAAATTCGACGGCCTCTTCCTCTCCAACGGCCCAGGCGACCCGGCCGCGTGTACCGAGACAATTGCAATTTTAAAAAAAGCCATCAAGATGCAGAAGCCGATTATGGGAATTTGTTTGGGGTCGCAACTGATGGCTTTGGCCGCGGGTGCAAAGACGTACAAATTGCCGTTTGGCCACCGCGGACAGAATCAACCGTGCCAAGAAGTGGAGAGTGGCAAATGCTCTATCACTAGCCAAAACCATGGCTATGCGGTAGACGAGAAGACATTACCAAAGGGCTGGTATGTTAATTTTAGAAATTTGAATGATAATTCTGTAGAGGGTGTAGCCCACAAAACATTACCGTTTTTTTCGGTGCAGTTCCACCCCGAGGCGAGCCCGGGGCCGGTGGATACGAGGTGGTTGTTTGAAAAGTTTTATGATTTAGTTTAACTGTCATCCCGACGACGAAGGAGGGGTCTCTGGCTTACTTGTCGGTTCGTTGCCGAAGCGTTGAGTGAGCCAGGGATTCCTCCGGAGCCTGCACTGAACGAAGTGAGTGTGCTCGGAATGACAAGTGGTGAGTGTCCTTTCAAAACACAAAACCCGCTCGCTAAAATTCCTCCTGCTCTACTTCTGAGATTCAGAAATAAAGCAGATGGAGCGAACGGGTCGTGTCGCACCAGAGCTGCCTCGAGTCCCGCTGAGCGGGATCGGGAGGTGGTGCTCGGGCCATGATGGTTGCCTCTTTGTCAGCCGAGGATCTTGATGACCTCCCTGGAGAACTCGTCTCCTTCGACTTCGATCTTCGAGAACGCCCAGACCTTCTGGTCGGGGTGGTCGAACTGCTCCTCGATCCGCTTCGCCCGCACGCCGAGAGCCAGGTGGTAGAACACCACCGGGATTGCGCTGTTGAACTTGCGGATCTCGCGGTACAGGAACGCCCCGACGCTGAAGCCCTGATCAGTCTCGTCGAGCGGGAAGTCCGAGCAGACGAGCTCATACTCCGAGATGACGAGATCGAACCCGCCCTTGTGGAGCTTGGTGAGACAATTCTCGCCCCGAAGGACGTGTACGAAATCGTACCGATCATCGAACCAATGGACGAATGCTTCGAACTGCCCTCCTTCGTCGAGCCAGAGTACACGTTTTCTACCCATCGGACTTCTCCTTTCAAACGCCACCATGGCGCACTGGAGATACGATAAAACTACCAAAAAGCAGAGAGAAAGTCAAGGTTTTAAGACCAAATTATGTATCACAAAGTATTAATACTCGGTTCCGGAGGTCTGCGCATTGGCCAGGCGGGCGAGTTTGATTATTCCGGCTCGCAAGCCATTAAAGCCCTTAAAGAAGAGGGTATTTTTACCGTTCTCGTGAACCCCAATATTGCCACTGTCCAAACTGACCCCGGAATGGCCGACACAGTGTACCTCCAGCCCCTTAACCTAGAAACCGTTAGCCAAATTATTAAAAAAGAAAAACCGGACGGCATTCTGCTTGGCTTTGGCGGGCAGACGGCGTTGAATTTGGGATTGGCTCTGGAGGAAAAAGGAATTTTGAAAAAATATGGAGTGGAAGTTTTAGGGACTCCCGTGGAAGCAATTAGAAAGACGGAAGACCGGGATTTGTTTAAAAAAGCTTTAGCTAAAATTGATGTCAAAACTCCCTTGAGCTATGCCGTGACGACGGTGGAGGAGGCGCTCACGGCGGCGAAAATAATTAAATACCCAATCATGATGCGATCGGGATATTCACTCGGTGGACTTGGATCGGGTAAAATTGAGAATGCCGAAGAGTTGCGTCACCGAGCGAGTGAATCACTCCACGGTGCGCCACAAATTTTAATAGAAGAATATTTGGGTGGGTGGAAAGAAATTGAGTATGAAATTGTGCGCGACAGTAACGACACCACGATTACGGTGTGCAACATGGAAAATTTTGACCCCATGGGCATTCACACGGGTGAGAGTATTGTGGTGGCGCCATCGCAGACATTGACGAATGAGGAGTATCACATGCTTCGCGAGGTGGCCATTAAAGTAGCCCGCTCGGTTGGCATTATTGGTGAATGTAATATCCAATATGCCTTGAACCCAAAAAATGGAGATTATCGTGTTATTGAAATGAACGCCCGTTTGTCGCGCTCGAGCGCTCTGGCATCAAAAGCCACCGGCTACCCACTCGCCTTTGTGGCCGCCAAACTCGCGCTCGGCAAACAGCTCCATGAACTTAGGAACGCTGTAACTAAAAAAACTTCCGCCTGCTTTGAACCCGCGCTGGATTATCTCGTGGTCAAAATTCCCCGCTGGGATCTAACTAAATTTAAAAGTGCTGATAGGAAAATTGGATCGGAGATGAAAAGCGTGGGAGAGGTGATGGCCATTGGCCGATCCTTCCCCGAGGCCTTACAAAAAGCCGTACGCATGTTAAATATTGGCGCATCTGGGTTGAGTGATTATCCGCATGACATCGCCGACCCGCTTGAAGAAATTGAGCGTGCGACCGATCGGCGTTTGTTCGCAATTTATAAGGCGATGAAAAAAGGGGTGAGCGTTAAAAAAATTCATGAGCTTTCTAAAATTGATAAATGGTTTTTGGAGCATTTGAAGGCGATTGTGGGGGTGGAGAAATCGCTGTCATTCCTAGGAGTGTCGCAGCGACGAGGTCTTGCGATCCCTCTTAGGGGAATTTCTGGCTCAAGCAAAGTTTTAACAACGAGTGGACAGGTAAGCCAGAGATCCCTCCTTCGTCGTCGGGATGACAAATCACGCGAGGCCTCGCTTGGGATGACACTACGCACCGCCAAACAATTTGGTTTCTCCGATAAAACTATTGCTAAACTTACTGGATCGACTGAAGATAAAATCCGGGAATTACGGATCAAAAACAAAATTACACCAGTTATCAAACAAATCGATACGCTCGCTGGAGAATTCTCTGCCGAAACTAATTATCTCTACACCACCTACCATGGCACAGATCACGACGTTAAACCGTCGGCATCTCACTCTCCCCCTCTTACCAAGAGGGGGCGGGGGGGAGTTGCCGGCGCTAAGGCAAGAACCTCGGCAACTCTCCCCAACCCTCTCTTAGAAAGAGAGGGAGGCCCCATCATCGTCCTTGGCTCTGGCCCATACTGCATTGGCTCTTCGGTGGAATTTGATTGGTGCTGTGTAAACACTGCGCGTGAACTTCGTAAGCTCAAGGAGTCACCCATCATCATTAACTCTAACCCCGAAACCGTCTCGACTGATTATGATGAATCCGACCGACTGTATTTTGAAGAATTAACTTTGGAGCGAGTGCGCGATATTGCGGATTTTGAAAACCCGAAAGGAATTATCGTTTCGGTGGGCGGGCAAATTCCAAATAACTTGGCGCGACCCTTGGCGCAACGTGGCTATAAACTGCTGGGGACTTCGGCGGAATCTATTGATATGGCGGAAGACCGCCAAAAATTCTCGGCACTTTTAAATAAGCTGGATATTGACCAGCCTGATTGGGAACAAGTTGAGAGTTTGGATAAAGCTAAAGCCTTTGCGGCTCGGCTAGGTTTTCCACTCATTATTCGACCATCATATATTCTTTCCGGGACGGCGATGAACGTGGTGTGGAACGATACGGAACTGGAAAAATTTTTAGCCGAAGCCGCCATTGTTTCCACGGAATTCCCCGCCGTTATTTCTCATTTTATTGAAAACGCCAAAGAGTTTGAGCTGGACGGGGTGGCCGAGGGCGGTGTAATTGTTCGTTCGGTTATTTCCGAACATGTGGAAAACGCCGGCATTCACTCGGGCGATGCCACGGTGGTAATTCCGGCGCAGCGGCTGTACGTGGAAACCGCCCGGCGCGCCCGAATGATAACGCAAAAAATTGCTACTTCTCTTAACATTACGGGGCCGTTTAATATTCAATTTTTAGCAAAAAATAACGATGTTAAAGTTATTGAATGCAATCTGCGCGCCTCGCGATCGTTCCCGTTTGTGTCTAAAGTGGTGCGTGATAATTTTATTACCATCGCGACCAATGTGCTTATGGGTAAACCGGTTGCTCCCAAAATTGTCCCATTGCCGCAGTACACCGGGGTTAAAACTCCCCAATTTTCCTACCAGCGCATTAAAGGCGCCGACCCCGTTACCGGGGTGGAAATGGCTTCCACGGGCGAAGTGGCCTGCCTGGGGCAAAGTTATGAAGAAGCTTTTTTTAAATCGTGGCTGGCTACCGAACAAAACATCCGGGGCAAATGTCTTTTGCTTTCGATAAGCGGCGATCGGAAAATAAAATTACTAGAGGGCGCCAGAAAACTGGCCGAGCAGGGCTGGACGATTTTAGCGACCGAAGGAACCCACGCGTTTTTAGAGAGCCACGGGGTGGGCTCAACTTTCGTGTACAAAGCCGAAGAAAGCGGCGAACCAAACGTGCAGAGTTCTATCACTCAAGGAAAAATTGGATTGATAATAAACATTCCGAGCGGCCAGGGGAAAAATTCCGCCACGCACGGTTATAAAATTCGGCGCCTGGCCATTAACCACCACATTCCCATTATTACCAATTTGCAGATTGCGGAGTTATTTATTACCTGTTTGGCCCATGGTTTGTTGGACAAAACACCGGCCTCGCTTTCTTGGCAGGAATTTGGTAGTCTATAGTCGTTAGTTCTTTACACAGGAGTACCAATGGACACATCACACCTATGGTGGACTGCGAAATTAATAATGATTATTTCGTTTTAATTTCGCAGTCCACCCACATCACCTCGGAGGATCCAATGACGACCGAAACAAACGGGTTCAAAGGAGAGTTGTACGAATTGATTCGCCGGCTGTGCCTGCGGCACGGCCACGCCCCCGGCAAGCCCACCGTCCCCGTCAGGCTGACGGCCTTCACGACCGCGCTCGAACAGCGTGGCGCTTTCCTCATCACCATGATGTTTCTGGAGTGGTTCCACGCAATGAAGAACGAGAAGGGCTGGAGCGTTGAGATGATTGGCGGCGACACCTCTGACACTTTGGGGTTCGCCACCGCGATCATGGCTCTGGCGGAACGGCGCGGACACTCGTTCAGCGTCTTCGGCATCCGCCCGCAGACGCTGGATCACGGCCTCAAGACCAGGCTCATCGGCGACGATGTCTCCGGGAGGCAGGTCATCCTTCTCCAGGACACACTCGGCGACGGGGAAGCGCTGACCAACCGACTGGAGCTGCTGCGCGCGGCGGGCGCCACGGTCGTGGCCGTCTTCAGCATCATCGACTTGGAGGAGGGGGGCCTCACCGCCATGCCGACTGATCTCCCCCACGGTTGCCTCTTCACCGCGACCGAACTACAACGGGGGTGAAGTCCCCCGGCAGGTGTGATGAAACGTAGGGTACAACCCTACGAGTCCATCAGCTTCCCCGAATCGTTCGGGGACCCTGCTTGTTATTATCATTCATATTTCAATGGTAATAAAAAACTCGGTTTATGAAAAACAATCTGACTCCCTTTCAACAAAAAATTTATTCCGTGGTTAAAACCATCCCACGCGGGGAAACTTTGTCGTACAAACAAGTGGCGACGCGCGCCGGACTCCCTACAGCTTATCGCGCGGTGGGGAATGTTTTAAATAAAAATTACGACCCCGCTATTCCCTGTCACCGCGTGGTACGGAGTGATGGGGCGACGGGAGGTTATAACCGAGGGGCAGAAAAGAAAAAACTCTTGTTGAAACAAGAGAAGAAAAATTCAAAATAATATTGTCATCCCGACCGCAGGAGGGATCTCTGGCTCACCAACGATCGACGGACAGAGATTCCCCTAAGAGGGGTTGCGAGGCCTCGCTCGGAATGACAACCGACGTCTCACTTAATGCTTCGCAGCGCTTCTCGCAACAACTGTTCACTCGTCTTCCCAGCCGGTTCAAGCTTTTTCGCCGTCTCACGCGCTTGCAAAACTGAATAACCGAGCGTTACTAAGGCATCAATCACATCCCCGAGTGTATCACTGCCCGGAGTAAATGTGGTGGAACCGCTTTCTTCTAAATGCGCTTTTAGTTTTGATTTAAGATCGACAACAATTCGCTCGGCCGTCTTTTTGCCAATGCCGCTCACTTTGGTAAGATACTCAATATCGCCGCGACCAATGGCAATGGTTATTTCTTCCACGGTGCCGAGCGAGAGTAAATGAAGCGCAGTTTTTGGCCCCACGCCACTAACAGTAATAAATTGTTTAAATAATTCTTTTTCGGCAATGTTTGCGAAACCAAAAAGTTCCAGCACATCTTCGCGGACTATAAGGTAGGTGTCGAGCGTTACTTCTTTGCCTGCGGTGCAATTGAGACCAGCGTTAGGGCTTACTTTTACCCGGTAGCCAACACCACCGGCAGTCATCACGACGACTTCGCCGTTTTGGTTTTTGACAATTTTACCTTGTATAATTGAAATCATATTCGTTTTGTCATCCCGACGTCACAGGAGGGATCTCTGGCTCACCCGTCAATTCGCAACTCACTGTGCAATCTCTGGATAAATGTCTCGCCACGTGGGGTTATCATTTTGAATTAAAGCAATTTTTTTAGATCGTCTCCAACCCTTTAACTCCTTCTCTCTATGTATTGCGCTTTTTATATCTGTCCAATATTCGTAATAAACTAACTTGTGAGTTTGATATTTTTTTGTAAAACCTTCGTTAGTACCGTCTCGATGTTCTTCGGCCCTTCGGACGAGATCGTTGGTAACACCAACATATAGAATCCTGGTAACGCTTGCCATTATATAGACGTAAAAACTATAATTGCTCCTGGCCATATGATTGATTGGGTGAGCCTTGGAGTGAGCCAGAGATCCCTCCTGCGGTCGGGATGACAATTGTGATGGTATTGAGCCAGAGATTCCCTCCTCGGAGGATCTGCGACCTCGCTCGACTCTCGGAATGACAAATGCATTTTACCACGATTTTTGCTATTAGAAAAGGCGTCCCGCAGGGCGCCTTTTACTATTGTCTTTGAACTAATGGGTAAGAACTTTACTTACTTTTTTTCACCCTACTCACCCTCACCAATCCGCCACAAGGGACAATCTCAATTCCTTTCTTTTCCAGTTCGTCGAGGAAGAGGTTCATACCAAGTGAATCAGACGGCATGTGGCCAGCGATAATTACGTTCATATGGTGTTCGGTGGCTTGCTTCATACTATCATCCCTCATATGCATACCTACCACGGTACTTATGCCATATTGTGAGAGTTGTTCGTATACTTTAGGCGATGGGTTGGTGCCGCCGGTCATTTCTACCAGTACTTTGCCGGTGCGGTGGCTGGGTCCGCCGGAAATTATTCGCGGGCCCGCTCCCCACATTTTGGCCTGCTGATATTCCGGAATTTCCATGAGCACTTTAATAATTTCCCCAACCGTTTCAGGGGCTTTTTTATCCAAAAGTTCACGCATAAAAGTGTCCACCATATTATCGGTAATGGTGTGCGTGTTAATAAAATTGATGTTAAGAAGCTTGGCAATATCCACGGCCTGGTTGTGGTTAATGGGGTGAACGCCGCGACCAACTTCCTTAACACGTTCTTCAAAAATCTTTTCAGCAATATGTACCGGTACGCCCATTTGTTCGTACACATCCACCGACATACTCATTACTTCATGGAGGTTAGCCAAAGCTTTTCCTTCGGGGTGATGGGCAATAACGAGGTCAATTTTTTTACCACGTTCGTTAAGTTGGCTCGCGAGCAAAATTTCGGCGGCATTAATATCAATACCAGCCAAAACGCGTTTTACCTCTGTTTTACCGTCATCCACATGTACCGCGCAATCGGGGTACGGGTTCGTTAGTTTTTCGGTATCAAAAAATTTCTTCTCATCCGGCTTCATTTCCTCGTATGCCTTGCTAATACGGTCGAGGTGTTTTTTTACGGCCTTGGATCCACGCGGGTCATTGGCTACTCCGAGCTTGGTGCCGAAGTCAAAAATTTCTTGGACTTTCATAAAATTATGATAATAAATAGTTAATTTTACTTACTATAACTAAAAAAGCTCCCTCTGTCAACGACTGGCGCCGACCCACGTATCCCTTGATTTTTTTGCTAATTTAGATTATACTTATCCCGTTATTTATTTTTACCCTTTCATAAACTTTATGGCTCAATTTACCGACATTATTACCCAAGAATACTACGATTCCTTTAGCGATGTGTATGCCAGCGTGTGGAGCAGTCAAATGCACACTGGGTATTTTGGCAAAAAAAAATCGCTGGAAAAAGCGTGCGCGGATATGAATGTATTCTTGGCAACCAAAGCCAAACTAAAGCGTGGCTGCAAGGTGTTGAGTGTTGGCTGTGGCCGGGGCGGTGGAGATCGATTTTTAGCAAAAAAACTTGGCGCTACCGTAATTGGTTTAGATTTAAGCGTTCGGCAATTAGAGGAGGCTTTGGCGGCGGCTCGCGAGGCTGGTTTAGAAAAACAAGTTACCTACCTTTGTGGCTCTATGACAACACTCCCCTTGATAGATGGATCGGTAGATTGCGTGTGGGTACAGGAAGCGTTGTTTCACTGCCACGATAAATTAAAAGCGGCGCAAGAATTTTCTAGAGTGCTAAAACCTGGCGGAGTGGTGGTGTTGGAAGATTCGGTGCTTAACTACCCTGGCGCCAAAAAAGAAGTGATGGCAATATTTGGCAACCGCGTTCACATTAATGATATCAGTACCCCCAGCGACTACGAACATCTTTTTAAACAAGCTGGCCTCAAATTAACTGCCTCAAAGGATTTAACATCGCACCTGCTTACTACTTACGAAGTAATTCTTGACTACATTAGAAAAAATAGGGAAAAAATTAGAGGAAAAATTGACAAAAAATACTGGGCCGCTTTGGATAACGATTTTGATCGCCCCAAAACTACTCGCTTGGTCGCGGAAAAAAAGCTGGGCTGTATCGCGATGTTTTTTCGCAAATAAATTAGGACGAAGTGGTAAACGTAGGAAGCGAAATATTTTCTTTGGCGTTATCTACCATAACAACGTGCTTAAAATCGATTGCACGTAGTATTTGCTTACTGGTGAGCGCGCTCAGTTCCGGGTCGCGATCGGGCTGACTGTAGAGAACGTTGTAGATCTCGGGAAGCATGGGGCACATCGTGTCGGTTAACGTAACTTGTTTGGCAATCGCGCAAAATTTTTCAATGGTGGTGTCCTCTTCCCCCACTATCATATCAATGCCGGTGGCCGGCATTAAATCACCTTCCCTATCCACCAAATACGACAACACGAGCCCGTCACCACCGAGCTCTTTTGTTTGCACGGGGGTAACAGCTTCACTTTCTTCCATTTCACCAGCTTCTTTCAGTAAATTTTGCCAAGCAGTTTTTATCAGGGTTAAATCGTGCACCTGCGAAAAACCACCCAAACATTTGGTACCGTAGTAGAGCGAAACCATTAAATAGCATAACAACATGCTGGGGAAAATTTTCTTTTGCTGTAAGGCTTCAATAATGGCTTGTGGCTCAAGCGGCAAGGTATAATCCTGATCGTGGGAAGCGAGTTTGTTTCCATCGAGCACTAAACGCACGCGATGAAAGTTGGCGTCAACGCCCCAAAACAAATAGGTGCCCCAGGCTTTTTCGAGCGAAAAAGCTCCGGGTAAATTATTAAAGAATTGGAGCACGAGCGCCTGGTATTTTTTATTGAACAACAATTTGTAGAAAACGGATTCAGAGCGTAGCAAATGAACATCGGTTAATAATTTGGCAACGATTGTTTCTATTTCTACATAAATGAGCTGCGACTGATTGTTATTGTTGGATAGCTTGTTTTCTTTGGCCGTATGAAATAAGAGGGGCCATAATTTATAATTGATTTTAGTAATTTGAGCGTTAAAATCTGGCGCTCCTAAAACATCGGAGGAAGCAAAATACGTATCAACAATCTCAATAATTTTGGTAGCGCGCCCTGGGGTAATTTCCCCCAACCTCTCCTTCTTGAGCACTTCCCCTTTCATGCGTTCAATATCTTCGCGGTTAAACGCCCGCATGGCATAGGTAACGCCCATTTTAAGTTTATCAGGGAAGATAGGCAGGCGGATGGGCTCGCTGGTACCATGATCATCGCCATGAAAACAAATACCTCGCGGAAACGAGGTATTATTTATGGAAATACTGGCAAACGAAAAATCTACCAAATATTGATAGGTATTTTTTGGAACAGCCAAAAAGGTGAGGGCGGAGATTATATTTGAATTGACGAAGAAGGGGTGGGTAATTGGCCCGTGGTGGTCCGCGGTAGAGACGAGCGGTAATTTTTGTAATTGTTGAACAACGCCCGTGGCCACTTCTTTTCCTAAACGCTCGGTCAAAATTTCTTCTACGACGGCAATCAACTCTTGTTTACGAACATCGAGTAACGGACTTTTGTTGACGTCTAAAAAATCCTGGGCGTATTCATACAGCGTATCGTTACCGTGGCGCTGCATGATGTCACCTAAAATAGGACGCTTCTGCCAAATGGCAGACTTGATTTTTTCTATAATTTGTTTAGTGCTGAGCGGATGGGTCCAGTCGGGATGATGGCCACCGTGTCCGCCAGGTTTATCTACGGAAGTAGAGTCCATAAGAAAAATTGTCGTTCCATTTCCAGCTTATCGACAAGACTACAGGATACTACAAAAGACCCTTGTTGTCAAGAGAGACAACTTTATTTTAGCTAATCATAGAGAAAAACTGTCTGTTCGTTTTGAGAAAACTCCAAAGGAACAGAGAGCCCGCGAGCGTGAGGAATCACGCTCGCGTCTGGCCAGGCCATTCGTCGCGAAGCGACGCGAAGCACCGGGTGGTTCGGGATCAGGGGGGGGGGAACGAGTTGAAGTGGCGGGGGGGGGGGCGGAGAGGGCGAAGCGGTGACTACGGGCGGGCGACGAGCTCGCCGTCGGCGGTCGTGACGAGCGCCTGCGGCATGTAGTCGTTGTTGAAGACGACCGTGTAGCCGGGCATGTCGGAGACGTCGATGACGGTGGGCTCGGCCGTGCCCTTGGTGTAGATGTAGAGCTGGGCGGCCTGCTGCCCCGCGAAGTTGTAGGCCTTGAAGAGCACCTCGGCATCGGCGGGCTGCACGGCGTTGAGCAGCTCCTGTGCCTCGTCGACGGGGCCGTAAGCGATGAGGCCGACCTTGCCGTCGTGGACCCAGAAGGTCCGGATGTTGGTGCCCTCGGGGAGGCGACCGTCCGGCACCACCCCTTCCTGCAGGGCGATGAAGCCGTCGCCGCGCAGGGAGCGCAACAGGGAGAGCGGGCCGAGCGCGGCGCCGAGGCCGGCGGTGATGCGGGAAGCGAGATTGGAGCTCGTGGTCATGGGCAGTACCTCGTGTGAATGTGCCGGATTCCCAAACCGATATGGTCGGGCTATCAGGCAGGTGGATTATTAGTCGCTATAGATAACGAACAATAATCCACCTGCCATTTTTTCGTTTATTTCCTGATCTTTTACCACTTTGTTAAAGAGCTTTTGGCTTATTTTAGCCGCAAATATGGCGATCTTTATAAACCAACAACTGAGTGTAGCATAGAAAAATGGATCCGTCAATAGAAGAAAAACTGTCTGTTCGTTTTGAGAAAACTCCAAAGGAACAGGTAGCTCGCGAGCGTGACGTCCTTGGTAAGGAAATCACGCTCGCGTCTGGCCGGACCGCTGGTCGCGTGAAGCGACTGGCGGTACCGGGTGGTACGGGATCAGGCGATCTGGCCGGCCATGGAGAGAGCCATCCGGCGGGCGCTGTCGTTGCGCCCGGTGCCAACGATCTGGCCGGTCGTGACGTGGCGCGCGTTGCGCAGGAGCGCTCCCGAGGGGTTGCCGGACATGGGCACCAGATTGAACTGGTTGCCTTCGACGTTCGGGAAACACCAGTGGAAGCACTCGAGATCGAAGTGCGCGCCGTCGACGGCCATGCCGGCGTGGAAGCAGATGCGCCGGAGATCGCGGATCTGACGGCAGACGTCGTTGGTGACCGTCTCGATGCCGTGGCTGGCGAGGTGGCGCTTGATGATGACGTCGGTCTCGGCGAGGCGCCTGTACACCTCCCAGTTGCCCTTGTCCTCGAAGAAGTGAAAGGCGCAGGGGGTGAGGGCGACGCCGACGGGGGCGGGGTAGTCGAACGGGACGCCCATGTTGAGGATTCTCCCGGTCTTCTTGCTCCGGGGGAACCAGTCGATGGCGAAGCCGCCGCGGTGGGCGAGGCCGGTCTCCTCGTCGAACGCGAGGGAGATCGCACCGAGGTTGGCCAGCGAGGCGAGGTAGCCGTAGATGACCGCCTCGAGATCCTCCTTGAGGTGTTGCGCGATCCGGACGAGCTCGACACAGGCGTCGGCCGGGGCGCACAAACGTTCACGGACAGACAGATACCGATCGTCCTTCACCACGTCCACGAACGAACCCACATCATCGGCCGCCCGAAAGACCGTGATCTGCTCCTCCAAACGACAATTGATGACGTTACGGCCCGGAAGGCGCTGCTCGCCGATCTCACCGATGAGGAACTTGTGAAGTTCCACCTGCCCCTCGGTGAGGCGAAGGGCGTCGAGCACGCAAACCTCGATGCCGTAGGGGGCGAGCTCGCTGTTGAGGCGCCGCAGTGTGATGCGAACCGGCCGGCGGGCGAGCGGCATGGGAAAGCCGCCGATGCCCTTGCCGTAGCGGCCGCCGGTGATGGTTCCCTCGGGGTCGCCGACGCTGTACACGGGCACGCAGTTGATGCCGTGCTCACGCAGGTCTTCGAGGGGGTCCGGCCCCTTGCCCGCCATCTCCTCTTCGGCGGAGATGAAGCCGATGGAACGGTAGCCGCCCGTCATGCACTTGCTGCTGCTGTCGCCCAGCGGGCGACCGGTGTGGGCCAGAACGGTCAGGAAAATCGGCTTGTGATGGAAATTCGTCTTGGACAAAGGTCACCTCTCGGTTCAGACACCTCTTCTCACTTCACGTCCGGTATGGACGGTGATAAGGGGCTGACTACCAATCCGCCATAGGCGGACAAGCACTAAGCCCCTTATCAATTTTACTCATTTTATACCACTTATTGTAAAGAACATTTGGCTATATTTAGCTAAAACAAGCTAAAAATACCAACAAAAAATTATACCACAAAAAAGCCCTCCTGTCAAGAAGGGCTTTCCTTTTAGTTAAGTAAGGCTTTATCGGCTTATGCTTATTTTAATGGCCTTATTTTCTATCGTTACTTCTTGCCCGTCCGCCGCCCCTGGTTTAAGCGCGGTCGCCAGTACCGAGCGTTTTAATTCGTCGTTATACTTTTCAAACACTGTTAGCAGGTCGGCATCGCTGGTGGCATAACTCACAACAACCTGGTCGTTAATCGTCAATTTCTGCTCTTTGCGCATTTGATTGATAGCGCGTATAACCTCGCGGAGCAAGCCTTCTTTTTTTAGTTGCTCATCAATTTTTATGTTGAGCCACACTTTTACTTTGCCTTCTTCTTTACTCACCCAATCAGCACCCTCTTCCACATACTCGGCAAATTCAACTTTTTTAACGTTTAATTCGTCCGCGATAATTTGCAAAAGCTCGTGTGATAAGTGTTCGTTATTAATTGTTAATTGACTAAGTGGCTGGCGGACTTTTTGTTTCGCTTCCGCGCGAAGCGCTAAGCCCAGTTCCACAATTTTTCGTGCCACTTCCATTTCTTCCAGTACACTTTTATCGTGATGCGCTTCGTGATACTGTGGCCAGTCTTCTAGGTGGACGGACTCCCGTACCCCCGAGCCCGTATCACGTATCCCGTAACCCGTACCCGATATTGATTGGTAAATTTTTTCGGCGATGAACGGGGTAAACGGCGCCATGAGTTTAGAGAGGGTGAGCAATACTTGGTGGAGCGTGTGAAGGGCAAACTCTTTGTCTTCTTGGCTTTCGCCTTTGAAGCGATCACGACTGCGACGCACGTACCAGGTGGAGAGTTCATCAATAAAATCTTTAATCGGCCGCCCAGCTTTTACCGTGTTATATTGGTCCATTTCCACGGTAACGGTTTTTACGAGTTCGTGGAGCTTCGCCATAATCCATTTATCGAGGATGTGGCTACTTCGCTTTGTCATTCCGAATCCCCTTCGCAGGGGTGAGGAATCTCTGTCTATAGTTGGGTGAGCCAGAGATCCCTCGTCGGCGCGAGCCTCACTCGGGATGACAGTTGGGGTGACGGCGTACATTTTGTAGAACTCAACAACATTCCACAAAATATTAATAACTTTGTTAAACAACTCTTTTACTTCGCGCTCGTTGAATAAAAGATTGTCGGCCAGCATCACCGGGCTGGTCATAAGGTAGTAACGGATGGCATCCACCCCATATTGTTCTATAATAATCCACGGATCGGTAAAGTTCTGTTTGGATTTGGACAACTTCTCCCCTTTTTCATTTTGCACTTCACCCGTTGTCACGCAATTTTCAAAACTCACATCATCAAACAAAAGCGCCGCCATCACGTGCATATAATAAAACCAAGCACGGGTTTGGTTAATGTATTCGGCAATATATTGGCCGGGGAATCGCGACTTAAATTCTTCTTTGTTCTCAAACGGATAATGCAGGGGGCCAAACGGCACCGAGCCAGACTCTACCCAACAATCAATTACTTCCGGGATTCTGTCCATGACGCCACCACACTCATCACACTTGAGTTTTATCTTATCCATGAATTGTTTATGCAAATCTAACTCTGCCACGTTGTCGGTCGGAAACACTTCGGAGAAATTGGCTGCCTTCTCTTTCAACTCTTGCACACTTCCAACACACACGACGTGGTCGCAACCTCCCACCACCCCGGCCGCTTGAGCGGCCACCCCTCCTCGGGCAGGAGGGGACACCGTGCCTCCCCTCCTTACCAAGGAGGGGCGAGGGGTGGTTGCCGAGGCCTGCGAGCCAACACACTTCCAAAACGGCAACGGGGTAGCCCAATAGCGATTGCGTGAGATGTTCCAATCCGGGGCAGTTTCGAGAATGTTGAGGAAACGTCCTTCTTTAAGATGCTCCGGATACCAATTAATTTTTTCGTTCAGCTCAATGAGGCGTGGTTTTATTTTTTGGATGTTGATAAACCAGGCCGAGATGGCGTTGTATATAAGCATGGTGTCGCAACGCCAACAGTGCGGGTACGAGTGAGTGTACTGCTCGCGCGAAAACAGAAGTCCGCGTTTGTCCAAATCATTTTTAATTTCTTTTTCGGCTTTTTTAAAATATTTACCTTGGATAAATTCCGGCGCCACTTCATTAAACTCGGCTTTTTCGTTCAGCATTGGCACCATGGGCAGATCGAGCTTGAGACCAAGATTGTAATCATCCTCACCATAAATAACCGCGGTATGGACGATTCCCGTGCCATCTTCGGTTGTCACAAAATCTGCTTCCGAAACATAATAGGCCTTTTTCCCAGTCTCAAGCATCGCGGGCATATCAAAAAGTGGTTCGTATTCCAAGCCGACGAGCTCTGAACCTTTGAGCTCGTTAATAATGGAGTAATCTTTTCCTTTAAAGACTTCAGCCATACGGTCTCTGGCGACAATGTAGTAAATCGCTTGACTGGACAGAGATTTCTCGTCGGCGCGAGCCTCGCTCGAAATGACAAAAGAAACTAACACATACTCAACGTCGTTACCGACCGCCAGTGCCACGTTTCCGGGAAGCGTCCACGGCGTCGTCGTCCAAGCCAATAAGTATACAGGAACATTGTTAGGAATTTGTAATTTGTCCCGCCACAGCGGGATCCCGCTCGCTGCGGGAGAATTTATTTGAGATTTGGAATTTGTAATTTGGAATTTTACGGTGACTGATTCCTCCGTAATCGTTTTATAGCTATTATCCATCGCAATTTCGGCTTTAGAAACGGGCGTTTCGCAGTGCGGGCAATACATTAAAACTTTTCTCCCTTCGTAAATAAGTCCTTTGTCCCAAATGGTCTTGAGTGACCACCAGACTGATTCCATGTAGGTCGGGTCCATGGTTTTGGCGGAATTGTCATACTCCACCCAGCGCCCCACCCGCTCCACCATTTTTTTCCATTCGCCCACATACAACAGCACCTTAGATTTACAGACCTCATTAAATTTATCCACGCCAAATTCGTCCTCAATTTGTTTTTTAGAAGAAATTTTTAATTCTTTTTCAATCAAACTCTCAATCGGGAGCCCATGACAATCCCAAATCCATTTTCGCGGCACACGGTAACCTTTCATCGTCCAATACCTGGGGACGACATCTTTAATCACGGATGCCAAAATATGCCCGTAATGCGGCAAACCCGTAGCAAACGGCGGGCCATCGTAAAAAACGTACGGTTTATCTTCCGGACGATTTTGAACTGACTTTTCGAAAGTGTTGTTTTTCTTCCAGAATTCTAGAATAGAGAGTTCTTCGGAGTTGGCATTATACATATGATTTGGCGAAATCATGCCTGATTCAACAGAATCATGTCGCGTAATATCATTTGAAACGCGACTTTAGTCCTTTGAAGCTCGGCTCGAGTCCTTTGAGGCGTAACGCAAAATAGAGGGTTCTGCCTCTAGCTCCCCGTTGATGACGGGTGGTTGCACTTTAAGTATAGTTTAGCAAAAGCGGGAGAATTGTCAATTTGTGGATAAAAAAACTTGACAAAACTGATACAATGCGGTATCCTATACTTAGTTTCAAGTAGCGCATCACATTCACTTTCGGTGAATCGACAATAATACCCCTGCAAAGGGGTTTTGTTGTTTATATTGGCCATGTTATACTACTCGTGGCGGAAACGCTTTGGAGAGTATTGCCGTACGGTTAACGGCCGCTACTTGAAACATAGTTGATTCACCTTGTTGTGAATGTGGTTCAACTCCACTGCTCTCCGCCGCTAGAGCGACTCTCCACATCGGAGGGTTGTTTTATTCCCCAAAACTTTTCCACAAACCCAATCCTTTTATTGCCAAAACCGGAAAGAAAAGATATAATAGTGAAGTTAAAAGTTATCAAGTTTATAAGGTTTAAAGGCTCGTTCGTTACTTTATAACTTGATAACTTTACAAACTTTCAACTCGCATATGCTCTACATCGCTGCCGACCACGGAGGCTACCAGCTTAAAAAATACCTTATTCGCTACCTCAAAACCCAGCTTAAAGTAACGGCCAAGGATTTGGGGGCGAAGAGCCACGACCCCAAAGACGACTACCCGGACTTTGCGGTAGATTTGGCGCGCCAGGTGGTAAAAAACAAAACCAACCAAGGGATACTCCTGTGCCGCAATGGCATTGGGGTGTGTATTACGGCGAATAAAATTAAAGGCATCCGCGCGGCTTTGGGTTTTAATATAGAAGCTACCGAGTGGGCGCGGCGCGATGACCACGTGAATATCCTCTGTCTCCCGGCCGAATATTTATCCAACGAACACGCGGCCGCGATTGTAAAAAAATTTTTAGAAACGCCGGATGATATGGACGAGCGGTTTACTCGGCGACTTAAGAAAATCGCAGCCGTTGAGAAGTGACACCGTTAGGTGTCATCCTAAGCGAAGCGAAGGATCTAGACACTGGATTCCCGCCTTCGCGGTAATGACAATAACATTATGCAAATTATTCCCAGCATTTTAGAAGCTACTTTTGACGGTTTTGTAACTAAACTTCGTCGCGTTGAACCTTATTTTCCATTTATTCAAGTAGATGTGATGGATGGAAAATTTGTTGACAACACTTCTTTCCCCGAAGTTGAAAAAACGAGAGACCTCGAGACAATGCTTAAGTTTGAATTGCACCTGATGGTGTGCGACCCGATTTCAGAAATGAAAAAGTGGGAAGGTAATGGTAAAATATTCCGCGTACTATTCCCTATCGAAGTTGGCAACGCTAAAACAATTATCACCTTTATTCGCAAGCATGGTTGGGAGGCTGGCTTGGTCTTAAACCCGGACACGGAACTTGTTGCGGTGGCGCCGTACTTTTCTCTGGTTGATTTGGTGTTATTTATGACGGTGTACCCGGGCAAACAAGGCCAGCCCTTTGTAGAAAAAGTAAAAGATAAAATTAAAATGTTCACCGCTCTC
>SICD01000054.1 GCA_009694865.1 Candidatus Magasanikiibacteriota bacterium
ATTTGAGGATTGGGATATTCAGTTTAGCCGCTACCCGCACGGCATCACGATACTCGGGAACCCAACACGACGCGCCAACACCCCCCATGAACCCCCCTGCGAGGGGGGATTTTTTATCATCGTAATTCACCATATAAGCGCCCGTCACATCATATCCTTGTTTAACTAAAAGAGCGGCGGCGACCGATGAGTCTACGCCGCCACTTAACGCGCACAACACTTTGATTTTATTATTATCAATCATAATTTAATAGGTTTGATTGACGCGCGATTATTTTTTGCCAATGTCAATTGAAAAGGTTTGAGCAATTTTTTATTTTTAAGTAAATTTTTAGACCATTCGCTTTTAAGATACGCCGCAATATGAAACCTAAGACGCAAATCTACATTGGGCGATTGACCGCTATAAGAACAATAATCACGTGAACGTTTCAAGCCAACGATACCTAATCCGTCTAACTTGTCGGCATCACGAAGAATCCACGCGGTTTGATATAAATTGGCGTCATCATTACCATGATAACGCAAGCTATACAAAACGATTATTTTTTCGTTTCGAGTCAAAATATTAAACGATACGTCTTTTCGAAACCACTCACGAGCCAGTTCATATGAATGTTCGTGATGACTCTTAGAAGAACCGTGGGTGTAACGTAAATAACCAATATCATGGAGGAGTCCAGCCAGTTCCGCTAAAAAAATATTTTGCTTCTCGAATCGCGCGATCAATTTACCAAATTGCGCTGTTCTTACGGCATGATGAAATCCGTGACCGGGCGACGGATGGGCATCAAAAAACGCGCGAATCTTACCTCGCGCATACGTTATAAGTTGTTTTTGTTGCTTTTTTTCCATAATTACAATTATATCTCATTTAGTATAACTTTTCAATAACATAACAAAAAAAATCCCACCCTTCGCGAAGGGTGGGATAAATTCTTGAAAGAATTTTACATTGAGTTGCGGCGAGCCATCATGCAATCTTTGCAGTACACTGGTTTGTCACCAGAGGGCTGGAAAGGAAGCTGGGTGATAGCTGAACCACACTGAGCACAGGTCAAATTGACACTGTACATTTGGCGAGGGGCGCGGCTCATGCCGCCGCCACCGCCCATGCTGCTGCCACCAGTACGAGTTTGGCGGAACGCGCGATTGCAATCACTGCAATAAACGGGTCGATCGCCGGATGGTTGAAATGGCAACTGTGAAATGTGGGACCCGCACTTGGCGCAGGATAAATCCACATCAAACATTTGCCGATCGGTACCAAAAGCCATAGAGATAGATTGGTTGTGTTCCCAAAATGTTTTTTGAGACGACTGATTAAACTCGACCCTTTTGGGAACCTCTACTAATTTAGCTAAGCCTACGAAATGTAGCACCAGCTAGTAATTGAAGTTCAGTTACCCAATTGAAAATAGTATAGCACACACCACACACTTTGTCAAGACCTAAGGCTCACGAAGCAACGGTGCGTCGGCGGCAATTTTTTCCTTTCCAAACCGGCTACGAAGGCGCATAATAGGGTGATAATGAATACGGCCTTCGCTAATATAGATTCCCAATAGTATCAAAAAAAGAGCGGCAAAGTAAACAGCATTTGGAAACTCACGCAAAAGCGGGATGGCTACAATGACGGTGACAATGGGGTCAATATAACTAAAAACACCCACCTCTTGTGTCGCTATTCTGGCGAGGCCGTAATAATATAGCCAGTAGGCCAAGGCCGAACAAAAAAAGACACCATAAAAAATTCCTCCCGCCCCGGCCATGTTGAGACTCGCAAACTGCCAAGAACTAAGTTCGCGGAGCATGAATGGAAAAAATGTCAGTGATGAAAATAAAAACCCAAAGCAAAGGATGACATAGATATTAACTCGAGATAAAATACCTTTTAAAATAAGTGGGAAGAAAACCGAGCCTAACATGGCTACAATGTAAAAAATGTTACCCTGCCACGCTGCCAAATAATTAGTGCCAACGCCATCTACGACAAGCGGTTCAAAAACTAATATGAGTACACCCAAAAAAGCCACTAACATTCCGAGCGACGTTCGGAGTCGCGCTCGTTCTTTGAGAAAAAAAACCGAAATTAAAAAAACAAACACCGGCGCGCTCGACGCGATGACGGAAGCATTGATACTCGGCGCCCGTTGCAACCCTAAAAAATAAAAACCAATATTAATGGAGACACCAAAAAATGACGCTCCGATTATTGACAACCAGTCGCGACGACTTAAGGCTTTGAGCGGCTGGCGCAGAGCGAGCGGTAAAAACAAAAAAGAAGCGAAAAAAAATCGAATAAACGCCAGAGTAAATGGCGGGATATTGGTTAACGCGAGTTTAAAAATAGGGGGCCCAGCGCCCCAAATCACATTCGCAAAAATAAGAGCCAGAATGGGATGCATAAAAATTATTTTGAATTCGGCACACGCCAGAGCTCGCTATATCTTCCGGCGCTAAAACTAGCTGTGCTGGTAGAAAAAATAAAACGCGAACGTGAAGTTCGTTCAATCACTAAAAGTTTGTCTCCCTTTTGACGTAACCAAATAGGATTTTTACCAGAAATTACAGTTGATTTACCGATACTTTTAACCAACGTAAAATAACCCGAACGGGATTCCGCTTGCGTAATATACTCTAAAGCGCCATTTTTATTTTTCCCGGACTCCGAAGGTTTGGTAGGAAGCTCGCCTTTTTTTATTGCCTGTAACAAATTAATAGCATCGTTATCTTGCGAATATCCATCAACATCGAGCGCGCTGATAAAACCAGCATACGGTAAAATATTTTCTTTATTTACTACCACAGTATAGTCCCCTGCTCCGGATTTAATGCGGAGAAACGCGTACGAATCACCACTGGTGCTTGGCCCATCTGCATAATATGTTTTTCCAAACCACACCTCTTCTTTGTCGGTCGGCCAGGTTGTTATGGGGGCAGCTAACATAAACTCCTTTACCACCTGAGCGGCTGGGTCTTCCTGAGGGGCCAATCCGGAGATTTTAGGAACAAAAAATTGAGGAGCAAAAACCGCGGCCGTGAGATCGGTGGTAGTAGTCATATCCCCCTCGAGCGATTTGGCTTCGGGCTTTCCGCAACCTGCTCCCGTTAAAATTATAACGACAAAAATCGCGAAACTTGTCGACATGCGAAACATACTCATGTTTATTAATAATATTTTTAAATTTTAGCTTTAAGCGTGGTTATCGGCCGGCTCTGGGTTATATAAAGCACATTCTTCTCCATCGCCCACTCAATATCACAGGGAAACCCATAGTGTTTTTCAATGGCGATAAATAGTTTGGCCGCCTCGATAATTTGTTTACCGGTGAGTTTTTGTTTGGAACCTTCGGCTTCAGAGAGTTCGGCCCATTCATTTGCTGACTCATCCGTGGGGGTATTTTTCTTTTTTATAAACTTCCTTGTCTGCGTACTCACGTTAATATCCAAAATACGCATTTCACTCTTCGCCAGGATATAACTATCCGGTGTAATTTGCCCGCCCACAATCGCCTCCCCCAACCCCAATCCGGCTTCAATAATCATTTGGTCGTAATCTTCCGTCACCGGGTGCACGGTAAAGGCAATGCCCGATATTTCTGATTGTACCATTTTTTGTATCACCACCGCAACCGAAACATAATGATCAATAAGATTTTTTTCATGCCGATAAAAAATTGCGCGCGGCGTAAACAGCGATGACCAACATTGTTTAACTCGCTCAACAACATTTTCTCGCGTGGTATTTAAATACGTCTCCAACTCCCCTGCCCAACTCGCCACTGCCGAGTCTTCAGCCGTCGCACTCGATCGTACGGCGACGAACAATTCATCATTCCCCCCTCGAGGGGGGTAGTGGGGTTGTAAGACCGTTGCGTCGTCAATTTGTTTGGGTGATTGGCCACGCGGAGGACTTACACCCCCCGCAGCCCCCCTCGAGGGGGGATTTGTTAGAGCCAACTCATCAAACGCCCCCAAAATCTCCTTCTCCAAATCCTTCGGCATCGCTCTATCATGAATCGTATCCCGAATTACCACGCTCGCCCGTTCAATAGAATTTGTATCCGCCACGTTAACTTCTTTAAGCCGGGCGGCAATCTCCACATCGAGCCCCGTTTCTTTTAAAAACCTATCAAACGCGCTCGCGAGCACAACAAAACCAGGCGGCACGGGAATGCCGGCCTTGGTGAGTTCTCCAAGTGACGCGCCTTTACCACCCGCTTCAGCGACGCTCAATTTGGTAATGTCTTTAAAAAATTTGAGATACATATTAAATTTTTCTCACAACGCCCTTATTCGCGTCCACTTCCACCATATCACCGTCTTTTAAAACTTTGGTAGCGATTTTTGTTCCAATTACACACGGGATACCGAGCTCACGCGAGACAATAGCTGCATGAGACGTTACCCCCCCCTGCTCTGTTACAATCGCGGCGGCTTTTTTCATGGCCGGAACAATATCGGGGTCGGTGGCGATGGAAACCAGAATATCGCCTTGGTTCATCTTCGCCATATCTTCGGCGCGAATGATAATTTTTACAGGACCCTTAGCATACCCAACGCAACCAACCTCGCCACGCAACTCTTTTACATCTTTATCAATTTCTTTTTCTACAGTCTTCATATAATCCATTGCTTCTTGGCCAACCATAATTTTTTCGTAGCCGCGTTCGGCATAGTACACACAATATTTGGTACGCTCCAAGAGTTCCTGTTCATTGCATACACCATTCAAGAGAAGGTTCTCCACTTCATCCGGACGCATAAACCGGACTTGTTTTTCAGTCATGAAACCTCGGCGCGCGATCTCTTTCAAAATTGCTGACATATGGTGCACAGCCATCAATTGCGCATAGCGACGATAAATTTTGGTTACCATAAAATTACCAAACTCGTCCATTACTTTCCGCCATTGTCCAGAGATCGCGAGATCGCCGAGGAGTTTGTCACGTCGTTTCTGGGCTTTAACGAGTTCTTGTTGCTGGCGTTCCAAAATATTTGCCGCCAGTTCTCCCTGCTCTAAAATATCCTTCAATTGGCCGAGATAATCATCCGTGGTATATTCCCCGCTCACCCAGAGGTGTTTAGTGTAATAATATTTCAAACGATGCGTCTCTACTAACTTGGCTAAATCAGCGGGTAAACTGGATCGTATCGCCTGTACATCATTCTCTTTAAATAATTTTAAAGCTTCTGGATATTTTTCTATTTCTTGAACAATCTTCAACAAATCTTCTTGTTCAATAAAAATAAGCGATTTTTTGGTAGGCTGCGTCAAAATCACCAAATATTCATTTACTTTTTCTTCCGCCACACCTAGATTGCGTAAATACTCCTTAACTCGTTTCGTGAGATTGTTATGAAACATGTCCACGCACA
>SICD01000010.1 GCA_009694865.1 Candidatus Magasanikiibacteriota bacterium
CCTTGTCCCCCTCCATAAAAAATCAGAAACGGGGGATCACCCGAGAGGGTGAAAAGGGCAATGTCTTCCTGCTATTAATTTATCGTGGTAGCCCCAACGAGGATCGAACTCGTATTTTCGCCTTGTCCCCCTCCATAAAAAATCAGAAACGGGGGATCACCCGAGAGGGTGAAAAGGGCAATGTCTTCCTGCTATTAATTTATCGTGGTAGCCCCAACGAGGATCGAACTCGTATTTTCGCCTTGAAAGGGCAATGTCCTAACCATTAGACGATGAGGCCGTGGTTATTTTAAACTATTTTCTAATCTTTTTAACAATTCCTGTTTTTTTGACCAGCTCTTTTTTAATTCTATTTCACGTTTACGCGCTTCAGTCTTGTCACGGTATGCTTCATAATAAATTAGTCTGTATGGCTTGCGCGCCTTTGTCGATACTACTTCTCCAGCATTATGTTTCTGAAACCTTTTTCGCAAATCATCACAGCTGCCCACGTAAACCCAGTTATCGATTGTTAAGCTTTTTAAAAGGTAAACGTAGAACATACAAGCGTTACCAGCCTTGTGGCCCTCGCGGGACATCACCCGTTTTAAGACCTTTAAGGAGGGCGATCCCCATCTTTTTTAATTAAAAATCAGAAATGGGGGATCACCCGTGAGGGTGAAACGATGAGGCCGCTACTGAAAATGTCAAAATTAAAATGACAAATGCCAGATCAATTCGGCAAGCGATAGTATACCGCATTTGACGAAAAAGTCAACTTCAGTGAGTTTGTATTGACAAACTATTGCGCTTTTCCTAGGAAACCTGTATACTGGGTAATAGGTTCTTAACCTATTTTATTCTCCCGATTTTCTTTCGAGAAAATCGAGGATCCTCGATCCGATGTTGTAACATCGGGATCGGGATTAACCATATTAAAAATATGGCAGGTATGACAAAATCAGCCATGCTGGCCGCACTCGCGGAAAAAACCGGCATGAGCAAAAAAGACGTTGGAGGTTTCATGGACGCCGTTGTTGAAATGGCGTACAAGGAAGTCAAAAAGAGCGGAGTATTCGTGCTCCCCGGTCTTGGTAAATTGGTCAAAGTAAACCGCGCCGCGCGCATGGGCCGCAACCCAGCCACTGGCGCCAGCATCCAAATTCCCGCCAAGACCGTGGTTAAATTCCGCGTCGCCAAAGCCGCCAAAGAATCGGTAATGTAAAGTCAGTTCATAGCCAATAGAAAACGACCTCGCAAATGCGGGGTCGTTTTATTTTAAGCATTGTGAATTATTGGCTATGAACTATGAACTAACTAGGCCGCTTTCAAAGCATCTTTAAGAGCCTTGCCCGCTTTAAATTTAGGCACGCGGACAGCCGCAATTTGAATCTTTTGAGTAGGGTTTTGAGGGTTAACACCCATGCGCGCCGCGCGTTGTTTGGCTGTAAAGGCGCCAAAGCCCGTGAGGACAACTTCCTCGTTCTTTTTAAGTTGCGCGGTAACGATTTCTACAAAGGCATTAATCATATCCTCTGCCTCGCGTTTGGAGACGTTGAGTTTTTCGGCCAATACTTGGGCCAATTCGGCTTTGTTCATAGGAACGTAGCTTATTGAATAAATAATTAAATAATAATTTTTAGCTTACTTTAGCGCGCTTATTATACCATGTATATATTTTTTGGCTATAATTAGCAGAAAGGAGTTATCCACACCCCAGTTATAAAGTAAAAAGTTATTATGTTTATAAAGTCTCCACCAATCACTGCTTTATAACTTTAAACTTTAAACTTTACAAACTATTACTTGGCGTATTCCACAACACGAGTTTCTCGTATAACGGAAACTCTGATCTCACCCGGGTATTGGAGCTCTTGTTCAATTTTGTGGGCAATGTCTTTGGCGAGTTGAAAGGCGGAGTAGTCGTCAATTTCATTGGGACGGACAAATACGCGCACTTCGCGACCCGCTTGAATAGCGTACACTTTATCAATTCCAGGGAAACTGCCAGCGGTTGCTTCCAAATCTTCCAGACGCGCAATGTATTGCTCATAGCTGTCGCGGCGGGCACCCACGCGTGAAGCCGAAATGGCGTCCGCGGCTTTAGCAATCGATGAATAGATGTTATACGGTTTGTCGTGATGGTGGGTGAGAGCGGCCTGACAAATATCTTCATCCAGATTGAATTTTTTAAGAATCATGTGCCCAATTTCCGGGTGAGAGCCTTGTGTTTCGTGGTCTACCGCCTTGCCAATATCATGAAAGAAACCGCATTTTTTAGCCAGCGCGGCATTTAAGCCCAGCTCTTCCGCGATGAGGGCGGCGAGGTAACCAACTTCCATGGAATGATTCATTACGTTCTGACCATAACTCGTGCGGTATTTAAGGCGGCCAACAATGTTAACCAGTTTGGGGTCAATGCCGGTAATGGCCATTTTATAAAGCGACTCCTCGCCGGATTTTTTTATATCGAGCGCCAGTTCTTGTTTGGCTTTATCCACAAATTCTTCAATGCGCGCCGGTTGAATGCGTCCGTCGGCAATTAATTTTTCCACGGCAATTTTGGCAATTTGGCGGCGAATGGTGGAAAATCCGGATACGATAATTGATTCCGGGGAGTCATCAATAATAATTTCACAACCGGTGAGTTTTTCAATCGTCTTAATGTTACGGCCTTCTTTACCAATAATACGCCCCTTCATTTCTTCGTTCGGAATCATAATCATGGTAGAGGTATTTTCCGCGGCGTGGCTGGAAGCGCACCGCTGAATTACATCCACGACAATCGTCTTGGCTTTTTCCTCGTACACTTCAGTGGCTTCTTTTTCTAATTTAATAATCCGGCCCATCAAATCGGTTTTGCTCGTCTCCTCAATTTTTTGGAGAAGAATTGCTTTGGCTTCATCGCGTGTCAGGTTGGCCACCTCCTGAAGCTTGACAACCTGTTGTTCACGGATTGCTTCAATTTCTTGTTTAATTTTTTGCACCTGTTCCGCCTTCTCCACTATTTTTTGTTGTTTTTCTTGGAACTCAATGAGTTTTTGATCAAACAACGCCTCTCTTTTTTCCACGCGTTGTTTTTCTGCCGAAACTTCTTGGCGCAAACGCACCTCTTCGCGTTTGGCATCTTCCAACAGGCGCGCCGCTTTTTCTTTGCCCTCCAGGAGTATTCCCTGCTGTTTATTTTTAGCTTCTGTCATCATTTGTTCCGCTCTGGCTTCGAGCGAATTTACCTGGGCCTGGGCTACCTTTTTGCGAAGAAAGTAACCTAAAGCGACTCCGGCTCCGCCGGCGCCAAATATTGTCCCCAATATAATGAAGAGCTTGCCGATAAGACTTAAATTTCCGAGCATAAAATAAAAAATCCTCAAGATAGTTTGAGAATTAGGGAACACCCTCGCCCGAGAGGCGAGTGGTAACTAACAAGCTAAGGAAAGATAAACAATTACAAAATTTCAGCTCGTAATTGAGCTGTTACTGATAGTGCTGTAAGCACTCGTAATTCAGTAAAATAAGTAATTGCCATAAGGTTTTTCGAAGTTTTAGAAAATACCAGTCTTTCTCTTTATCTTTGCCCTGAATCCTCAAATAATCGGGTAAATTAAATAACGTTAATATTATACCATGTCGATAACAGAATGTCAATAAAAAATCCACCCCAGTATTTTGGAGCGGATTTAGTGTAAGATGCGGACCACCTGACGGAAGCGGTGTCCGCGATCCATTTCAGGGGGGTCCTCGTGTGCTCGCCATTGGCGAACCCTACCAGCCCACGTTCCGGCGCTCGAGCAACTTCCGCCCGCGGCCGCCCTTCGGCGGGATGACGGGGTACTTCTGTCCGTCACGGTGGCGCGCCACCGTGATCGGCGACACCAGGGGCGCGCGGCCCCCGGCGCACTGCAGAACTCCCTTGGTGCTCTCTCTCTGCTTGAGCTGGCTCAATGTTGCCTCCTTTATCACACGAAGTGACGAATATGAGTTTACATTTTTTTTGTAATTTTGTCAATGCCTAAGGCATTCTCCAACTTGAATTCTCCAATCCTCGTCCGCTCTAACGCTTCGCAATACGCGCCCACGCCCAGTTTTTGACCAATATCATGCGCCAGGCTCCGTATATACGTTCCTGTCGAACACTCGACCTCAATTTTTAAAAGCGGCCAATCATACTCCAGAAGTGAAATATTATAAATTTCAATTTCACTTGGCTGTCGTTCAACTACTTTTCCTTGTCGCGCGAGTTTATGCAAACGGACGCCGTTAATGCTTTTGGCGGAGAACATCGGCGGGATTTGTGCCTGCTTGCCGACAAAATTTTTTAAGACTTCTACAGTTTGTTCCCCTGTCGGAATCTCCGTATCCCATAGCCCATATCCCGTACCCGAGTTGATTGTTGGGTCATTTGGGTTATGGGTTATGGGATACGGGTTACGGTAAATTTGTCCCGTCCCATCATATGTATCACTCACCGCCCCCAAGTGAATCGTCGCCACGTACGTCTTCCGTAATTTTTTAAATTCATCCAATCGTTTCGTCGCCTCCCGCCCTACCCCTAAAATTAAAAGCCCGGTGGCAAACGGGTCCAGCGTGCCGGCATGGCCGACTTTGATTCTCGGCTTTTTTTTACTGTCATTCTGAGGCGTAGCCGAAGAATCTGATTGGCTCGAACTAGATTCTTCGCTCTGCTTAGAGCCTGCCCTGAGCCTGTCGAAGGGATGACATTGTTGGCGAGCTCGGTTGCGTATGTACGCCACCACGTCAAAACTCGTCCACCCGGCGGGTTTATTAATGAGAATAAATTGTGGATCAAGCGGTGTTTCCATAGTGCCGGTATTCTAGCAGAGTTTAAAGATTAAAAAAACAGACTTAACGTCTGAGAGGGAGCCCGGGCCATCCGCGATTCCGAGTGTTCGGAATTGGGATGGCCGGGAGAGTGGCGGGAGGATCGAAGCGAGCGCTACGAGGCGACGCGGGCCGTCGAGGGACCTCGTCGGCTGGGGCGGAAGGTGGGGTGGAAGACGAACAGGCCGTCCCGGTCGAAGGCATCGCGGCGAGCGACGTCATCGGGAGTCCAGCGAGAAGTCGCCACCACCCTGTCAACCCCATCGGGGACCAGGATGACGATGGTCGGAGCAGCACTCGGCGAGGACGGCGGCGCGGGAATGTCCAGCTCCGTTGGCTCGAGGAATGGGAACTGCCTCATCGCATCCAGATGTGTCGTTGCGTCCTTGCGCGGCTGCGGGGGCGGCAGGTAGCTCGGCATACCGAGCACCGGGCCCACTGTCGACAGGCGCTCGAGTAGCGCCTGCAGGAGGTACAAAAGGGCGTTCATCGCGGAACCTCTAGCGCTTCGCCAGGGTGGCGGCGGGGGTGCGGTTGCCGCGGCGCTTGACGATGCCAGTGGTCGTGCCGCGGCTGACCTTGTCGGCGGCCTGCTGGCGCCGCAGGAACGGGGGCATCCGCTTCGGGGGGAGGCCGTACCGTTCGCGGTACGTCAGGCCCTCCGTCCACTGCGGCTCGATGGGGTGCGTGGACGGCGGAGCGCCTTCGGCGATCTGGCTGGCTTCTTCGGTCGGGAGCGGGGTCTGCGTCATCGAGGACCTCCAACACACTGCGGGTCAGTCGCCAACATACTACGAGAGAGAACTATCGGGCGATCGTTCTACCGAAAAAGAATTTTCAGCACAACGATCGCTCGGTTCATCTCGAAATAAAAAAGAGCAATGCTAGATTGTATACTTTTTTTTGGTTTATGTCAAATGTGCTGTGCATAACCAAGCCGCTAAAAATAAAAAAATCGTTCCGAGTGCTCGGGACGAAAATAAAATATGAAGGGGGGGGCGGCTCGGGAGTGGGTACTCAACCGAGCCGCCGCGAGACGGGAGGGCACGACGGCTCCACGCCGGGTGAAGCTAGTTCGGCAGGGAGTTGCTGGTGCGGATGGCGGCGCCGCAGGCGCGGAGCTGCCGACGGATGGTGTTGAGCGCGCGCGTCGGCGCGGTCTTGGCGCGGTGCGCCGCGTGGATGTCGGCGATGGCGTCGGCCACCACCGTCCCCATCTGTATCACCATGCGCTCGAGCACCTCGGTCCGCGTCCGCCGGTCATTCACGAAGGCGATGAGGTCGAAGACCCTCGTGCCGTCGACGGTGGCGAAGCCCTGGAAGTGGGCCAGCTGGCTACGCAGCGGCCACACGATCTCGGTCTTGAAGGCCTCCGCGTCGACGTAGCCGACGAGCGTGTTGTTGAGGCCGATGACCTGGACGCGGCGCTGGCCGGGGATCGGCGACTTCCAGATCAGGCATATGGGTGATGGCGTAGAGCGCACGGGAACGTGTTTCATGGGAATCCCTCCGAGAGAGAACGAACGTTTGTCCCGGAAACCGGGTTGGCATTAGCATAAACTAAAAATTGGTTTCTCTCAATCAATTGACCGATTTAATCTTTTACTGTATACTCTCTCAATATGAACGTCTCTGAACTCGCGCGACAACTACGTATTCATCCTCAAAAAATGCTCCAAATTTTACCGGAGTTTGGTTTTGATATTGGCGCGAAATCTATAAAAGTAGATGATCGTGTGGCGGCGCAAATTCAAAAACAGTGGAAACAAATTAAATTTATTTTGGATAAGCGCGAGCGTGATGAAAAAGAAAAAGAAAAAGAAAAAGAAAAGGAATTGCGCAAAGAAAGCGGCGTTACCGTCTCTTTACCCGCTATTTTAACGGTGCGCGAACTGGCCGACCGCTTGGGCATTCCGGTAAATAAGCTCATTGTGGAATTAATGAAGAACGGAATACTCACCAACCAAAACCAAAATATTGATCGCGATACCGCCACCATTATTGCCGAAGGGCTGGGCTTTACGGTGGCTTCGGAAGAAGGCGGGCCGAGTAGTGAAGTAGTGAATAAACACGTTACCGGTTTGGAAACGGCCATCGCGGCTGGCGCGACGCTGGCGCGTCCTCCCGTTATTGTTGTAATGGGTCATGTTGATCATGGTAAAACAAAACTTTTAGACGCCATTCGGAGCGCGAATGTGATCGCGACCGAAGCCGGCGGTATTACGCAACATATCGGAGCTTACCAAGTCGTTTGGATTAACCCTAAAACTAAAGTCAAAACTCCTCTGACGTTTATTGACACTCCCGGTCACGAAGCCTTTACCGTTATGCGCAGTCGCGGCGCCAAAGTGGCCGACATTGCCGTCCTCGTGGTCGCGGCCGATGACAGTGTCAAGCCGCAAACGGTGGAAGCCATTAACATTATTAAGGCCGCTAAACTGCCCTTGGTGGTTGCTATTAATAAAATTGATAAAGCCGGCGCGGACGCGCAAAAAGTTAGGAGCGATCTCTCCCAGCATAATATTATTTCGGAAGACTGGAGCGGGGACACTCCGATGGTAGAAATTTCCGCCAAAGAAAATAAAAATATCGATAAATTGCTCGACACGCTTTTGGTAGTTGCGGAAATGCAGGCCGAGAATATTAAAGCCGATCCGACTCGTCCCGCCGCCGGTACTGTTATTGAGGCGCACGTGGATAAAGGGGCCGGCCCGGTTGCTACTATTCTCGTCCAAACCGGCACACTTCGCCTCAATGACCCGCTGGTCGTCAACGGCGAAATTTATGGAAAAGTCCGCGCGTTAAAAAATTATCGTGGCGAAGATATTGCCACCGCGCCGCCCAGTACGCCGGTTCGTATCCTTGGTTTTAAAATTGCCCCGCAAGTTGGTGATATTTTAGACGTAGGGCAAAGCGCCACGGCCGGTAATGTGGATGTGCGCAAGAAGCGTTCCGCGCAAACCGGCGCGGAAAATAAATCGCTTAATGCTCCGGTGGAAAGTGAAGAGGAAACACACCATACGCTCAATGTAATTGTTAAAGCGGACACCTTGGGTTCACTGGAAGCCATTATTGGTTCCCTGGAAAAACTCAAAAATCAAGAAGTAAACGTTAAAGTGGTGGGCAAGGGTTTGGGTAATATTATTGCCGATGACGCGGCGCTCGCGGAAACAACCAAAGCCATTATTTTTGGTTTCAACGTCACCACGGCGCCAGTGGCTTTTGAAATGATTCAAAAAAATAACCTTGATTGGCGTCAACACAGAATTATTTATGATCTGCTGGATGAAGTAAAATTGGAACTCGAAAAACTCCTCGTGCCGGAATTAATCACCACCGAACTCGGCAATGTTAAAATTTTGCAAATTTTCCGGAGCGACAAAAAAGTTATAATCGCGGGTGGTCGGGTAGAAAAAGGCAAATTGTTTAAAGACGCGCGCGCCCGAGTAAAACGCGCCGGCGAAATTATTGGTCTCGGCAAAATTGCCGGTCTCCAAAGCGGCAAGCAAGCAGTGGACATGGTGCCCGAGGGCAGCGAGTGTGGAATTCAATTTGAAGGTAAGGTACAATTAGAAGAGGGAGATGTGATTGAGGCGTATAAGGAAGACAAGAAAGAGAAGAAATTGGTATTGAGTTAAAGATTAAAAGACTGTAAGATTAAAAGATTATTGTCTCGGCACAATCTTTCAATCTTCTAATCTTCTAATCTTACTTTTATGGACACTGTTTTCACCGATGCCAACTTCGAAGCCGAAGTTCTCAAATCAACCACCCCCGTCCTCGTCGACTTCTGGGCGCCGTGGTGCGGACCATGCAAAATGATGGGGCCGATTGTGGAGGAATTGTCTAAAGAAATGGCCGGCCAGAATATTAAAGTTGGCAAACTGAATGTGGATGAAAACCCGAACACTGCCGGAACGTATAATGTTATGAGTATCCCGACGTTTTTAATTTTTAAGAACGGGGAAGTGGTGGATCAATTCGTTGGCGGAACGCAAAAAGAAAAGTTAAAGGCGATGATGGAAAAACATTTGGGTTAGTAAATAATAAAGAGTCTAAAGAGTAAAGAGGCGCTTGGTGAGCGCCTCTTTTTTTATCTCCTTTTTGTTTATGGCCCACCTTTGCAAATGGTCGTCGCCTTGATGTGCGCCACTTCCTCGAGGGTCGGGAGGACGATGATGGCACCAGGGAAGACTGTGTAGTCGTTGGTCTTCGGGTGTCGGCGATGTCGCTTCCGGTTGTGCGTTATGAGATTGGCGTTGTGGCGACGCCACTTCTCGTTCCAGATCGTGCGCTGGGACCAGCACGTCATGCCATCCAGGAGCGCGGGCTTGAGCAGGCTCTCGCGCTTGCCCACCCGGTACTTTCTGGGTTTGGGGTTTTCTGTCTTGGGAGTAGGCGACTCCCGACGATCATCAGGCACTACCGCTGGCGAAGCCAAGGGCGACTGCGCCTGCGGCGGCTCATCGGGCGCCGCGATCACCTCGATGGGCATCTCCAGCGCCCGCAGGCGCGTGTCGAGATCGCGCATCCTCCAGGCGCAGAAGCACATCACAACGGTTGCCGCGAAGGCGAAGACGATGGTCCCTGCCAGAAAACGGTTCTCGGAACGAGTCATGGGTTCCTCCCAAGTTGGCCAATGTCGATAACGTTGGTGGGTTGTGTTTTGGCAAAATGCCTCGACAGATAAACTGGCTAAATTTAGCCACTTTATCCCTCAAGACACCAGTAGACACTTAACAATTCAGTATAGCATAAAATAAGGGTTTTGTCAAGGTGTGGCCAGTGTGGTTTTCGTTTGATTTTTAAGCAAGAATTAGGTAAAATCCAATTACATTGTTAAATTGCTAATTGTTACATTGCTAGCCAATTGGGCTGATGTTGTTGTTAGTAACAATTTAACAATATAGCAATGTAATCATTCAATCGTTATGCCCGAACTCCCTGAAGTCGAAACCATCCGCCAGGATTTGCTCAAAAAACTTATCAATAAAAAGATTGCGCGTGTTGTAGTATATAAACCCATGAGCGTTGCCAACCAAAAAGCGGCGTTTATCAAAGCACTTCAAGATAATGCAATTACTAACATTGAGCGGAGAGGGAAATTGCTCGTTTGGAGTCTTAAATTTCCAACTGTCATCCCGAGCGAGCCTCGCGGCGACGAGGGATCTCTGTCCGTCGTTGGTGAGCCAGAGATTTCTCACCCTCTGCGACGAGGGATTCGAAATGACAAAAGCGTCGCTCTTCTCGTCCACCTCAAAATGACCGGCCAGCTTATTTATATCAAAATGTCATTCCCGCGAAAGCGGGAATCCAGTGGCGATGGATCCCCGATCAAGTCGGGGATGACAGTTGTTGCCGGTGGACATAAACTTTCTGAGAAAGATATTGATACTCTGCCAAATAAATGGACGCGAATCGTTTTTGTTTTTGCCGATGGGGGAGAGTTGTTTTTTAATGATCTGCGCTTGTTTGGATATATGAAGCTTGCGACTCAAAGCGAAGTAGATGCGGCGCTTAAAAAATATGGTCCCGAACCGCCCCTCACCCTACCCTCTCCCGTGGGGAGAGGAGGCGATTCCCCTCTCCTGGCAGGAGAGGGACGCAGGGTGAGGTCTCGTTCGCAGGATGCTGGGAAAGATTTCACCCTCTCCTACTTCTCCTCGCTATTTAAAAAAAGAAAAAATACCAATCTCAAGGCTCTACTTCTCAATCAAGAACTAATTGCCGGTCTTGGCAATATTTATGTGGATGAAGTTTGTTTTGTCGCGGGAGTGAAACCTACTCGTCGCGTCGGCTCTATCACCAAGGCTGAACAACAGAAATTATTCCACGCTATCCCAAAAATTTTAACCGAAGCGCTTAAGCATCGCGGCACCACCTTTAGGAATTTTTTGGATAGCAGTGGTAAAAAAGGAAACTATACGGATTTCCTCATGGTGTATGATAGGGACGGACAGCCGTGCAAACGCTGTGGGAAAATCATCTTAAAAACTAAAGCCGCAGGGAGGGGGACACACTTCTGCCCAAAGTGTCAGAAGTAGCTTGCTTTTTAAGCTCTAATTCGATATTATAGAACACGGATTTAACGAATTAAACGGATCATCTCACGGATCTGTTCTCATTCGTTAAATCCGTTAAATCCGTGTTCTATGCAACGTATGCAAAAATACGACCCTAAAAAAATAGAAAAAAAGTGGCAAAAGTATTGGGAGAAAAATAAAACCTTTGAAGTAAAGGACGATTTTGCGCATCCGGAAAAAAAGTTTTATGCTCTTATCGAATTTCCCTTTATTTCTGGTGTCGGGCTTCATGTTGGTCATCCTAGGCCGTTTACCGCGATGGATGTGATTGCTAGAAAAAGACGGATGGAAGGCTATAACGTACTCTACCCAATTGGCTACGATTCTTTTGGTTTGCCAACTGAAAATTTTGCCATTAAAACTGGCCGCCCTCCGCAGGAGATTGTTTTAGAAAATATTGCTAATTTTAAACGTCAACTCAAAAGTCTTGGATATAGTTTTGATTGGTCGCGTGAAGTTGATACGTCAGATCCAAAATATTATAAATGGACGCAGTGGATTTTTTTGCAATTTTTTAAACATGGGTTAGCGTACAAAAAAAATCAACCCATCAATTGGTGCCCCAAAGATAAAATTGGTCTCGCGAATGAAGAGGTTGTGAATGGCTGTTGCGAACGCTGTGGTACGCCCACCGAAAAACGCAACAAAGATCAGTGGATGCTCGCTATAACAAAATACGCCGATAAACTCCTCGATGGTCTCAAAACCGTAGACTACATTACTCCCGCGCGCGTACAGCAGGAAAATTGGATAGGGCGCTCGGAGGGGGCTGTCGTCCGTTTTACTGTCATCCTGAGCGAAGCGAAGGATCCCCGTCACGGTAAAAGGGATTCTTCGGCTATCCCTCAGAATGACAATTTGGTAGTTGAAGTCTTCACCACCCGTCTCGACACCATTTTTTCGGGAACATTTTTAGTTATTGCTCCCGAGCATCCACTCGTAAAACAACTAACAACTCCGGAACAGAAAAAAACAGTTGAAAAATATATTCAAGAGACGGCACAAAAAACAGACATCGAACGTACCGCTGAAGAAAAAGATAAGTCTGGAGTCTTCACTGGTTCGTTTGCTCTCAACCCGGCCACCGGCGATAAAATGCCTGTTTGGATTGCCGATTTTGTGTTGGCACAGTATGGCACTGGCGCGGTGTTCGCCGATGCTCACGACGAACGCGATTTCGCCATGGCCAAAAAATATAATATTCCACTTAGAGTTTCCATTCGTCCTACTGATGATGAAGTGTGGCAACGGGTGCAAAAATTGGAAGAGTGTTTCCCGAACGAAGGAACTTTGGTTAATTCTGATCAGTTTGACGGTTTAACTTCTGCGGAAGCGCGCGAAAAGATTTTGCCTTGGTTAGAGCAAAAAGGAATGGCACGTCGGAAGATTAATTTTAAACTCCGCGATTGGGTCTTCTCCCGTCAGCATTATTGGGGGGAACCGATTCCGCTCGTGTATTGTAAGAAGTGTGCCGGTTGGATTCCACTTCCCGAATCCGAGCTCCCACTTAAACTCCCCGAAGTAAAAAAATACGAACCAACCGACACGGGCGAAAGTCCGCTCTCGGCCATGACTGATTGGGTAAATACCACCTGTCCGCGTTGTGGTGGGCCAGCCAAACGCGAAACCGACACCATGCCTAATTGGGCTGGCAGTAGTTGGTATTTTTTACGTTATTGTGATCCGGATAATGACAAAGAATTTGCGTCGATGGAGAAGCTTAAGTATTGGATGGGTCCTGTCATCCAGAGCGCAGCGCCTGTCATCCTGAGCGAAGCGAAGGATCCCTTAACGTTGGGTGAAAGGGATTCTTCGGTCGCTACGACGCTATCTCAGAATGACAGTGGGCGAGGCGGCGTGGATTGGTACAACGGCGGCATGGAACACACCGTCCTCCACCTTTTGTATTCCCGTTTTTGGAATCAATTTCTGTATGACATCGGAGTTGTGCCGACTCGTGAACCATACAAAAAACGAACTTCACACGGCATGATTTTGGGGCCAGACGGAGAAAAGATGAGCAAGAGTCGTGGTAATGTTATCAACCCCGATGAAATGATCGAGCAATTCGGGACGGATGCTTTCCGCATGTATATTGGTTTTATGGGCCCGTTTGATCAGGCGGTGAAATGGGACACGAATGGATTGGTGGGCGTTAGACGGTTTTTGGATCGGGTGTGGAGTTTACAAGAAAAAGTGACGGACAGCCCGACCTCACTCCGCGCCCCTCTCCTCGAGGAGAGGGTACAATCGACCGACACCAACAACCCCCTCTCCTCGAGGAGAGGGACAGAGGGTGAGGTCTCGTCGTCGGTTCACCTCACTTCGCTTCTCCACCGCACCATTCATAAAGTTTCCGCCGACATCGAAGGAATGCGTTTCAACACGGCCATTGCCGCCCTCATGGAACTCTCCAACGAAATGATGAAGGAAGAAAAAATATCCAATTTCCAATATCAAGTATTAATCCAACTTCTTTCTCCATTCGCCCCACACATTGCCGAAGAACTCTGGGAAAAATTTGGAAATGGCGAGATGCTGGCGTTTTTCGCCTGGCCAAAATTTGATGCCGAACTTGCCAAAGAATCTGCCATCACTATTGTTGTGCAAGTGAATGGCAAAGTCCGCGACCAACTGGAAGTTCCAGCTGAAATCTCGGAAGAAGATATTAAGGCACAAGCGCTCGCTTCCGAAAAAGTCCAAAAGTGGTTAGAAGGCAAGGAGCCAAAGAAAGTTATTTATGTGAAGGGGAAGTTGGTGAGTGTTGTGATTTGACGATAATAGAACACGGATTTAACGGATTGAACGAATCTAAACGGATTATGTTACAGGAGGAATTAAGCAACAAAATTATCAGAGCGTATTATAATGTGTATAATACACTGGGATTTGGGTTCCTGGAAAAGGTGTATGAGAACGCGATGATAGTTGAATTGCGCAAACTCGGTATACAGGGTAGGAAACAAGTTCCTATCGCAGTATATTATGACACTGAACAAGTTGGAGATTATTTTGCTGATATCGTTGCCGAGGAAGTTATAATTCTTGAATTAAAAGCGGCCGAATCCCTCTGCGAGGAACATGAAGCGCAACTGATAAATTATCTGCGCGCCACAAACATAGAAGTTGGTCTGTTATTAAATTTTGGCAAGAAGCCAGAATTCAAACGCAAAGTTTTCGAAAATAAACTAAAAAAATCACTCCATTCGTTCCAATCCGTTAAATTCGTTTAATCCGTGTTCTATTCAATCATATGCGTATTACAAAGTTTGGTCATTCGTGTTTGTTAGTCGAAGAGGAGAGCGCGAGGATTTTAATTGATCCGGGAGATTATTCCGTTCTGCCGACTTCTTTAGGGCATCTTGATGCAATCATTATTACACACGAACACGGCGATCATTATACTATAGATAACCTTAAGAAAGCCCTCAGTGAAAATTTTGGACTACCTATAATCACCAATCAGAGTGTGGCGGAGAAATTGCAAGCCGAAGGCATTAAGGCAACCACAGTTGGCCCAGGTGAGAATTTTGACGTGAATGGCGTTCTGGTGAAAGGCGTTGGGGAGTGGCACGCCGAGAATCACAAATGCCAGCTAACTATAAAAAATACCGGTTACTTTATTGGTGATCGTTTTTTTTATCCAGGGGATGCCCTTACTGTGCCGGAAAAACCAGTCGAAATCTTGGCATATCCAGCAGTTGCACCGTGGATGAAAATTGCTGAATCACTTGAATATCTTAAAGCCGTAAAACCTAAAGTAGCTTTTCCAGTCCATGATAGTTTTCTAAAATTCGGCGGACCATATTATGATCACCCGGAACGTCATGCGAAAGAATGGGGGATTAAATGGACGGTAATTGAAGAGGGGAAAAGTATTGAAGTATGATTTAATTGTCATTCTGAACGAAGTGAAGAATCTAGCGGTCTCGAACTAGATCCTTCGCTCCGACTCAGGATGACAAGCGCATATGAAGGAGGGAATTGAGAAAATTGTTGCCTCAAAAAGCAAAACGTTCCTCGCGTTTTGTTTTTGTTTTCTCCTCGGCGCCGGCACGGCGTCACTTTTCGACTGGTCAATATCTAATATCCAATATTCAATATCTTTATATTTTTACACATCTCTATTCATCTTAATTTTCATCGCAATCTTAATCTGGAAAAAAGTTTTTATTCGTTTTTGTATCTTGTGTCTTGGTTTTTGTATTTTCGGAGTCTGGCGTTTCGCCATCACCATTCCCAATTGCACCAATCCAAACAACGCCTGTTTCTACAACGGACGCAAAGTTGAATTTATCGGGGTCGTGAGCGCGGATCCGGATAGGCAAATTGATAAAGCGCGGTATACGGTGAGTGTGACGAATGTGCTCCCACCACCCCCGGCCGCGAGGCCGACCCCTCCTCGGGCAGGAGGGGACAGCTCGCCTCCCCTCCTTTTCAAGGAGGGGCGAGGGGTGGTTGCCGGCGTTTCTGGCAAAGTTCTTGTCACCACCCGTCTCTACCCAGCATACAATTACGGCGATACGCTTAAAATAAATTGCAAACTTGAGGCGCCGAGCAATCAAGATGGCAGTACATTTCGGTACGATAGATATTTAGCGCGGTATGGAATTTGGTCGGTCTGCAGTTTTCCGAAAAACATTAGTCTCATTTCGGGCAATGCGGGGGGTTCGATGTCCCCTCCTTTCCAAGGAGGGGTCGGCCTCAAGGCCGGGGGTGGTTTGTCGTCGCCTGCGAACGCCACCAACGCGGTACTCTCGGTAGCTCAAGCCTCGGCCAACCACCCCTACCCCTCCTTAGTAAGGAGGGGATTTCAACAAATCCTTCACCTCAAGTCCGCGGTAGGCAATCAAATCAACCGTCTGTGGACCGAACCGGAAAGTAGTTTTATGGCCGGACTTCTCTATGGCAGTAAAAGCGGGTTACCCAAAGAATTAATGGATAATTTTAGTAAAACGGGCGTTACCCACATTATCGCGGTGTCGGGTTTTAATGTCACTATCATTGTGGTGGCGCTCATGTTTATTCTCATTAGCCTCGGCCTCTGGCGTCAGCAGGCCTATTGGGTAGTCGTTGGATTTTTGTTTTTGTTCGTAATTTTTACCGGCGCCACCGGCTCCGTGGTGCGGGCCGGTGTGATGGGTTTATTGGTACTTACTGCCCAGCAGTTCGGCCGCCTCTCGCGCATTGGGAATGTGTTGGTTTTTACCGCCGCGGTAATGGTATTTGCCAATCCGTATATGTTGGTATGGGATGCCGGTTTTCAATTGTCGTTTTTGGCGACGTTGGGGCTTGTGTATATTTCGCCGGTACTGGAACAGTGGAGCGTCAACCACCCCCTAACCCCCTCCTTCGCAAGGAGGGGGCAACCAGCGAGCGACGCGTTCGTTTTTCCCCTCCTTGCGAAGGAGGGGACGAAGGGGTGGTTAATCGTCGCGTGGCAATTAATCCGCGAACCACTCCTCCAAACTCTCTCCGCCATTCTAGCCACCCTGCCACTCATCCTCTATCAATTTGGCCGCCTCTCGCTCGTCGCCCCGCTCGTCAATATCCTTATCCTGTGGATCATACCTTTGCTCATGCTTACAGGCTTTCTCGCTATTTTTTTTAGTTTTATTTTCTTCCCACTCGGCCAACTAATTGCTTGGGTCGCGCACTTTGGTTTGCAATATGTTATAATTTTGGTAGAGTGGTTCGGAAAGCAACCGTGGTCAGCGGCAGAGTTTAGATTGCCTTGGTGGGGGATGATTTTAATGTATGCATTAATTATTTATACCATCAAACAAAAGCATCGTGCGATCGAATCTGTCTAAATCCAATAAAATCTGCCCGCCCGCAACGCCTGCGCTAGCATGGCGGGCGGGTTTAAATCTGTGTTATGAAAAAAATAAAAGTCTTAAACTCTGAAGCAGGCTATAGCTTGGCCGCTGATGTGTATGATGAAAATGAAAATTATTTAAATAGTTTTGAACAAGGCGAGCTTATTCCTTTGCTTGGCGCTCTGGAGGACAAAAAAGTTTTGGATGTCGGGGCCGGCACCGGTCGTCTATCTTTGCCTTTGGCAAATAGAGGAGCACGTGTTACTGCTTTGGATGTTTCGCCCAAAATGTTGGAGGCGCTGTTCGTAAAATGTAGTGACAGGTCTAGCCCTATCACTACCATAATTGGCGACGCCGAAAATCTTCCCTTCGAAAACGAATCGTTCGATATTGTCGCCGCCGCATTTCTCATCGTCCATCTTAAAGATCCAACCAGATTTTTTGATGAAGCGTATAGGGTGTTAAAAGATGGAGGAATTTTGGCGGTGACCAATATTAATCAGAAGGATCCGCCGCAAGTAAAAACGAAAGGCGGAGAAATTATAATTGAATCTTTTTACCACCGACCAGAAAAAGTTAAAGAAATTTTAGAGTCGCTCGCGTTTGGAATTGAAGAAGAAATTTTTGTGAGAGAAAAAGATGTGTGGGTGAACCAAATTATTGTGGCAAAAAAATAACTCTCCGGAGAGAGTTATTTTGGTGGTGGACGGAGGGGGGATCGAACCCCAAAGACTGAGGGTGATAATCCTAGTCGCGAAACCATTCGCTCTCCGCCCTACCGCCACCGTTTGTAAGTATAACATAATTGGCAAAAAAAGAACTCCCTTGCGGGAGTCTTGAGGAACGGAGCGAATGTTTTTTCGTGCTTGGATTATCACCTAAATACAGGATACTATATAATTGAATTCTTGTCAAGGTTTTTATCCACAAACAAAAACACCCCGAACATAGTCCTCGAGCGGAATCGAGAGGGCATATCGAGGTGCTTTTGATAGGGCCGCGGTATTTTGCTGACACCCTACCAGGCCGCGGCGAGCCTTATGTAGAGTGTTCTGTTCCGTTGGGTTCCTCCTTTTGTAGTTTTGCCACGAGATTCTTGTCTAGAGGCGGCGTAATTTCTTGATGGCCCGTTTGTCTCGTTTGGGATTGGTATCGGTCGGCCGATGGAAGGTGTCACGGATCAGCTTCACCGGCTCCACGAAGGGCCGTTTCCCGCGACGGCATGCTCTTTCCAGGCTCCTCCTGGTCTTATGGTGGCGTTCTGCCTCCTCGGATGTGCTCCAAGGGTTCATCCCGGCATTCGCCCCCCCCTGCGATCGCGTTTTCCTCGAGCTGCGTGAGACGGCGGTCGCTCATGGTCCCGGTGAGGATGAGTATCCTCTTGCGGTGTTCACCGAGGACGTACGCCATGTCCAGGTGCTCCTGGATGAGCTGCTCCACACTGAGAGCCGATGGGGTGTGTTTCATGGATCGCTCCTTTCGCATGAGTGCGAGATACCATAAACATAGCAAAGAGGTAGAGACTTGTAAAGGCCTAGGCTGTGATAAAATAAGGAAGATAGTAAAAACAAAAACACCCCGAGCGATTAGCCGAGAGGTGCTTTTGATAGGGCCGCGGTTTTTTGCTGACACCCCACCAGGCCGCGGCGAGCCATGTGTAGAGTGTTCTGTTCCGTTGGGTTCCTCCTTGGGTTGTGCCGCTAGGCCTAGCGGCGGTAGCGGGTCGGATCGATGGGCGCAGAGGCGTGTGATTGAGCCGCGCGCCGGTCGCGCTGGCCATCATTGAGCGCCACCTCGATTTTTTCGGGCGTGAGGATTTGTAGCCTCGCGCACTCCTCGGCGGACAGGGTTTGACCCGAAGGCATGAACAGTTCGCCGTCCTGATCGTCCATCTCCTTGGACATTTCTTACCTCCTAAAGTATTTATACAGTAGAATCTAACAGATTGTCAATGAAAAAATTTCTCTTCATCATCGCAACTTGTTTGCTGGTACTCCTCGCCATTTTTGTATACATAAAAATCGACTCCTCACGCCCCCACCACTTCGAAGTCACCTTCCTCAACGTCGGCCAAGGCGATAGCGCCCTTATTCAATTTGAGAACGGTCAAAAAATGTTGGTAGATTGTGGGGCGAATAAAATTGTGCTAAGCGCGTTGGGTCGGCATTTGCCGTTTTATGACAGGACGATTGATTACGTTTTAGCGACGCATCCAGATTTAGATCATTACGGCGGGTGTGTTGATGTATTACAACGTTACAATGTAAAAAATATTATCGTCAATGGCAAAGAAAAAGTTTACGATCCGTATTGGCAAGAGTGGAACGCGTTAATGCATTCTGAACCCGGCGCAAACATCATCACCATGGCCTCGCCCACGGTTTGGATCATCGCGAGTGATACGCTGCAATTTTTATCTCCCGATCCGTCCCTCCCGCTTAACGTGGCAGCCGCCGACAGTAATAATTATTCAATTGTATTTAAACTAACGCATGGAAATGAAACATTTTTGTTCACCGGGGATATGGAAGTACCGCTTGAGAATGCGCTTATGGGTAAGTATTGCGGAACGAAGACGTCGTGTCCTGCCATTCGCGCGAATGTTCTCAAAGTCGGCCACCACGGTAGCGATGGCGGTTCGAGTGAATCATTTTTGCGTTTTGTCAATCCCGCCACCGCCGTCATTTCGGCGGGCGTGCGCAATCGGTATGGTCATCCCGCGCTCCGAGTCATTCGTCATTTAGAGCGCGTTGGCGCGACCGTATTGCGAACAGACAAATTGGGTGATATAGTAGTAAAGTGAAAAATTTAAATTACAAATTTCAAATGCCAAATCAAATCCAAAGTTCCAATGTCAAAATGTCACTTGTCATCATTATTGTAATTATTTTCCTTGTCATGCCGCGCGCTACTCATGCCTCCGAAGTTATCGACTCCGATAACGATGGCCTCCAAGATGCTTTGGAATTATCGCTCGGCACAAATGTTAACGGCATTGATACCGATGGCGATACTTTTGATGACGGCGAAGAAGTTGCTAATGGTTTTAATCCGCTCCAAGGCGATCGTGATCGCAGTCTCGTAAGGCGTGTGGAAGTAGACCGCACAACCCAGCGTCTCACCTATTTTTTAAATAATGTGCCCATCAACACCCTGCCAGTTTCAACCGGCATTTTGGGGCGAGAAACTCCAGCCGGTGAATTCACCATCCTTTTTAAACGTCCGCTCGTGCATTACTTGGGTGTTGATTATGATTTTCCCAATACTAAATGGAATTTAGAATTTAAAAATCACTATTATCTTCACGGCGCGTATTGGCACAAACAATTTGGTATTCGCCCTATGAGCCACGGGTGCGTTAATATCGCCTATAAAGATGTGGAGAAGTTGTATAAATTTTTAGATGTGGGAGACAAAGTACAAATTATCGGAAAAACCCCTCGGGGAAAGGTGCAAGTGGCCAGCATTGTTAAGCCTTGACTGTTAGCGCCCTTAAGTAGTACAATTTTAACTAACGATTGCTAATAATTTTTAAGATTAAACCTATGCCAGGAGAAAAAGATTTAGAATCAATCCGTCGGGGGGGCCGCTTGAAGTAGCCAAAGAGCGCCGCAATGAAGTAAAGGGAAAAAAGCTTTCAGAGGCAGATATGGTTGCGGCCGCGGCTGAGGTTGAAAAAGGTGAAAAATTCTCTCTGCAATTCCATGAAAGTAAAGACAAGCACAATAAAGAAAGAATCACGGAACTCGAAGATCAGTTGAAAAATATAAATGATTTTTTGTATGGAATGAGTAAAACGTATCCTTTCCCAGTTGCTCATGGAGAACAGCCAAAGAGCAAACAAGAACTAGTCCAAATAGCTAAAGAGATTGGGGATGAATTGCGAGAATTAAAGAAAATTAAATAGCCGCTTGACAAACCATAGAAAGGGTGATAATATTATTTCATAATGAGTGCTCTATAAAGAGTGCTCATTTTTAATCACTACGAGACAGAACACACAAAGTATGGTACAATAATTCTTGTATCGTTTTACGTGTATCATGTATCGTAATAATTTTAAGCAAGGAATCTTCTTCGCTCGCGACCCGCTCGCTACGAAGTGATTTTCCTCGCGAGAGTAAAATCATATGTCCGAAATTACTAAAGCTATTCAAGCCCTGTGTGCTGAAAAGAATTTATCGTACGATGCCGTAATGGAAACCATTGAAGCCGCGTTGGCGGCTGCCTATCGCAAGGATTTTGGCAACAAACAACAGAACATTAAAGTTAAATTTGACCCGGAAACCGCTGACATCCAATCCTGGGATGTAAAAACCGTTGTGCCAGATGTCGACCCCGACGTTTTGGAAAAAGCCCAGGAAGAATTAAGCGCACGCCGCGAACAGGCGCGTGAAGCCAATCGTGAATTGACCGAAGCTGAAACCGCTGACCTGCCTCGTTTCAACCCCAAGCTCGAAATGATGTTGGCCGATGCTAAACAAATTGATAAAAAAGCAAAAATCGGGATGGTGTTGGAAATTCCTTTGCAAATTACGCATGAGTTTGGCCGCATGGCCGCGCAAACTGCCAAGCAGGTTATTATTCAAAAAATTCGCGAGGCCGAACGCACCATGGTATTTGGTGATTTCAAAACGCAAGAGGGCCAGCTCATCACCGGCACTATTCAGCGTGTGGAAGGGCGCAAGGTGTTAATTGATCTTGGTAAAATTACCGGCATCTTGCCTTCCGATCAGCAAATTTTTAACGAACATTATCGTCCGGGCGCTCGCCTAAAAATGTACGTTGTTTCTGTGGAGATGACCACGCGCGGTCCGGAAATTATTTTATCGCGTTCCCACCCCAACATGGTGCGGGCTATTTTTGTCGAGGAAATTCCCGAAGTTGCTTCCGGTCGTATTGAAATAAAAGGTATCGCGCGCGACGCCGGTTTCCGTTCTAAAGTCGCGGTGGCAACGAGTGATGAATCGATTGACCCCATTGGTTCGTGCATTGGTCAGCGCGGCAGCCGTATCACCACTATTATTACCGAATTAGGCGGTGAAAAAATTGATATTATTCAACATAGCGACGACCCGGCGCAATACATTACCAAGGCGCTGTCACCCGCCAAAGTAATTGGCGTGGAGTTAAATGAAGCGGAAAAAATGGCCCGAGTGATGGTAGCGCCGGAACAATATTCACTCGCCATTGGCCGCGGCGGGCAAAACGTTCGCCTCGCGTCCGAACTTACGGGCTGGAAAATTAATGTAACCCAGCCGGAAGGCGTGGCAGAGCCTGCTGTAGAAGCAGTCTCCGAGACAGAAGTGTCGGGAGAAAAAGTTGAAGAGGCTCCAGCGGAACAAGCCAATGCAGAATAGTATGCGTCATCACGAGGACCCGCCTAGGGCGGGGACGTCGTGATCCCTCTGTTTTAAGAAGTATTTAAGTTAGGGGATTACTACGCTCACCGCGAGGCTCGCTCGCAATGACGCGGTTAACTCCACTAAAATTTTTATGTCCTCCTTATTCCATTCGATCCTCTACCAGCCAATCTTCAATCTTTTTGTCTTCCTCTATAACATTGTCCCCGGGCATGATGTGGGGGTTGTTATTCTTATTGTAACGGTGCTAGTGCGTTTAATTCTCTACCCGTTTACTAACTCATCCATCAAAGCGCAAAAATCCATGCAGGAATTGCAGCCTAAACTCGAGGCTATAAAAAAGCAATTTCCGAATGACAAACAAAAACAAGCGCAAGCGACCATGGAATTATATAAAACTCATAAAATTAATCCGCTTTCCTCTTGCCTCCCTATGCTTATTCAACTGCCAATTCTGTTGGCACTATTTTGGGTATTGCAGGATGGATTAGCTTCAAACAAGTTGGCGGAAAATTTGTACCCATTTGTCCATAACCCCGGCACTATCAGCGCCACCTCGCTGGGTTTTATTAATTTAGCGACGCCGAGTGTGGTCTTGGCAATCTTGGCCGGTCTGGCGCAATTTTTGCAAGCCAAAACACTCACCACTAAACAGCCGCCGAAAGCCGCCGGCGAGGGTGGCAAAGATGAAGGCATGGCCGCGATGATGAACAAGCAAATGCTTTATTTTATGCCGGTCATGACGACTATTATTGGTTTTAGGTTTCCCGCTGGTCTCACGTTATACTGGTTTTTAAGCACCGCACTGATGGTTCTCCAGCAAATGCTCATTACCAAGAAACGCAACTCTAACAATACTCCAACCGCTCCGGGAGTGATTGAAGGGGAGATAGTGAAATGATGAATGACGAATTAAGAATGAAGAATTAACGTCCAATAGCACATTGGTAATTTGGTTGTTGAATATTGATTTATCATTTATCATTCGACATTTTTCATTTCTTATTTATGTTCATCAATCTCAAATCGCTCATCCGTCTTCCCGTCCATACCGAATCGGGCGCCTATCTCGGGCGGGTGTATGATGCCGAGCTTGAGGTTGAGTCGCATTATATACGGCATTATTTAGTAGCCGCCGGGCTTATTAAAAAAGCTGATTATCGCATCACGCCAGCGCAAGTTAAAGCGATTACCGCGGAAAAAATGATTGTGGAAGATTCCGTAAGTAAAATTTCCACCGTCGCGACTTCTCCAGTCAGATCATCCGCTCCTTTGTTAGGCAGCGTCTCGGCCTCCAATCGAGAATAATTGTAGAATGCCAAAAGCCCCGACAAGGGGCTTTTTTTAATTCTTATGTTACAGTATACTAGAGTTTATCAGCCTCTCAAAATCTCGAGTAATCGGGATTTAATCAAGGACTGGAGACGACGCGGGGCCGTCTCCAGTGTGTTCCCTCCTTGATTGGGGCGGAGTCGCTTTGTTCAGGATCGACGTAGCTCCCACCAGATGCGTAGGTACCGCGTGGCGCGCCTAGCCAAAGCGAAGATGCCCGGCACCCGCATGGAGTAGTAGACAACTTCCCCTACTAGGCAGAAGAAGAACCAGCCGCCGAAGAACCACCCCATGGTACCCATCACATCGAACGGCCAGCCGTGTTTCGTCCCTTGGTAGGCGCTCCCGAAGCTGATGATCAGCGAGATAGCGCCCGTCCAGATAAACCACACCAAGGCGTAGCGCGTGTTTTTCGCATCGCTCGTATCAGATCGCATCACAGGCCTCCATGGCAGTTTCACATAATTTATCACACCAATGTCATTTGTCAAGCCACTCGAAAATTCAATTTTAAAAACGTTAGCCTATTTTGACATTCTCAATTTTCCTCTCACCCTAGAGGAATTATTTCGGTATTTGTGGCAGCCACCGTGGCTGGGGTACGAGGAATTCGCGGCGTGGGTAGGGAATCCCCCCTCGAGGGGGGCGCACGGGGGGTGTAAGACCTCTGCGTCGTCAATTTGGCCGCCACACACGGGTCTTACACCCCCCACGGCGACCCCCCTCGAGGGGGGATTTGGATGTCGCGATGGTTTTTACTTTCTTACCGGCCGCGAAAATCTCATCGCTGAGCGTCAGCGCGCAGCAGAAATTACCGCACAAAAATTAACCAAAGCCCACCGCGCCGTAAAATTTATTCGTTCTGTTCCGTTTCTCAAAGCAATTTTTGTTTGCAACTCTGTGGGCGCCGGCATGGCCAAGCCGGAGAGTGACATTGATTTTTTTATCGTCACGGAAAAAAACCGTATCTGGATCGTTCGTTTTTTTACCAACCTCGTCTTACGCTGCTTAGGGCTTAGAACTTACGGCTCTCACCAACGTGACCGTATCTGTCTCTCTTTCTACGTTGATGCCGCCCACCTCGACCTTGCCCCGTGGCGCGTTGTGGACGATGATATTCACTTTGCCTATTGGCTTAACATGATGAAGCCGCTCTATGATCCGGAGAATTATTACGAGAAATTTGTGCTGGCGAATACGTGGGTAGAGAAGTATGTGCCGAATGTACAAGCAGTTCTCGACAGCACAATGGCGGCAAACCACCCCTCGCCCCTCCTTGGTAAGGAGGGGATAACATCGGCATCCCCTCCTGCCCGAGGAGGGGTGGGCCTCGCGGGCCGGGGTGGTGGGAGCGTCGGTCACCTCTGGAAACGTGCCTGGGAAGCAATGTGGCGAGGGAGTTATGGTAATGTAGTTGAAAATGAAGCCAAAAAATTACAGCTCACCAAAATGGCTTTTTCGCTTAAAGAAAAAGCAAAGCTCGGAGACAATGGAGTGGTAGTTCAAGATGGTATAATTAAACTGCATGAAAATGATGCCAGAAAAATAATGCGCGAAAAATGGCTAGAAAAAATTAAAGTACTTTAGGCGTCATCACGAGGAAGCCCCGCAGGTGCGGGGCTGACGTCGTGATCCCATTGTTAGCAGAACTAATTCTGAAAGCATGGGGATTGCTACGTCCCGCTTGTGCGGGACTCGCAATGGCGCGTTAATATTATGCTTATAAATATTATCCACTATCTTTTACTTCTGTTTCTGTTCTTGTTGCCTTGGCAGAGCCGACTTGTCTACCAAGCGGCAACGCTTAACGGCGGGTTTTGGGAATATGGCGGTAGTAGCTGGTACGCTACCGAAGTTTTGCTGTGGACAATTATTGTACTGTCGTTTATTAGCATTCTTCGTCGGAGAAAAGAATGGCAGAACGCAAAAAGTAAAAAAGTTTATTTGTTCATCAGTTTATTGGTAATTGGATATTTTGTTATAGAAATATTCCATAGTTTGAATGCAGATATTTCGTTTAATTTTGTTTTTCGTCTCATTGGCGCCACCTGTCTCGTCGTCATCGTACTAATAAACCAATCAACTAATAAACTAATTACTTCACTGTGGCTCGGCGGAGTCGTTCAAGGCCTCCTCGCCATCTGGCAATTTTTTAGTCAAAAAATTATTCATCTCCCATTTTCCGGAATCGCTTCGCATCTTTCTCAGGATTTAGGAGCGTTTGTGATTGAAGCGGGGGATGAGAGATGGCTCCGCGCGTACGGCGCGTTTGGTTCGCCTAATATTTTAGGAGGCTTTCTGGCTATTACATTTTTGTTCGGACTTTTACTATATCTAGGTATTCAAGATAAGCGATATAAAATTGCTCTCACGGTGGGGGAGATTATTATAGGCCTCGGATTATTATTTTCCTTTTCCCGTGCGGCCTGGATTGCGGTTGAAGTGGGGATAGCGCTCACGATTATTTTGCTTTGGAAGAATAAAGTAGGATTTAAAAAAATACTGGCGCCACTTCTTATCTCCGCGGGAGCAGCTCTGGTTGCTGCGTCGTTTTTTCTTCCGCTCTTTACCACGCGTCTCACCAGCCAAGGCCGATTGGAGCAGCAGTCACGCACCACACGGGTGGAGCAATATCAAGATTTTAAAACCATATTTTGGTCTCCCCTCCTTACCAAGGAGGGGGTAGGGGGTGGTTTGCCGAGGCTCGGACGCGCTCTTTTCGGCGTTGGCCCGGGCGCCTACACCCTCGCGCTCTACAAAAATAATCCCACGCTGCCCGTGTGGCGCTACCAACCAATTCATAATATTTACTTATTAATTCTTGCTGAACTCGGCATTCTCGGTTTCATCGGTGTTGCAGTGTTGATGTGTTGCGCTGTTGTGCTAACGTGGAAACACAACCGTCTCTTTTTCCCAATCTTAATTTCACTCTTCATTCTTGGCCTGTTCGACCACTGGCTCTGGAGTATGTATGTGGGGCAGATGGTGTGCTGGTTAATGATTGGTTTAGGATTAAAACAAAAACCAGCTGTCACCTCTATTTCTCAAACTTGAGAAACAAAGGTGATGGACAGCTGGTTCGCAGGTGCCCACCGGTTGCGCGGAACGCGCGGGTGGGGTTGTCAGTTGACGGCTTTGTTGACCGCGGTGATGAGGGCAGTGAGCGGATGTCCGATGTCGTCGTTGCACCACGCGACATTCTTCATCCACTTCGCCTTCCAGAAGTCGCTGTTGGTATCCCCGTGGTACCAGACGATCGGCACATCGGGGAATAATCCACGCCAGTAGTGGTAAATCATGCCCCCCTGCCTGTTTGTACTCTCCTCGTCCGTTATCAAGATGATGCACGCGACGTTCTGCTCCGCGCGCAGCTCCGCCGTCTGGAATGCGTCTCCTGCGAGAGCAAAGACAACAGTATCGTACCCAATTTCGCGGGTGAGCACCTCGGCGATGATGTACATGGCGCTGACGCTATTTCCAGCGAACAGCAAATGCGGCTTGATTCGCATGTTCCCTCTCTCGTCCTTTGGATATTCCCTACCGTTGTGGCAGAGCGATATCGATGAACGTAGCATCATAGCAAAGAGAGAGAGAGATTTGTAAAGGCCTCGCGTGTGGATAATTTAAGGATAGAGATGAGTTTAAAATAAGCCAAAAAATCCTGTGGACAACCCCCGCTGCCATCCCCTTGACAGCTTTTATTTTTCAGGTACAATGGCACTACTATTATCACTCGGATTCAGGGAGTGATAAGTCGTTTATTCATTATTTGGGACTGTCATTTTGTCATTCTGAGTGAAACGAAGAATCTAGTTCGTTGGCCAAAGTATTTGCCAACTAGATCCTTCACTCCGCTCAGGATGACATTCGGCGACTGGCCCTATGTAAATCATTTCGAATATGAAAAACATCAGCCCCCTCGGAGACAACGTTCTCGTCAAACAAAAAAAGGAAGAAAAAACCAAATCTGGCATCATCCTCACGAATGAAAAAGAATTGCCGGAAGCCGAAGTAGTAGCCGTGGGCCCCGGTAAAATGATGGAAAATGGAACCCGCCAGGCAATGGACGTAAAAGTTGGCGACATTGTATTTTTAAAAAGTTGGGGAGGAGATAAGGTCGAAATTGAGAAGGAAGAGTATAAGATTGTCTCGCAGGGGGATATACTCGCGATTGTTAAATAAATTATTCACACTGTCATTCCGAGCGAGCCTCGCGGCGACGAGGAATCTCTGTCCGGTGGTCGTCGGTGAGCCAGAGATTTCTCACCCCTGCGACGGGGATTCGAAATGACAATTGTGCGATTCCCCAATAACTAATAACAAATAACTAATAACATCACTATGGCCAAACAAATTCTCTACGGCGATGACGCCCGCCACAAGTTAGTGCGCGGTGTAAACATTATCGCTAACGTCGTTAAAGTTACGCTCGGTCCCAAAGGCCGCAATGTTGTTTTAGAAAAAGGTTACGGCGCTCCAATCATCACCAAAGATGGCGTGACCGTTGCCAAAGAAATTGAAGTGGAAGATAAATTTGAAAATGCTGGTGTGGAACTCGTGAAGGAAGTGGCTAGCCGCACCAACGATGATGTGGGTGATGGTACGACTACCGCTACCGTTCTCGCTCAAGCCATTGTCGCGGAAGGTCTTAAGAACGTTACCGCCGGAGCCAATCCAGTTGCCCTCAAGCGTGGTATCGACAAGTGCGTGGAAGCAATTATTAAAGAAATTAAAGAAAACATTGCCAAGCCCGTGGAGCAAGATGAAATTGCCGATGTGGCCGCTATTTCCGCTAACGACAAAGAAATTGGTCGCAAAATTGCTGATGCCATGAAAGTGGTGGGCAAAGATGGTGTTATCACCGTGGAAGAATCCCAATCTTTCGGCATGGAAATTGAAACCGTGCAGGGTATGCGTTTTGATAAGGGTTATGTTTCCCCTTACATGGTTACCAACGCCGAACGCATGGAATCGGAATACAGCGATGCTTTTATCCTCATCACCGATAAAAAGATTTCTTCCATTCACGATGTTCTTCCGGTTCTTGAAAAAGTTGCGGCCAGCGGTAAGAAAGAGCTCGTCATCATCGCCGATGAAGTAGAAGGTGAAGCTTTGGCCACATTCGTCGTGAACAAACTCCGCGGCACTTTCAATGTGCTGGCCGTAAAAGCTCCAGGCTTTGGTGACAGACGTAAAGAGATGTTGCAAGATATTGCTGTTCTTACCGGTGGCAAACTCATTACCGAAGAAGTTGGTCTCAAATTAGATGAGACTACTCTTGAGGATCTTGGCCGCGCCCACAAAGTTATTGCGACTAAAGAAAATACCACCATTGTGGAAGGTAAGGGCGAAAAGAAAATGGTGGAAGAACGCGTTGCCCAAATTAAAAAGATGATTGAGCAAACTGACAGTGATTTTGACAAAGAAAAATTCCAAGAACGTTTAGCCAAGTTGGCTGGCGGTGTCGCCATCATTAAAGTTGGCGCCGCGACTGAAACTGAAATGAAAGAAGTTAAACAACGCATTGAAGATGCCGTTGGCGCTACCAAAGCCGCCGTGGAAGAAGGTGTTGTGCCAGGTGGCGGTGTGGCCTTGCTCCGTGCTGTAAAATGTTTAGAAAATTTGAAACTCGATCCCGAGGAAGCCGTCACAATTAATATCATGCGCCGAGCGATGGAAGAACCACTTCGCCAAATTGCCGCTAACGCCGGTGTGGATGGCGCCGTGGTCGCCGAAGAAGTGAGAAAACTTAC
>SICD01000055.1 GCA_009694865.1 Candidatus Magasanikiibacteriota bacterium
TGCCAGGCGTGGGCGCGTTTACGGCCGGAATGAGCAATATTCGCGCTTACCAGCTCGAAAAATTACTTGTCGAAATGGCACTCGAAAAAAAAGTTCCTTTTTTGGGGATTTGTCTTGGTATGCAACTCTTGGCCTCAACGGGGTTCGAGGGCGGCGAAACACCAGGCCTGGGTTGGATCCCCGGAGAAGTTCGACGACTTGAGCCAAAATTGGCTTACGAGCGAGTTCCCCACGTGGGCTGGAATGAAGTTCTGCCGGTTCGCGAGCTGGCTTTATTGGCCGATATAGCGCCAAACACAGATTTTTATTTTGTGCATAGTTTTCACTTTGTTTGCGCGAATGCAGCTCACCTGGCGGCCACCACGCCGTATGCTGGCGGTTTTACGTCGGTAGTGGAGCGGGAAAACATTTGGGGCGTGCAGTTTCATCCGGAAAAAAGCCAGCGACCTGGGTTTAAGGTGCTCAAGAATTTTTTGGCGTTATAATTGTATGCTCAAAGTCCGGGTGATTCCAACATTACTGTTTAAAAATTTTGGTTTGGTTAAAGGCGTTCGCTTTGATAGCTGGCGGCGTACCGGCAGCGCCATGCAAACCATTAAAGTATATAATTTGCGAGAAGTGGATGAGCTTTTGTTTTTAGATATCAGCGCCACTGGTGAACGCCGCCCACCGGACTTCGCAATGATCGACGAGATTGCTGACGAATGTTTTGTGCCGCTTGGCGTAGGCGGCGGGGTGGCGACAATTGAAGACGCCCGCCGACTGCTTCTGGTTGGGGCGGATAAAATAGTCGTTAATACGGCCGCCGTACAAACTCCGGAACTCGTCAGCGCGATTGCCGGTCAATTTGGCTCGCAGTGCGCCGTAGTTTCAATTGATGCTAAACAAAAACCAGATGGTAGCTACGAAGTGTATACGCACTCCGGCACACAGCCAACCGGGCTCGAAGTCGCCGCTTTTGCCAAAAAAATGGCTACCTGCGGCGCGGGTGAAATTATTTTAACTTCAATTGATCGCGATGGCACAATGGATGGCTATGATATTTTACTCATAAAAAGTGTTGCGTCTGCCGTGGGTATCCCCGTTATTGCCTCCGGCGGAGCCGGGTCGTATGAGCATATGGCTGAAGCAATTCTTGCGGGAGGCGCTTCCGCAGTTTCAGCCGCTAGTATTTTCCATTTTACTGAAGCGACACCGCTTGAAGCAAAACGATATTTAAAAGAGCGGGGAATCGCGGTGCGGTTATAAAGTACCCATACTCCAGCACATTAACACATACTATGGTCAAACCATTCATTATTCAAACTCCCGCCGGGCCGCGAAAAATCGGTTCACACGAACCTTGTTTCATTGTTGCCGAAATGTCAGCCAATCATAAACAGGATTATAATCGAGCCGTAGAAATTGTGAGAGGGGCAGCTGCCGCTGGAGCCGACGCGATCAAGTTGCAAACATATGTTCCGGACAGTATGACGATTGATTGTAACAAGCAATGGTTTTACGTTGGTGGAAAAGATAATCCGGAAGCCTGGAAAGGCCAGACTTTTTATGAGTTGTACCAAAAAGCCTACACGCCGCGTGAATGGCACGCTGATCTCAAAAAGCTCGCTGAAGGTTTGGGATTAGTTTTTTTCTCAGCGCCTTTTTCAATCGCCGATGTCGATTTTTTGGAAACGCTCGATACGCCGCTCTATAAAATAGCTTCCTACGAAGCTACGGATATTCCGCTTCTGAAAAAAGTTGCCTCCACGGGCAAACCGGTAATTTTGTCGGTGGGGTTCGCGACGCTTGAAGAAATTGAATTTTCCGTGAAAACGCTGCGCGATGCCGGGGTAAAGGACTTGGCCCTTTTACACTGCGTTACTTCGTACGCCCATACTCCAGAGCCAGAGTTTACAAATTTACGCACCATGCATGACCTGCAGAATAAATTTCAAACAGGAGTTGGTTTTTCGGATAATAATGGCGGAATCGAAATTCCCATTTTAGCGGCTGCCATGGGGGCGAGTATAATTGAAAAACACTTCCTAATTGAATCGGACGAAGCCTTTGACAGCCAGTTTTCGCTCGGCAGTGATGATTTTAAAGCAATGGTTGAAACTATTCGCCGCAATGAAATAATAATGGGTACAATCCATTATGGCTGCCAAACTCCCGCCGAAGAATATAACCGAGGGTTCCGGCGTTCGCTTTTTGTGGTTAAAGATATTAAACAGGGCGAGCAATTTACTGTCGAAAATGTGCGCAGTATTCGTCCGGCCTGCGGGTTAGAAACTAAATTTTATGATGCAGTGCTTGGGAAACAGGCAACACAGGATATTGAACGCGGCACGCCGTTGTCCTGGAATTTAATTAAACACTAAGTATGAATGAACAAATTTGCCAGGTGCGGCCTGCCACGCCCAGCGATTCTCACGCCGTCTGGAACGTTCGCTTCAATTTAGATGTCGCTGCCACCGCCCTCACGAACGAGTTGGTACCGTTTGATAAGCATGATGAGTGGTTCCAAAAAAAATATTTTGGCGAAGTAAAAAATTATTGCTGGGTGCTGGTATGCGACCAGGAAGTGTGTGGTTATTGCCGATGCGATGTTGATGCTTCTTTGGCCTATGTAGTTTCTATCGCTCTGAATCCAAACTGGCACGGCCAAGGTTTAGGAAAAAAACTGTTGCTCGAAGTTTTAGTGCAACTCCCCAGCGGCCTTAAACTTAAAGCGGAAGTAAAAAACAATAATGTGGTCTCTGTTAATCTTTTTAAGGCCCATGGATTTATACAAATCGAAACTACGCCGGATACTTTTGTTTTAACTCGCCAACTATGATTCGCTATGGCCTTAAAATGTGGACGAGCAACGAGCTTGAGCGGTTTAAGGAAGCCGCAGAATTATGCCATCTTGGGCAAGTTGATTTTATTGAATTATATAATAACCCAGAGGCAGAGATTTCACAGTTAGCTTTAGAAAGTATTCGCTTCTGCCCCGTTACCACCCATAATACTAACACCAACAAATGGCACGAATTTGTGCTGGGAGATGAAGAGCTGGCAACATGGAAAAAAACTGTAGAGCTGGCAAATTTTTTTAAGAGTCCAATTATAGTCGTGCATCCCGGCCAGCGTCACACTACGGAATCGTTTTTAGAAAATCTTAATAAAATTGATGATCCGCGCATTTATATAGAAAATATGGCAGGGTTGGATTTATTTAAAGTACCTATGTTTGGGCAGACGCTTCCAGAGCTTGTCGCCATACAACAATCCAAACCGATTTGTTTTGATGTAGAAAAGGCGGTAAAAGCGGCTTGCTACCAAAAATTAAATTATCAAAATTTTATTCAAGATTGTTTGCGTGAACTAACTCCGCGTTATTTTCATATTTCTGGAGGTGACAAAAATTCGCCTGTTGATGAGCACTTCAATATGTGGGAAGCAACTTTTGATGTGGCGTGGGTTCGCCAAACGTTGGAGGAATACGCCGCGCCGCATTCGATTGATATTGTTTTTGAAACGCCTAAAATTGGTGCCAGCTTAGAAAATGATTTGAAAAATATTAATTTTTTTAAAACCTGTTCCTAATATTATGGCCAAACTTTTATATGCGTGTGCCATTATTTACGCCGTAAGTGTCGCAATTATTTTTCCAAAATGGGCGGTGGATGATGCCTACATTTCATACCGCTATGCCGACAATTTAGCGAATCACGGCGCTTTAACCTGGAATGTGGGGGAGGATCCGGTCGACGGAAGTACTGGTTTGGCCTGGCCGGTGATTCTAGCAGGCTTTATCCGTCTTGGGCTTTCACCGCAAACTGTAAGTCACGCTATTGGCGTGATTAGTTTTTTTATAGGTGGCTTCATGCTTTGGCTAATCTTTCGCCGCTTACGTTTAGCCCCCTTGGCGGGCGCGCTCACCATCCTCCTCTATAGTACTTTGCCACAGTTGGCTACACACATGTATTCAGGCATGGAAACCATGCTGTTTTTAGCGCTGCTCCTGGTGTGTATTTATGCCTTAACAGCGGTGTACACGGCAACCAGCCAGTATTGGGTGGCTGCTGTCTGCCTGTTGGTGAGTTTACTTAGTATAAGCTTGGTGCGACCAGAAGGCGTCGCTTTAAGCGGTCTCTGTCTATTGGCTGGCGCCTACCATGCGTATCAGCGAGCTGGGCGTACTTTATTCTGGCGTTTTTGCATACTTGCTTTCGCCCTCTATATATTGCCTATTAGTCTATGTCTGTACTGGCAAATGCAGTATTATGGTAGCTACCTACCCAATACTTACCATATCAAAACTGTCGGCTCTTTTACCTTAGCATATGTTGCCGATTTTTATCGCTATCTAGTGCGCTTTTTTCTGCCTTCAATTATTATTATCTTTATTTTGGTAGCGCTAGACACCGATAGTTCCTGGGTTAAAATAAAAGAGCAAACTGTTTTATCGGTAGTTCGCAAGTTATGGCCGGTTGGGGTTGTAATAATTAGTTTTGTATTAATAAACATAGCTCAGTTTACCCGTAGCCATTTAAGCGTTAACTTTTCGTACCGTTACTACATGCCGCTCTTGAGCTTGGTTTGGATACTGCTCGCAGTCGTTCTAGATATGGGCCTCTTTGCATTGCGCGTTTCTCGCCAAACCCAGCCTAAGCGTTACTATGTAGTGTGCGCGTTTGTGTGTTTACTGATGATGTACCAGGTAGCCTACAACATTAAAAAATTACCAGAAGAAATACGGTTTGCCAGAGAGCAGATAGAGCTCCAAGGACAAGAGCATAATGCTATTGGCAAAATTTTAAAGGAAAAGATGCCGGCGAATGAATGGCTGGCAGTATATATGGATGCCGGAGCGATTCCATATTTTTCTGGCCTCAAAACAATCGACTTAGGAGGATTAAATGACGAAACACTTGCTCACAATCCCGGCATGTTAGCGAAGCCAAATGATTATATGTATGCCTATAATCCTGGAGCGATTGTAATTTCTAGCCACAGCCAAGACCAGCTACCAACTGACGACCCAGCCATCTCTGCTATTGCCCTTGATACGCGCTTTAAAAAGTATCAATTG
>SICD01000011.1 GCA_009694865.1 Candidatus Magasanikiibacteriota bacterium
ATTATTTAAAAATCACAAACTTAAACAGGCTGAAAAAATTATTGTTGAGTTTGTAGTGTATGCTAAAAAGCAAGCGGGGATTCAGGAAATAGAAATTATGTCCGCCCACGAGCTTGATAGCGCCACGCTTAAAAAAATTAAAGAGGCTTTTGGAGCGCAGGTGGAAGCAAAAGAACGAACCGATGAAAAGTTGTTGGGTGGATTTGTTGTTAAAACATCAGATAAAATTTTTGATGCCAGCCTTAAAAAACAATTAGCAAAATTTAAAGAAAAAATAAGTTATTAATATGGCTAAAAATTTAGATCGCATTCAATCAAGAGGCCGGTATTCCGATCAAGAATTTGAAAAAGTAGATCGGCGCTTTGATTATAAAAAATTATTAGAAAGTTTAGGAGAAGATGATAGGGTGCTGGTATCTATATTGTTTTTCTGCGCCAAAAGGGACGCGACGATTGAACAATTTATCGCCGGAATTCCCAATACGACTCCCAAGGAAATTAAAGCAAAATATTTAAAGGTGTTGTCAAACTATAAACAGTTTAGAGGTTTACCGGCTGATTACGATGAGCTGCGGGCATTTCTTCACGAAGATAAACCCTATGTTTCCATGGAAAAATTAGGAATCACGCAACCACTTAGTGCCGGTGGTGATGCTTAAATTAATTAATAAATTTATGTCCATAAACACAATCGTTGAAGAACTCCGAAAAAATATTGCTGGTTTTGAGAAACAAGTTGCCGTGGAAGAAATTGGCACGGTGACGGAAGTGGGGGATGGAATTGCTCGTCTCAGCGGCCTCTCAAAATGCCAAGCCAGCGAAATGTTGGAATTTCCTGGGGGAATATTTGGAGTTGCTTTGAACCTTGAAGAAGAAGCGGTGGGTGCGGTTATTTTGGGGGATTTTAAAGGTATTAAAGAAGGCGATACGGTGAAACGAACGGGTCGTATTTTGTCCGTACCAGTGGGTGAGGAATTGATTGGACGCGTGGTTGATTCACTGGGGAGCCCAATTGACGGCGGCGCTACCCTCCACAGCAAAAAGTTTTACCCTATCGAACGGATTGCCCCGGGCGTCATGAAACGCGAACCCGTAAGTCAGCCCGTGCAGACTGGTATTAAAGCCATCGATGCTATGATTCCCGTTGGTCGCGGACAACGCGAGCTTATTATTGGGGATCGCCAAACCGGTAAAACCGCTGTCGCCATTGATACTATTATCAACCAAAAAGGCCAGAACATGATTTGTGTTTACGTGGCCATTGGACAAAAAGAAGCTAAGGTGGCGCGTATCGTGGCCAAGCTAAAAGAAACTGGTGCGATGGATTATACTATCGTAGTGTGTGCCGGCGCTTCGGACGCCGCCGCTCTCCAATATTTTGCCCCGTACGCTGGCGTGGCCATGGCGGAATATTTTATGGATCAGGGTAAGGACGTGTTGATTGTCTACGATGATTTGTCCAAACAAGCCGTCGCTTACCGCGAGGTCTCCCTCTTGCTCCGCCGCCCACCGGGCCGTGAAGCGTACCCGGGTGATGTTTTTTACCTTCACTCTCGTTTGCTTGAACGCGCTTGCCGCCGCAATACCGAATCGGGCGGTGGTTCGATTACCGCCTTGCCTATTATCGAAACCCAAGCTGGCGACGTAACGGCCTACATTCCCACCAACGTCATCTCCATTACCGACGGCCAAATTTTCTTGGAATCAGATTTGTTCTACCGCGGTATTCGCCCGGCCGTGAACGTTGGTATCTCCGTATCGCGCGTCGGTTCCAGCGCTCAAATAAAACCCATGAAAAAAGTATCCGGCAAACTTAAACTGAGTTTAGCCCAGTTCCGCGAGCTGGAGGCCTTCTCCCAATTTTCGAGCGATTTAGATCCAGAAACCAAAAAACAAATTGATCTGGGCGCCCGCATGGTAGAAATTCTCAAACAACCCCAATACGGCCCAATGTCCGTAGCGCATCAAGTCGCGATTATTTACGCTGTGTCGAATGGTTACACGAATGATGTTGAGGTAAAAAATATGAAAGAATGGGAAGAAAAATTCCACGTGTTTTTAGATAAGACTCGCCAGCCGCTTTTGGAAAAAATTGGAAGTGGGGGTTGGGATGAAAAGGTTGAGGGGGAGTTGAAAGAGGCGATAGAAGAATTTAATAAAACAAAATTTAAATAATTATTTATTTGTTATGACAGACATTTCTGTAGCGCGTTCAAAAGAAGAACCAGCCATTATTCCAGAAGATAAAGAAAATGATGTTAAAGATGTTTTTGATCAAGAGATTGATGATCTAGCCAGTGAAATGAAAAGACTCAACGGTATTATGGATAGTGATGAAAAAGAAGCACAAATGCGTATATTAAAAAGCAACCTCAGAGATGTGACAAATCGATATTTGGCACGAGAAATTGTAACACCAAAAATTGAAATTTTACTTCGTATTCAATCTCAATTATTAGAGCTGTAATTTTGGTATGCCCCTTAACACCAAAACAATCAAACGCCGCATTAAATCTATTGACTCCACCAAAAAAATTACCAAAGCCATGGAGTTGATTAGTGCTGTCAAAATGCGTCGGGCGATTGCGAATGTGTTGTCGTCGCGGGGGTATGGGGCGTTGGCGTGGGAGATGCTTAAGGAAATTGCGGAGAAGACTGACTTGCGCCATCACCCGCTGTTGGCGAAACGCGAAGTGAAAAAAGTTGGAGTGATTTTAATAACGAGTAATCGTGGGTTAGCGGGTGGATTTAGTAGCCGGTTGTTGCAGGAAGTGGATAAGTATATTCGATCACAACAATCTGTCGTGAGTGCTACTGTCATTATGAGTGAAGCGAAGAATCTAGTTGGCCAATCGGACGAGCGAACTAGATCCTTCGCTCCGACTCAGGATGACAATCATGAAGTGACCGCCGACATCATCCTCACCGGTAAGCGCGGCAAGAAAATCTACCATAAATTTGGCCACACCGTCGTCGCAGAATTTGACAAGCTTGATCTAACTACGCGAATTGAAGAAGTTTTGCCCATGGCCCAGTTGGTAGTGCGTGATTATATTGAAGGGAAATATGACCGGATTGTGGTGGCGTATACGGATTTTAAATCAGCCATTCAGCAAGTGCCGACGATTAAACAGATATTGCCGTTGAGTGAGGTGAGTGACGATGACCTCACCCTCCGTCCCTCTCCTCGAGGAGAGGGTAATAGCGACGATCCCTCCTCCTCTAAGGGGGAGGACGAAGGTGGGGGTCTTCGCGCGTTGTATGGAGGAGAAGAAACCCTGGACGACAGCGATCAAATCGGCTATGGTTTTACATTTGAGCCAAACCCAGCCGAAGTGCTCGAAGTGTTGTTACCCCGACTCATTGAAATGCAAATTTACCAAGCCATTTTAGAATCCGACGCTTCCGAACACAGTTCCCGCATGTTGGCCATGAGAAACGCGAGTGATGCCGCGAATGATATTATTAAAGAGTTACAACAAACCTTTAACAAAGCCCGCCAAGCCGCGATTACGCAGGAGATCGCGGAGATTGTTGGTGGGGCGGCGGCGTTGGGATAAAAATGTCATTCAGAGCGTAGCGAAGAATCTTCAAATTTTCTAGTCGAATCCGAAACAAAGCGATTGGGCAATATGAAGATCCTTCGTTTCACTCAGAGCCTGCCCTGAGCCTGTCGAAGGGATGACACATAATCTATTTACCAATAACAAATAACTAATAACTTTTACGATATGCTCAAAGGATCCATAACCCAAATCATCGGTGTGGTAATCGACGTCCATTTCCCAGAAAAGTTGCCCGATCTCTACACCGCCGCCGAAACAAAATTACCCGATGGCAACAAGCTCATGCTTGAAGTACAACAACACTTGGGCAACAATACCGTCCGCGCGGTGGCCATGAGTACTACCGACGGCCTGGAACGAGGGCAAGAGGTAACATCGCATAACGAACCTATCTCTGTGCCGGTTGGCCCCGAGACGCTGGGCCGCATGTTTAATGTGGTGGGAGAGACCATCGACAACCTCGGCGAGGTCAAAACCAAGAAAAAATACCCCATTCACCGCCCCGCTCCAGATTTTGTAAAACAATCTACCAAATCGGAGGTTTTGGAAACGGGTATTAAAGTAGTTGACCTTATTTGCCCATTTTTGCGTGGTGGTAAAGTTGGTTTATTTGGTGGCGCTGGCGTTGGCAAAACAGTTTTGATTCAAGAACTGATCCGAAACATTGCCGCGGAACACGGTGGCTATTCCATGTTTGCCGGTGTAGGTGAGCGCAGTCGTGAAGGTAATGACTTATATCGCGAAATGAAAGAGAGCGGTGTGCTTGATAAAACCGCTTTGGTTTTTGGCCAAATGAATGAACCGCCCGGTGCTCGTGCCCGCGTGGCCCTAACCGCCTTGGCCATGGCCGAATATTTCCGCGATGAAGAGGGGAGAGACATTTTGTTGTTTATCGATAATATTTTCCGTTTCACCCAGGCTGGCTCCGAAGTCTCTGCTTTGCTCGGACGTATGCCTTCCGCCGTGGGTTACCAACCAACCTTAGCTAGTGAGATGGGAGCCCTCCAAGAACGCATTACCTCAACCGACAAGGGTTCCATCACTTCTGTCCAAGCGGTGTATGTGCCAGCCGATGATTTGACTGACCCCGCGCCCGCCACAACTTTCGCTCACCTCGATTCCACCGTTGTGTTAAATCGCTCACTCACTGAACTTGGTATTTACCCAGCGGTTGACCCCTTGGATTCTAACTCCACCATTCTTGACCCACTCATCATCGGCGAAGAACACTATCGCACGGCCCGTGATGTGCAGAAAGTTTTGCAAAAATATAAAGACTTGCAAGACATTATTGCCATCCTCGGCATGGAAGAATTAAGCGATGAAGACAAAACCGCCGTCTCTCGCGCACGCAAAATTCAGAAATTCTTATCACAACCCTTCTTTGTCGCCCAAGTTTTCACCGGCAGTGAAGGCAAGTATGTTCCGGTAGCTGACACCGTCCGTGGTTTCCGCGAAATTTTGGATGGCAAGCATGATGATAAACCGGAGCAGGCGTTTTATATGAAAGGTGGAATTGATGAAGTGAAGTAAACTACTGTCATTCCGACGACATATTCGCTGCGCTCAGTGCAGGCTCCGGAGGAATTTCTGACTCAATCAACGTTTGTCATTCTGAGCGAAGGCTTGGCAGCCGAAGTCGAAGAATCCCTTGACCCGTGTGTCACAACGGTCAAGCGATTCCTCCACTCGCTGTGACGCTTGGTCGGAATGACAGTTAAGCCAGAGATCCATCACTGTGGTTCGGGATGACAATCTAAAAAATTATGAATTTCAAAATAGTCACACCAGAAAGAGAAGTCTTCGCCGATGAAATCACCCAAGTCACAATGATGACTACCATGGGCGAAATTACTGTTCTCCAACATCATATTCCACTGGTTGCCAATTTGGTTCCTGGTGAAATTAAATATAAAAAAGGAACCGAGGAATTATCCATCGCCGTTTCCGGCGGTTTCGCGGAAGTGCGACCCGACGGCTCCGTAGTGGTACTCGCTGATACCGCCGAACACGCCCACGAAATTGACCTCGCCAGAGCCGAGGCGGCGCGCGACAAGGCGGCCAAGCTTATGGAATCAGCGCGCGAAAAGGATGATGTAAATTACGCGGCAATGGCGGCGCAGATGGAAAAGGCGTTGGCCCGGGTGCGGGTGGGGAATAAGTATCGGAAGTTGAAATAATTTAATTTAAAAACCGGGGCACTTGTAACGGTTTTTTATTTGCGCTACAATATAACAAGAGACAACATACATGGATCAATATACAATTGTGTGTATATTTTTCTATGTATTTTGTATCTTAATCACTAACTATATGGACCAATGCGCTTCGTGCCAAATGCCTTTCGAGAATTCCGAGGATCGCTGCGCGTGTAATGGGGAATTGTGTTGTTTTTGCTGTAAATGTCAGGAAGGGTGTAAGTGTGAGTGCGAGAAGAAATGAGCGGCAAAAGACAACATACGTGGATGAATATACAAATTGTGTATTTTTAAGTGTATCTTGAATTTTGTTTTCACTGTAACATTTTGGCTAATTTTACGTCTTTTATTGTGAACCCCAAGCCCCTGGGGCGTTTTTCTTCTAATATTTCAGCGTCTATCTGCGTAACTATCCGCGCTTATCCGCTTCTACAAACATGAAATATAACACCAAATTGACTCTCAAAATTTATTGGTCCGAGGCCCGCAAGTATTGGCTGGTGATGTTTGGGTTGTTTGTTTGCGTGGTGGGCGGATCGGCTACTGGCATTATTATTCCGCTTTATTTTAAGCGCTTTTTTGATATTTTGGCGCAGGGCGGAACTGCGGAGACAACCGAAGTGGCGCTTTTTGGTGTCTTAATAACCATTGCCTGGATCGAAGCTTTTCGCTGGGCATTTTGGCGCGTGGCCGCGTTTTTTAATAACTATTTTCAGCCTAAAGTAATGGCGGCGCTTGCCAACTACTGTTTTGCGTATCTCCACAAGCACTCGTTCGCCTACTTCAACAATAATTTTGTTGGTTCACTCGTCAAACGCGTTAATTGGTTTACCCGCGCCTTTGAAAACGTAGCCGATAAAATTACCTGGACGATTATTCCGTTGTTTGTCGACCTCACCGTTGTGATTTTTGTATTATTTAGAAAAGACTTTTGGCTGGGGCTGGGGAGTTTGACGTGGATGAGTATTTTCTTGGCGGTGAACTGGATTTTTACCTCTTATAAAATTCGTTTTGACGTGAAACGCAATGCCGCCGAGACCAAATCCACCGGAATTTTAGCGGATACAATTACCAATAACAGCAATGTCAAATTATTCGTTGGCTATCGGCGTGAGCTAAAAACTTTTGCTGCTGCCATGGAGCGGGTGCGGCAACTTCGCCGATTTACCTGGAATCTGGACGGTATTTTTGAAGGCGTGCAAGGCCTCTTGGTGGTGGCATTTGAAATTGGTATTTTTTACCTCGCCATTAAACTGTGGCAGCAGGGTAAATTAACGGTAGGTGATTTTGTGCTTATCCAGGCCTACATGATTATTATTTTTGAGAAGGTGTGGGATTTTGGCAAAATTATTCGCAATCTCTACACGGATTTAACTGATGCTGAAGAAATGACCGTTATTCTTAACACACCCCATGAAATTCAGGATGTGCCCAAGGCCAAAGCGCTTAAAGTGAGCGGAGGTGCGATTGAATTTAAAGAAGTTGATTTTTACTACCACGAAACGCGGCAGATTTTTGATAAACTCAATTTATCTATTTCTGGTGGTGAGAAAGTGGCATTGGTTGGGCCGTCGGGAGCGGGAAAGTCGACAATTGTGAAGATACTTCTGCGCATGCACGAAGTGGCGAGTGGAAAAATATTTATTGATAACCAGAAAATTTCCCATGTTACGCAGGAGAGTTTGTGGGGGGCCATTAGTTTAGTGCCACAGGATCCAATTTTGTTCCATCGCACCCTCATGGAGAATATTCGTTATGGCAAAGCAGATGCCACTGACGCCGAAGTAATTAAGGCAGCCAAGCTCGCGCATTGCCATGAGTTTATTTTCGAATTCCCGGATAAATATGAAACGTACGTAGGGGAGCGGGGGGTTAAGCTCTCGGGCGGTGAACGCCAACGCGTGGCCATTGCTCGAGCAATTTTGAGAAATGCTCCAATTTTGATTTTAGACGAGGCAACTTCGAGCTTAGATTCCGAGTCCGAGTATCTTATCCAGGACGCGTTAGACAAACTCATGAAAAATAAAACCGTGGTTGTTATTGCTCACCGTTTGAGTACTATTATGCGTATGGATAGAATTGTGGTTGTTAACCACGGAAAAATTGAGGAAAGCGGTACGCATCAAGAGCTTCTTAAAAAGGCAACTAGCCTTTACACTAAGCTGTGGAAACGGCAGGCGGGCGGGTTCATGCAAGACTAAATCTCTCCCAAAAGGAGAGATTTTTTCTTGACGATAGCCATTATTTGTGCTAAAATGAGCAAAAAATAATTAATTGTCATTCTGAGTGAAACGAAGAATCTTCTTTGTTCCCGCTCGTTTGGGTAATAAGAAGATCCTTCGGCTACGCCTCAGGATGACAACAAAATTATGGAACCAGTTGCCAACCAATTAAAATCCATTCTCGCCGACCAACCCGCTTACCGCCTCAAACAAGTTGAAAAGGCGTGGTTTGACGTATCTCTAAATTCTTACGACGAAATTACGACGTTGCCGGTTGAACTCCGCGAAAAACTAAAGGATATCCCGTGGCTGAGTTTGGAGGTATACACCGAACTTAAAAGTAAAAATGATAACACGCGTAAGTATCTTTTTAAATTAGGCGATGGAAATTTGATTGAGATGGTGCTGATGGGACGCATGTCATTGCGAGGAGCGAGGAACGAGCGACGCGGCAATCTCCCCGATTTGATCGAGGACGCCAGCGGGGAGATTGCTTCGTCAGTCGCTGCGGCGCTCCTTCCTCGCAATGACAAATGGACAATTGGTCGTGACATCAACAACGACCGTTACACCATCTGCATCTCCAGCCAAGCCGGCTGCCCCATGCGCTGCGCTTTTTGCGCCACGGGGAAAGCCGGTTTTAAGCGCAATCTTACCGCTGAAGAAATGATCGATCAATACCGCTTTGCACAGCGTATACTCGCCAAAGAAAACAACCGTGTAAATAATATCGTTCTCATGGGTCAGGGAGAACCATTGGTAAACTATGAGAACGTCAAGCGAGCGCTCAATACCATTTTGGCTAATAGCGACGTTGGCCCCACGAAAATTACCCTCTCTACTGTTGGGTACATTCCGTCAATGGAAAAAATGATTACCGACACCGACTTCCCATCCGTACGTTTTGCGCTGTCACTCCACAGCGCTATTGAAGAATCACGCAAAACCATTATTCCCACCCACAAACCAGGATTTTTGGAGTGGTTGGTAAAGTGGGGGAATGCCTACCACCAAAAATTTGGCAACCGCACCCATTTTATTGGCTTTGAGTATATAATGTTGAGTGGTGTAAATGATGATGAAGAGCACTTACAAGCACTCCTAAAATTGTGCAAACGTTTCCCTATAATTCGCATCAACCTCATTCCCTACAACACCACCAATGACGCCGGCACGGTGGACGAAATTAATAAATTAGAAGAACAAATGGGCTCCAACTATCGCATTTTCACCCGCACCCCGCACGAACTTATTGAGCATTGGCACCAAAACCTCATGAATGCGGGGATTACGTCCACCATTCGCTATTCGCAGGGGCAGGATATTGCCGCGGCTTGTGGACAATTGAGGAATAAAGAAAAATAGACAATCATGCCTTTTCTTTTTAGTACTACAGTGATAGAATAAAGTTATGCAGTACTATAAAACTCGAGCGCATAAATTGACCGGTAGCCACTGGCCGCGGTTGATGAAAAAAGCTTTTGGCCAGTATAAAGTAATCACGGGTAAATCAAAACGCCGGCCGTATGTGCGGTCAGCGTATTTTAAAAAGCAAAAAATATTTTTGGGTTTATTTTGGCAACATCTGCGCGAAAAAAATCTGCGTGATAAAACGCGGCGGGTAGCATTTTTTCCGTGCGCTGTTGAGCTTATCCAAAAAACCAAACAGGAGCCTACTTCCAAAGAAAACCCTAATCGCAAGGGAGAAATATTGCACCGATTTGCCGGCTCTACGCTCAATAATGAAATTTTTTTTGTACAGATTAAAGAAGACAGGCAGTCCGATCAAAAATGGCTTATCTCTGTATTTCCGCTCGATACATAAGCGCTTAAACGCAAAAAAGACTTTCGACGTTGTGGTTTATAAACCACTGCCAAAAGCCTTTTTCTATAAATTAGAATACCACGCCTTTACTTTTTTGTCAAACGCAATCTGTGGATATTTTAAATTTATGTCCAAGTACGCTTTAAATAAAGCCCAAACCGAGGCCGTGGAGTACACCACCGGCCCGCTTTTGATTGTAGCTGGGGCGGGAACGGGAAAGACCACGGTGATTACGGAAAAAATTTGTTACCTGTTGGAAAAAGGCTTGGCCAAGCCCGAGGAAATTTTGGCGTTGGTGTTTAACGACAAAGCCAGTTTGGAAATTCAGGAGCGCACGGATGAGCGGCTGGAAACCGGTTACACCGAACTTGCTATCTCTACCTTTCACGCTTTTTGCCAACGGCTTTTAGAGCGCCACGCCATTGATATTGGCCTCTCGGGGCAGTTTGAACTGTTAAGCCAAACCGCGGCCTGGCTACTGATGCGTAAAAATTTAAACAAATTTAATTTGGATTATTACTGCCCGGCTGGTAACCCCAGTAAACACATTCACGAATTGCTAAAACATTTTTCCAAATGTAAAGATGAATTAATTACCCCGGCCGAGTATTTGGCGTACGCGGAAAATATAAAATTAAACGACGATCGAGACCCCTCTGCGTCTCCCCTTCGTAAGGGGAGAGCAATTCCCCGCTTGGGCGGGGTAGGGGTGGGTGAGGTCAACATGAGTCGAAACGAAATCGCCCGTCTCACCGAAATCGCGAGCGCCTACCACACCTACAATCAACTCCTCCTCGACACTAACCGCCTGGATTTTGGCGATTTAATTTTTTACGTCAATAAATTGTTTGCCGAGCGCCCGCAGATTTTGGAACGCTACCAAAAACAGTTTAAATATATTTTGGTGGATGAATTTCAGGATGTTAACTGGGCACAGTTTAATTTAATCAGGACATTGGCAGGCGATGGTTCCCCCCTCGAGGGGGGCCTCACGGGGGGTGTAAGTCTTTTGCGTGGCCGTTCACCGCAAATTGACGACGCAAAGGTCTTACACCCCCACTACCCCCCTCGAGGGGGGGGCGCGAACGGCGCTCAGCTCACGGTAGTGGGCGATGACGACCAAAGTATTTACGCTTTTCGCGGGGCCAGTGTTTCTAACATTTTACGTTTTAAAGATGAATTCCCTGAATCCAAAGAAATTGTTTTGAATGAAAATTATCGTAGTAACCAAACGATTTTGGATACCGCTTATAAATCAATTCAAAATAATAATCCGGACCGGTTGGAAGTTAAGTTGAAAATTGATAAAAAGTTGATTGCAAAAAAACCACTTGTCATTTCGACGACGAAGGAGAAATCTCTGGCTCACTCGAACGACGCACGAGATTCCTCGACTGCGCTTCGCTCCGCTCGGAATGACAAAGAGGCGAACGCAGTGGTTCACCTCCACTCTGCCACACTTGAGCAAGAAGTACGCGAAGTGGTATGGGAGATTGCCAGATTAAAACAAATTGACGAAACAGCCACGTGGGACGATTTTGCTATTCTTGTAAGAGCCAATAGTCACGCCGAGCCATTTTTGCACAGCCTAGAAGCGCAGGGGATTCCTTATGAATTTTTAGCGGCCAGCGGCCTGTACCGCCAGCCGGTGGTATTGGATTGTTATAATTACTTCAAGGCCATAAACGATCATTTTGACTCCAACGCCGTTTTTCGGCTTCTACGGATGCCGTTTTTAGGCATTAAAGAAAATGATATTCAAAAATTCACGTCGTTTGCCAAAAAAAAAGCCAATTCGTATTATGAAACGTTGAAGCGCTGTCGTGAAATTTATCTGTCGGCCGAAGGTGTGGCGGCCTGTGATACATTAGTCAGCCTGATTCATGATGGGATGAAACAAGCGCGCGCCCTAAAGCCATCCATCCTTCTATATTATTTTTTAGACAACAGCGGCTACCTCAATTATCTTAAAGAACAAGAAGAGGCCGGCAATCGTGACATCATTCGCCAAAATCAGCACCTCAAACAATTTTTTGATTATTTGGAAAGCTTTGAGAAAATTTCCGGCGACAGCCACATTAGTAATTTTTTAGAGGAGTTTTCCGGCGTACTTGAATCGGGCGATAGGGGAGCGGCGTTTGAGTTTTCGGAAACATCCGACTCCGTGAACGTGATGACCGTGCATCGTTCCAAAGGTTTGGAATTTAAATATGTCTTTGTCGTCAACTTAGTGGAAGAGCGTTTCCCCACGCGCACCAAGGGCGACGGCATTGAAATTCCGCTTCCACTCGTCAAGGAGCAATTACCCGAAGGGGATATTCATTACGAAGAAGAACGCCGTTTGTTTTATGTAGCCATGACCCGCGCCAAAGAACGTTTATATTTTTCCTCCGCGACAAGTTATGGTGGAGTCCGTGGTAAAAAATTGAGTCGCTTTTTGGCAGAGTTGGATTATACCGCGTCCGATAAACCGGTTGCCACGAGCGAACTGGCGGAGCGCAAAATTGTTGAACCGGTGACCGAACACATTGTGTACGACATGCCGAAAAGTTTTTCGTTCTCGCACATTCAAATGTACCAAACGTGCCCGTATAAATACAAACTGGCGCATGTGTTAAGCTTGCCGCAAAAGGGGAGTCATTACTTTAGCTTTGGCACCAGCATCCACAGCACCCTCCAAGCTTTTTACATTCGCGTGCAGGAGTTAAATGCCATTAAGCAAACGTCTTTGTTTGATGCGCCGCCCCCAATTGTCATTTCGACGACGAAGGAGAAATCTCTGGCTCACCAAACGACGGACAGAGATCCCTCGTCGCCGCGAGGCTCACTCGGGATGACAAACGGTAACGATAAAGCTCTCAAAGTCCCCGCACTCGATGAACTCTTAAAAATATATGAAACTAAATTTATTGATGATTGGTATAAAAGCGCCACGCAAAAAGAGCAATATTTTAAAAAAGGCAAGGAGGTGTTAAAAACCTTTTACGCGGCTGAATCTAAAAATTGGCACATTCCGATTTTTTTGGAAAGTTTTTTTAAAATCAAAATTGGTGGTCACCTCCTTTCCGGTCGCATTGACCGCGTGGATAAACTGCCGGACGGAAGTTTAGAAATCATTGATTATAAAACCGGCCGAGCCAAAAAAAAGTTAACTACTGATGATAAAGAACAACTACTTATTTATCAAATTGCGGCCGAGCAACTTCCGGAATATAAAAATATCGGCAAACCAAGTAAATTGACTTTTTATTATTTAGAAGAAGAAATTAAATCTTCGTTCATCGGGGATAATAAAGATTTGGAGCGCGTTCAAGCGACGATTATGGAAACGGTAAATAAAATTAAATCGCAGGAATTTACGGCGTCTCCAAGCCAGTTTTCTTGTGAGCATTGTGATTTTAGGGATATTTGTGAGTTTAGAATATAGTATGGCGATGCAAACCATTGGAAATATTTTACGACGTCACAACGTAGGCACGGCTCTTGCCAAGGGTGTGTCCGCGGCTGAAACCGTGGAAAAGGCTAATGACATTTTGAAACAATGGTTTGGATCGTCTATCCAGCAGTACGCGGAAGCCGCCTATGTAAAGCAAAAAATCCTTACTATTGTGTGTCGGGGAAGCAGTACGAGTCAGGAGATTAGATTGCGGGAACGTCAATTAATGAAGGAACTAGAACAAAGTTTTGGAAAGCGAGTAGTGGAAAAAATCCAGTATCGCGTTGAACGCTTGCCAAGCGCTGATAAATACTCTACACTATAAACTACTATGACTTTACGCCGCTATCTTTTTTTAATGGCTATTGCCGCCTGTTTATGTTGGGTGGCCTGGTTTTTTGTGCTTAGCAGCGTTGATCCCGCGACGAGCGGACTGGTGGGTTTTTTGTTTTTTTATTTCAGTTTGTGGCTCGCGGTTGTTGGCAGTTTTTCCGTGCTGGGATTTTTAGGAAGGAGACTTTTAGTACATGATGACGAGATTGTTTTTCGCCATGTTAAGCAAACATTTCGTCAGAGTGTTATTATTGCTTCACTTACTAGCCTCGCCCTCATATTTTTAGCCCACGGACTGCTCACCTGGTGGAACGTGATATTACTTATATTCGCAGGGGTGTTCGTGGAAGGTATTATTTTTACCAATCGACGCTACCGTAATGGTTCCTATGTTTAATTCGTTTTTTGGAAAATTGAGGAAGGAGCTGGGAATTGATTTGGGAACGGCTAACACCCTTGTGTACGTTAAAGGCCGGGGAATTGTAATTAATGAACCAAGCGTGGTGGCTGTGAATACCAGGACCGAGCAAATTTTAGCGGTGGGGCGTGAAGCCAAGGAGATGCTGGGGAAGACGCCGCCGCATATTATTACCACTCGCCCCTTAACGAACGGTATTATTTCTGATTTTGAGGTCGCCGAAAAAATGTTGCGTTATTTTATTGATAAAGTATATGAAGATACCGGCATGAGTTTTTTATCACGACCCAAAGTAGTAATTGGCGCGCCGGTGGATATTACTGAAGTAGAGCGACGGGCGATCGGCGACGCGATAATGAATGCCGGGGCGCGTGAAGTGTGGATTGTAGAAGAACCCATGGCCGCGGCCATTGGCGCGCGCATGCCGGTAAAAGAGCCGGTGGGAAATTTAATTGTGGAAATGGGCGGGGGAACATGTGAAATCGCGGTAATTTCACTCGGTGGTATTACCACTCGTAAATCCATAAAAATTGCTGGGGATGAGCTCAATCGCAATATTATGAATTATGCTCGTGATGTGTTTAATTTATTGCTTGGAGAACGCCAGGCTGAAGAAATTAAAATTAAAATTGGATCAGCGGTTGAACTTTCGGAAAGTTTGGAATTTCCTATGCGCGGGCGTGATTTACTTTCTGGTTTGCCTAGAGAAGTAATGATTAACGACAAACAAGCGCGTGAAGCCATGGTTAAATCGTTACGCGTAATAGTGGATAATATTAAATCTATTTTAGAAGTTACACCACCAGAGTTGGTAGCGGATATTCATGAACGGGGAATTGTGCTGTCGGGCGGCGGCTCGCTCTTGCGAGGGATTGATAGTTTGATTCAACGAGCGATTGAAATTCCCGTGAGAATTGCCGATGACCCGCTAACCTCGGTGGTGCGGGGAACGGGCGTGCTTATTGATGACCGCGATCTTTTAAAGGAAGTGGCAGTGTTTCCTAGGCCGGAACAGAAACAATGAGATTGCGCATGGCTTATAATCCACAAAAAAAAATATATATATTTGCCGGAGCTTTTCTCGCGGCTATTATTGTGTTTCATTGGCTCAATTGGTTAGCGCCAATTGAATTTTTTACGCGACGTTTATTGGTGTTTCCCATCACCCGTTTTTCCGAATCTATAAGAGGTGGTCGTATTAAAGATGGCGGTACTCCGACCATAGCGCCCAACCCCACCTCTACCATTCATGAACTTAATGCCAAAATGATTATGATCAAAGATGAAAATAATCATTTGCGCGAACAGCTTAACTTTAAGAAAAAGACCACTTTTAATCTTGTCACCGCTCATGTTATTGGACGTGACGCCAGCACGCTTGGGCATATTATTATTATTGATCGAGGAGGCAACGATGGAATTAAATTTAAAGCCCCAGTTATTGTGGATAATGGGTTTTTAATTGGAACTGTTATTAAGGTACAGCCTGATATCGCTCATGTTCTTCTTTTGAGCGACAATCAAAGTAAGGTGGCAGCCACCATTCTTAACCGCGACAGAAGTGCGGGGGTGGTCGAGGGCGGCTACGGAATTAGTCTTCGTTTGAATTTAATTCCACGCAATGAAACGGTGGCGGTTGATGATATAGTGGTGAGTTCAGGTCTCGACGGTTTTATTCCGCGCGGTCTTTTAATTGGCACGGTTGTTGAAGTAGAAAACGAAGCCTATAAACCTTTCCAGCAAGCTGTTCTCACTCCCGAGACTGATTTAAATAAACTTACTATCGTCGCGGTTATTGAAGATAAATAATATCTATGAAGAAGCTCTTAGAGTGGGTGGGCGCGTTTTTTTTAGTAGTTGTTATCACCATGATCCATTTTATTGTGATTACTTTTACTTCTTCGCCTTGGAACTCCATTCATCTTATATTGGCATCCTTATTTTGTTTACTAATTATCACTGCTCAGAAGCCTATCTCTGCTCTTGCCATGGCCTTAATTTTTGGTTTTTGCGTTGAATTATTTGCCTCCACACCGTTTGGCTTAGTAAGTTTCGCCTTGCTTATAAGCGTTATAGTAGTGAGTTTTTTGTTGAATACAATTTTTACCAATCGATCTATTTTGATTGTCTTTTTTTCTGGTGTGGTGGGTACAGCATCCTATTATATAATTCTAACGATCGGTATTATGACACAGGCTTTTTTTTATAAAACTAATTTTATTGTTACCACTGAATTTGTAGAACGAGCGGGAATATCGATATTAACAACGAGCCTATTTTTTATTATATCTTATAGTTTTATCAGTCGTTTTACGCGTCGTCTCAATCCGCGCTATATTTCTGGCGCTACCTTTACTTTATGAGTTCCTTTGATCTGTTTGGTCTTAATAGAACATCTTTTCCAAACGGAGATTTAACGGGAAAGTATCGTCGTGTTTGGACAGAAGAGGCATTTGATATCGAAGACGGCGTGGCGCGTGGTTTGGGCATCAACCATACCAAACGTTTTTTAGGAAACGCCGTCTCGATACGCAGGCTTTATGCCTTCATGAGCATCATTATTCTTTGTTTTTTTTTCATTTTCGGTCGTCTAATATATTTACAGATGCTGCGAGGAACGTGGTATCGTGAAGTGGCTGAAGAGAATCGGCTCCGTCTGTCACCCATTCCAGCGGAACGGGGTATTATCTATGATCGTTTTAATCATGAGCTTGTTGAAAATGTTCCACAATTTACTTTAACAATTACACCCGAAAATTTGCCTCGGGGTAATCGTGAACGAGCCGAGATTGTCGCGCGCTTGTCCACCGTTAGCGGTGTCTCCCCGGAAGAGATTGCCACTCTATTGGAAAGATATCGTAGTTCTGGTTATGAACGGCTTGTTTTGAAAGATAATTTGGACTATACCACCGCGCTTCAATTATACGTACAAAATTCTGATTTGTCAGCTGTCAGCGTGGATAGCGGAATGAAACGCCAATATGCTGAAACAGTTTCAACGACCGTTTCGGGAACGGCACCTCTGGAAAGTTTGGGGCATGTGCTTGGTTATGTTGGGAAACTCAACAATGAGGAAATTATTCGCCTCCATTCGCAGGGTTATTTGTTGTCTGATTCCCTTGGAAAAACCGGTTTGGAAAAAACATACGAAACAATTCTTCGTGGTATCTATGGTCGAAAAAAAATTGAAGTGAACGCCACTGGCAAGGAACAAACGGTTCTGGCAATTGATCCTCCGGTGCCTGGTAATAATTTAATACTTACTATTGATGCTCGAGCGCAGGGCTATTTGGAAAAATTAATTAGAAAGAGTTCCGCACAATCAGGACATAGGCGCATTGCCGCGGTGGCCATGGATCCCCGTAATGGTGAAATTTTGGCGCTGGTGAATTTGCCGACTTTTAACAATAATGATTTTTCCGGCGGTATCAGCGTTGCCGAGTACAAACAATATCTGGATGATCCCGATCACCCCTTATTTAATCGCGTTATTGCCGGTACCTATCCGCCTGGTTCAACGGTAAAACTGGTGGTAGCGGCGGCCGCCCTAGAAGAAGGAATTATAGCGCCCGAAACAACCATAAACAGCACTGGCGGTATCCAGACAGGCGATCATCTTTTTAAAGATTGGCTAGCCGGAGGGCATGGTAGCACCAATGTGATTAAAGCGATCGCATGGTCGGTGAACACTTTTTTTTATTACGTTGGCGGCGGGTATCAGAATTTTGTCGGTCTAGGAGTAGATCGCTTAACAGCGTATATGCGCCGTTTTAATATAGCGGCAATTACCGGAATTGACCTGCCCGGAGAGCGCCCGGGATTTTTGCCGAGCAAACAATGGAAAAAACAGGTGAAGGGTGAAAATTGGTTTTTGGGCGACACGTATAATTTGTCTATTGGTGAGGGAGACCTTTTGGTTACCCCTCTGCAAGTAGCCGTCTGGACGGCCGCGGTGGCTAACGGTGGCAAAGTTATGCAGCCACATATTGGTCAAAGATTTGTTAATCCAATCTCTCATCTAGTTACGCCCATCTCCTTCAAAGAAGCCCTGGACACCGAGATTAACCCGGCTTTTTTGGCGGTCGTACGCCAAGGCATGCGTTCCTGTGTTACGCTAGGGAGCTGTCAGAAATTGAAACTATTACCTTTTGCCACAGGTGGCAAAACAGGCACGGCGCAATGGAATCACAATAAACCTAACCACGCTTGGTTTACTTCTTTTGCTCCCTATGATCAGCCGCAAATTGTAGTAACAGTCTTGGTGGAAGAAGGCGGCGAGGGATCGGTAAGCGCTCTTCCGATCGCTCGTGATTTTTTGGCTTGGTGGGGGAAAACTTATTTGACACCCTAATAAGCGGTTGCTATACTAGGCGATATTATTTGTAATTATTTTATTTTTCCTATGGATGATCCATCTACGCAATATGTGTCCGCGACTAGCTTAATTACGCTTACCAAAGAGCGCGATGAATTAAAGGATACCAAAATTCCCGAAATAGCCAAACGTATCGATGAGGCCAAGCAACAAGGTGATTTATCGGAAAACGCGGAATACCACCAGGCGCGCGAAGATATGTCTTGGGCGCAAGGGCGCCTGCAGGAGCTGGAACAAATTATTAATAACGCGCAGATATTTTCTCATCAGAAGAATAAAGGCGGCGTGGTGGCGTTGGGCAGTAATTTGGCTGTAATGATGAACGGACAAACCAAGACCTATACTATTGTTGGGCCGCATGAAATTAACCCGGCTAAGGGTTTTATTTCCAATGAATCTCCGCTTGGGGAAGCGTTCTTGGGGCATGGGGAAGGAGATGAAGTGGAAGTAACGGTGCCGTCCGGTAAATTAGTTTATCGTATTGTGAGCGTCTCCTAGTTATAAAGTAATGGTTTTATATGCCCGCAATTGATCCGAAAAATATTAAAGAAGATGCGGTTCGTTTGGAGCATCTTAAGGCCTTGCGTGAGGCGGGAATTAATCCATTCCCGGCTTTAGTACAAACGCGTACACACACGCTGTCCGAGGCGCGGGCGGCCGCCGATGGTAAAACAGTCGTTTGTTCTGGTCGTCTAATAGCGCGACGCGAAATGGGCAAACTTACCTTTTGTCATCTTAAGGACGCGTCGGACAAACTCCAAATTGCGTTCGCAGAAAAAGATTTAGAGAAAGAGGCATATACTTTTTTTCTTAAAAATTTTGATTTGGGTGATTTTCTCACCGTCAAGGGCGAGATGTTTGTTACGCACAAGGGCGAGGTAAGTATTTTAGTAAAGGAATATCAGCTTATTTCTAAGGCACTTTTGCCACTCCCGGATAAATTCCACGGTCTTCAAGACATTGAGTTACGTTTTCGTCAGCGATATTTGGATTTGCTCTCAAATGATGAATCAATGCGGATTGCTAAGGTACGTAGTATTTTAGTAAAAGAAATTAGGAATTATTTTGATGCCAGAGGGTTTTATGAAGTTGAAACACCAATTTTGCAGAGTTTGTATGGCGGCGCGTTAGCCAAGCCATTCGTTACCCACCACAATGCTTTGGACATCCCTTTATATCTTCGCGTCGCTCCGGAATTATATCTTAAACGCTTGATTGTGGGCGGATTTGAAGCGGTGTACGAAATTGCTAAATGTTTTCGTAACGAAGGCATTGATCACAACCACAATCCGGAATTTACGCAGATTGAATTTTATTGGGCGTATAAAAATTATACCGATTTAATGGATTTGATGGAAGATTTATTGCCGAGGTTGATTATGGCGATTGGATTGTCGCTTAAGTTTACTGCTAATGGACAGGAAGTTGACTTTACGCCGCCGTATCCGCGCATGAGCATGCGTGAGATTGTACAAAAATTTGCCAAAATTGATATTGAAGATTTTCCCGATCAAGCGTCGCTGTTTAAAGAAGCTAAAAAACTTAAGGTTGAGAACTTAGAAGCGGGGATGGATCGGGGAACACTTATTGATGAAATTTATAAAAAATATGCCCGACCCCACATTATCAATCCTATTTTCATGATTGATCACCCGGTTGAGCTTTCTCCTTTAGCCAAGCGTAAGGCGGATAACCAGAACTACGTGGAGCGTTTCCAGTTGCTTTGCGTGGGCGGTAACGAACTATGCAATGCTTTTTCTGAGCTAAATGACCCGCTTGATCAAGAAGCACGGTTTAAAGAACAAGTGAGGAATAGCGAAGCGGGAAATCAAGAGAGTATGCCGTTTGACGAAGATTATGTGACGGCGTTGAAGCACGGCATGCCGCCGACCGCCGGTCTTGGCATGGGTATTGACCGGCTCGTCAAATTACTAGTGAATACTGATAATTTGAAGGAAGTGATTTTGTTTCCAACGCTTAGACCAGATCAAAAATAGTTGTATGATGCGAATCTACAAATATCATTCGAATCTACGGATATGCTAATACAACAGATCATCAGATTCGCATATTTGAAGATTCGCATTTCATTCGTAGATTAGCATCATGTTTATGAAGAAAGTAATGGTTTTTGGCACGTTTGACATTATTCACCCCGGGCATGAATTTTTTTTAAAAAAGGCAAAAAAGTTAGGAACTTATTTAACGGTTGTAATTGCGCGAGATGAAACTGTTCACAATCTTAAAGGCAGCCCGCCGCGAACGAGCGAGGATTATCGACTGATTAATCTCAAGAAATTTGGAATTGCCAACAAAGTAATTTTGGGAAGTTTGGACAATAAATTAAGCGTTATTGAGAAAGAAAAACCAGATGTGATCGCGCTGGGGTACGATCAAAAGTTTTTTGTAAACGCGTTGCGTAAATTGAATGTTGTAAAAAAATGGAAAATTGTCCGTCTGCCTAGTTTTCACGCGGAACTCTATAAAACGTCTAAAATTGCGCCTCGGCCGCCCAAACAAATTATTGTGGTTTTGGGAATTGTGCCGAAAAATCGACGTTTGCTTTTACTCAAGAGACGCGATCCCCGGCCAGCCTTTAACGGCATGTGGGAGTTGCCGGGTGGGGGAGTGGAGTACGGAGAAACAGTAGAACAAGCTTTACGTCGAGAAATGCGAGAGGAAACTGGTTTCCATGTTAGTGTTGTGAAACAGCTCTCGGGAATGCCGAGCATCACTCGATCCGAGCAAAAATTTCAAATTTTCCTGATTGCATTTGTAGTTAAAGTCACCGGCGGGACGTTGCGCTTGTCTGACACAGAAGCAACCGAGGCGCGCTGGTGCACCATTAAAGAATCTTTAAAAATCCGACAATTTGCTTTGAATAAAAAGATGATTCGCGATAATATAAAGTTACTTAAAAAATACGTTGATTAGAAGCGTCATCGCGAGGAATGGACACTCAATTGTCATTCCGAGCGAGCCTCGCGGCGACGAGGAATCTCTGGCTCAATCACTAACAATATAACAATGTAACAATTGAACCCGACAGAGATCCCTCACCCCTTGCGAAAGGGGATTCGGGATGACAACTATGTAGACTTAATCGCAATGACACCAAATATATGCTCGACATAAAATACATTCGTACGCACCGGGAAGAAGTGGAGAAAAATAATGAGGCTCGCAAAGTAAACATTGATCTTAATGAGCTTTTGGTGTTGGATGAGGAACGCGCCAAGTTGCAACAAAAAATTGATGACCTCCGGGCCGAGCGCAATAAGCGTTCTAAAACCAAGCCTTCGGAAGAAGAAATTTCACTCATGAAGAAATTGGGCGAAGAAATAACCGATTTAGAAGATTTGGCGGAAGAAAAATTAGGGGAAGTTCGTGAATTACTTTTTACTTTACCTAATCTTACGCATTCCGACGTGCCAACCGGAAAAGATGAAAGTGGCAATAAAGTTATCCGAAAAGTGGGGGAGATACCGGTGTTTAATTTTCAACCCAAAGAACATTATGAGCTTGGTGAGGCGCTTGGTATTATTGATCTTAAAACAGCCGCCGAGGTATCGGGCTCGCGTTTTGCCTATTTAAAAGGCAAATTAGTGCTGTTGGAATTGGCTCTTTTGCATTACACCTATTCTGTTTTGACGAATGAAACTCTTCTGCGAGAAATTATCGTTAAAAATAATTTGTCAGTTAGTTCAAAACCCTTTGTACCAATTATTCCGCCTGTTCTTATTAAGCCGGACGTGATGCGTAATATGGGGCGTCTGGAACCGCGTGAGGAACGCTACCACATTGATAGTGATGATTTGTACCTCGTGGGGAGCGCCGAACACACCCTGGGGCCCATGCACATGAATCAGACCATTAAGGAGGCAGATTTGCCGATTCGTTATCTTGGTTTTTCGACCGCTTTTCGCCGCGAAGCCGGGAGTTATGGTAAAGACACTAAAGGTATTTTTCGGGTACATCAGTTTGATAAAATTGAGATGGAATCTTTCACGACGCCGGAAGTATCTGTGGCGGAACAAGATTTTTTGGTAGCGATCCAGGAATATTTAATGCAATCGCTCGGCATTCCATATCAGGTAGTTTTAAAATGCACCGGCGACATGGGTTTGCCAGATTACCGGGAGTTCGATATCGAGTCATGGATGCCCGGGCAGGGGAGATATCGAGAAACGCATACGGCCGATTTAATGACTGATTATCAAGCGCGGCGTTTAAATATTCGCGTGAAACAAAGAAATGGTTCGGTTGAATTTGCGCATATGAATGATGCTACCACCATCGCGATGAGCCGAACGCTGATTGCTATAATGGAAAATTATCAAACGGCCGAAGGACAAATTATGGTGCCGGAAGTTTTGAAGAAATATACCGGGTTTGAAGTGATATAGAAATTAAAAGACATTAAAAAAATTCCTCGAGTTCACTCGAGGAATTTTTAATTGTGAATTTTTTCTTACTCCTTTACAATCAACGTTCCCGCCATGCCGCCATGACCTTCGCCACAGAAGACGCTGCATGTGAAAGGAAACGTCCCTGTTTTATCGGCGATAAATTCCATCTCCACGCGTTGTCCGGGGGATAGGCTGGCGTTCTTGCCAAAGGCGGGCAACGACACGCCGTGTGTCACATCTTTGCTTTGAAAGACGAGCTGGACTTTTGATCCTTTATTTACCGTAATAGTAGCGGGCACAAATTCCCATTGCTTGGCTTCAATAAAAAAGGCTTCCGTGCGCGGAGTTAATACTACCGGTGGGACAATGGCCTCAACTTTTGCTTCAACCTTTGGGGCGACAATGGCCTCTGTTTTTGCTTCGATTTTCATTTCGGCGACGTTCGGAGTTTTGGTTTCTTCTTTCTTCATTGTAGAATCTGTTTTGACCGTTTCTTTCACAACGGTATCCGTTGGCTCTGCTTCCTTAGATTTTTCGCTCACGACATTTGGTTCGGAGGGTGGAGTACTAACCGAAACCTGGCTTTGACAGCCGGCCCCGGCTAAAAACAATACCATGCCAAACGCGGCTATTTTAAGCATTTGTCTATGCATAAATTATATAGTTAAGAATTAAGTAGACGATGACGTCCGACAATAGTGTAGCATAGTAATTTGCCCATGACTAGACCCAGTTATGCACTATGGAGATTGAAAATAAACAAAATTTCTAGTATACTAGCTATTAATAAGTACTACTGCCGTAATACTATTTTTATGATTACCTGGGTAGAAATAAACAAAAAAGCCATTAATTATAATATTAAACTTTTTCGTACTCTGATTGGACCTAAAGTTGCGCTCATGCCGGTTTTAAAATCAAATGCCTATGGCCACGGGTTGTTGTTGATTGCCAAAATATGTGAAAAAAATAAAGCTGTCGATTGTCTCTGCGTGTTTAGCCTAGCTGAAGCTCTGGAACTTAGGCATCACCGGATACTAAAACCTATTTTAGTATTAGGGTTTTATGAAACTGATGAAAAAAAATTGATAGAAGCAATTAATTTTGGTATTCGGTTTCCTCTTTATACTGTCGAGCAAGCGCGCCGGTTAAATCGAGCGGGGGAGAAGGCGCGGAAAAAAGCGCTCGTCCATCTAAAAATTGATATTGGCACGTCGCGAATTGGCGTTCTCCCTCACGAGCTAGCGGATTTTATTAAAAAAATAAAACAATTAAAATTTCTTGAATGTGAGGGTATTTGGGGCCATTTTGCTTCTAGCGAAGACGATCCAATAAGGACCAACCAGCAAAACCAAGTCTTTGAAAAAGCCATTGGTCTTGCGGCGCGCAACGGTCTCAAACCAAAATTGATTCATGCCGCCTGTTCCGCCACGACTATTTTGTACAAAAAGATTCACTATACAGCAGTCCGTATGGGGCTGGCGCTCTATGGTCTTAATCCTTCTCCTGCCACTAAACGAAAATTACAATTTGAGCCCGTGTTGAGCTGGTACACTAAAATTATCCAACTCAAAAGCATCCCCAAAGACAGTAAAATTAGCTATGGCGGCACTTTTGTTACCAAACGTCCCTCCACTATTGCCATTATTCCGGTGGGCTATTGGGATGGTTATGATCGGGGCTTGAGTAATAATTCATCGGTTATCGTACGGGGCAAACGGTGCCTGGTGCGGGGTCGCGTGTGTATGAATCTTTGTGTAGTGGATGTAACGAAGGTGGCGGGTGTAAAAGTAGGGGATACGGTGAGTCTGATTGGCAAGCACGGTAAGATAACCGTAACCGTCGATGAACTGGCGCGCCGAGCGCAAACAATTAATTATGAAATTGTTGCTCGAGTCAACCCGTTATTACCCCGAATTGTTGTTTAATTATGCGTTATATTCGTTCCGAACGTTCATTTTCTCAGTATCAGCCCAAAAAGTCTCATTGGTCGTGGAATGGGTTGTTTTCCCGTGGCCGAAAAAAAATTGTGTCGCGAGATTTACCAAATCACGCGTTACAGGCACCGCGCCCGCGCCCAATAACCTCTCGCCTGTCAACCCTGCGCCGGTACGCGCCTTACATTTTGCCAATACTTATTTTACTTTGGCTCGGCGCGCTGGTTTACATGCCTTATTTTAAGATTAACAAAGTTTCTGTTACCGGGTCAACTATCTTAGAGCCAAAACAACTTGAGCAAGAGATCCAAGAAAATTTTTTTGTAGGAACTCTGTGGCCTCGCAACAATTATTTTTTACTCCACGAATCTACGGTGGCCGAATTTTTAGGTCGGCGCTATACTTTTAATAATTTAGAAATAAAAAAAATTTTTCCCCACCAGCTAACTATTTATATAACCGAAAAAACTCCGGTACTTATTTATGACAATGGCGAGGGGTATTATTTAGTTGATGATGCTGGAGTGGCTTTTCAACGCCTAGCCAGTGTCCCGCCGTCAGAATTTAAATTGCTCCCGGTTCTTAATGTTTCAGAAATGGAAGCGTCTTCTACCATACAACAAAATAATGCGGTCGATTTAGCGACTAGTTCTCTTAAAAAACAACATTTACCGGACTATAATTCTCTCTTTGTTCGCTACGGACGCTTTCCGGTGGTCTATATTACAGGGGCTGGTGTTTCAACTACATTAGGAGGCACACTCTCGCGTGTTGTTTTAAAACCTGATGTTGTTTTAGGAATTAGCACCTTTTTTAAACGCCTAGAAGAGGGGAGAGTGGTACAGCCAAATTACGTGGTAATGGGGAATCCCTTGGCTGGCGCTACATTATATACAAATCAGTCGTGGCAAATTTTATTTCAACCGCTTTTTGACATTGATGATCAAATTACAAAATTTAAAACCATTATTAAGATGAATCACCCTACCAATTATGTGGATCTTAGATTTGGCAGTAGGGTGTATTGGAAATAAACAGGTGTGGGTTAGCGGGAATTACTAACGTCGTATAACATAGATTAAGCGACGTATAGTATGGCAATTTATGGTCTTTAATGCTACAATTATTATCTTTTCTTAACCCTGTTTCCTATGAAAGTTAGAACTATGTGCCCACACTGCCAAATATGGCAAATCTATCGTGCCCCGGAATCGGGCACAATAAAAGAGGTTGTTTGCAAAATGGTTTGGTGTAAAAAGGTTTTTGATGCTTCTAAAACGCCTCTCAAAAATCACCAGCCCGATCACGAGGTGCTTAAAAAAAGTATTTAGCATGAAAAAATCCTCCCTACCAATCATCAAGCAAATCTCCAATTTTCTCGACTATTGCGAAGTTGAAAAAGGTCTGTCCCCGGTGACCTCCAAAAATTATCATAATTTTTTAAAAGTTTTTATTTTGTGGTTAAAGAATAACAGTCTGGAAGCTCTAAAACCGCACGAATTGACCCAGGAGCACGTCTGGAACTACCGGTTGTACTTATCCCGCAAAAAAGACGCCATGGGCCGTTATAATAAGAAAACGACTCAAAATTACTATCTTATCGCGCTTAGGAACCTCCTGGCTTATTTTGCC
>SICD01000012.1 GCA_009694865.1 Candidatus Magasanikiibacteriota bacterium
AATTTTCAACGCCCCGTTAAACGCGGCAGCTTTGGGGTGCGAGGTATTCCAGATGTTTAGCCGCTCACCTCACGGCGGACCGGTGGCGGCACTCACTCCTGCGATTATAGAATTATTTCAACGCAACATGGAGCTAACTGGCCAACGCGAATGTTATATTCACGCGCCGTATTTTATTAACTTCGCTTCCGCCAACCCGCGCATTAAAAACGGTTCAATTTCCGTCATCCGGCAGGAATTAGAGCGCGGCACGCTCCTTGGCGCCAAGTATGTTATGGCGCATTTGGGAAGTTATAAAGATTTAGGAGAAAAGGCTGGTTTTAAACAATTGGTGGAGGGGTTGGCCGAGATGTTAAAAGGCTACAAAGGTTCCGCGCAATTTTTAATCGAAATTTCGGCCGGCGCGGGGGCGGTAATTGGCGATACATTTGAAGAGATTGCGGAAGTAATAAATAATAAAAGATTGAAAGATTATAAGATTGGTGTTTGCTTTGATACTCAGCATGCGTTTGGGAGCGGGTATGATCTCCGGACGCCAGAGGCAGTCAAAAAAACGTTAGATAAGTTCGACAAAATAATCGGTCTTGAGAATTTAAAAATGTTCCATTGCAACGACTCCAAAGTAGAATTTAACTCCCACCGCGACCGGCATGAACATATTGGATTGGGGCACATTGGCCGGAATGGTTTCGAGGCGCTCCTCGCAGACAAAAGGCTTAAGGATAAAAATTTTATTTTGGAGACGGAGCATGACAAAGTGCGGGAGGATTTGAAGATTTTGAAGGAGATTCGAGCATCCGTTTAGTTTGTCATCCCGAATCCCCATTCGCATGGGGTGAGGGATCTCTGTCCCAATCAATCGTCTATGGTTCGATTACGTTACGATTTCTACGTCTACATTATGGCGAGCGTCAGTCGGGTACTCTACGTGGGGGTGACCAATGATTTGATTGAACGGGTAGAGCAGCACAAAGACGGAGTCTACGAGGGATTTAGCAAAAGATACAAAACAAATAAACTAGTATATTACGAATATTATAACGATATTAAACAGGCTATCCATCGTGAAAAAGAAATTAAAGCCTGGCGACGAGAGAAGAAGATAAGGTTAATCGAGAGTATGAACCCGACGTGGAAAGACTTGTATTGGGACATAACGGACAGAGATCCCTCGTCGGCCGCGAGGCCTCGCTCGGGATGACAACGCAAAACCCTCGGTCATTTGCCGAGGGTTTTTTAATCCGTCTAAATCCGTATTAGTGCCACGCAGCCAAAATACCGCCCATCAGGCAAAGTCCAACCAGGTAATAAGCAACATTGAGGTAATATAGTTTCCACGGCTTCCCTTCCCACAGCACGGTGCCGGTCATGGTCGTTGCTAAAAAGCCCAGCCACAGCAAAAAGCCCGTCTTCATCCCTTCGGCCCAGGTGCTGGATCCGGCAAAGTATACAAACATGGCCAAAATATAGGCCATCACAATTGTGGAAACTGTCATAATGGCATAATTTTTACCCATACCGCCTTTGGCTTTGCCTTCTTCCATTTTTTCTTTCGTAATCCCCATCAGCCCCATCCACATTTTGCCAAATATTGGGCCATACCATAAAAAGCCCAACACCACTTGTATTACTACTGCCACAAAAACGGCAAGGTAGTTTGCCTCAAAGTGATAGAACATAGTTTGTGAGTTAAGAATTAATGGTAGTAGTATAGCACAGGCATAATAAAAAAACACGACCGCTTAGGTCATGTCAATAACAATCCGTGTAATCCCTGCCCGATGGCAGGATCACAAAATATGTCTAAATTTGTGTTTAGAAACTATAATGGACGGCGGCGCTCGAGAGCGGCGGAAGGGGGCGAGGCGGCCGTCCGGAGGTGAGCGAGAACCCGATCAGGGCTCTCGTCGATGGACCTCGGAGCAGTGGCCACGAAGCGCCCGGATGTCCTCGTCGTCCCCGGACACCTTGTAGATGGGTCCGACGACACCCTGGGATCCGAACACGACCGTCCTCGACGAGGTTCTTCCCACTCCCAGGGAGATCTCGCAGTCCGGTCGGATCATCACCGCTTCGATGTTGGTGCCGGTGATGCGGATCTCGCTCACCAGGAACACCGGGCCAGGCGGGGTGAAGACGTAGGTGTCGCCGCGCCGATCGGGCTTGCCACGCACCGCGCGGCGCGGGTCGAGCACGTCAGCACCTTCGAAGAACGCGATCTTTGGTTCAGCGCTCGGCTGGTCGGCCAGCTCCACCATCATCCATCCGTACCAGGGGCCCGGCCGCCCATCCTCCGCGTTCGTCTTGGGCTCGACACGGGGCATGGGGCTGGGCGCGGGCGGGTCGTCCTTGGTCGGGGCCTTCGCCGGTTTTCGGGCGGAGTCCACGCACATGGCGGGCTCGCGCCAGTCCTTGGCGGTAACAGGGGGCGGGGCGTGTGCGCAACCGAAGAAGGTCACGGCGAGGATCAGCGGAGCGAAGCTGTCGGCGGTCATGTGGGTCTCCTTTTGGCGCTTCTACGAGCGCCGGCCATTGTAGTTTCCAATGTAAATATAAAAAGAACAAGATTTATCATTCTATCATAATGCCCGCCTGTTGTCAACCCCACATAGTTCAATTATACTAACTATCTATGCGCCTTACCATTCGTGTTATTCCCCGCTCTTCAAAAAATGAAATCGTCGCTTCCCCCAGCGGCCTGCTTAAAGCCCGCCTCACGGCGCCGCCGGTGGATGGCAAGGCCAACGAATCCCTAATAAAACTTTTGAGCGAATATTACGATGTCTCCAAGACTAAGATTAAGATTGTTAAAGGCGTGAAGAGCAAAAACAAAATATTAGAAATTAGAGAATAGTAGGCCGGAACTACCTTTACAAATAACAAAACCATCCTTAATGAAAAGATGGCTTTATTATTTAGAGGCCACGGGGGGACTTGCACCCCCGAATGGCGGTTTTGCAGACCGCAGTGTTAGCTACTTCACCACGTGGCCATGTGGCCAATACTATCATACCAAAGCCTTTATTTCAAGCGCTGTTCGTGCTAAGATGAGAACGTGTTATAAGTAGATTTGTATGGAGAAGTTAGTGATTATAGATGGAAACGCCATTATCCATCGCGGTTACCACGCCATCCCGCCCCTCGCAACCAAAGAGGGCATTATTGTTAACGCCGTATACGGGTTCGCTTCCATGCTTCTCAAGGTTTGGCGGGATGTTAAGCCGGACTATATCGCGGTCACTTTTGATATGGCCGGCGGCAGTACGGCTCGTTTGGAAAAATTTAAGGAGTACAAAGGCAAGCGTGTTAAAGCCGACCAGGCGCTCTACGACCAAATTCCATTAGTACACGAATTGGTCTCGGCTTTTAATATTCCTATTTATGAAAAAAAGGGATACGAGGCGGACGATGTGATCGGCACCATAGTCAATCAGGTACGTGATACGGGTTACAGGCTACGGGAAAAGGGGTTTGAAACGTATATCGTGACTGGCGATATGGACACGCTCCAGCTCGTGACGGAAAACGTAAAAGTCTACACGCTTCGCAAAGGGTTAAATGATATTGTGATTTATGATCCGGCGACCGTGAAAGCGCGTTATGGCTTTGGTCCGGAGATGATGGTGGATTACAAAGCGCTCCGCGGTGATACTTCCGACAATATTCCCGGCGTTCCTGGCATTGGTGAAAAAACCGGTACGGAATTAATACAAAAAATTGGCGGTTTTGAAGAAATTTATAAACAATTAAAAAATAAAAATTCAAAATTATACTCTGAATTTCGCGAAAGCGTTATTAAAAAACTTGAAGCTGGAAAAGAAACCGGCGAGATGAGTTATTCGCTTGCGACAATTGATTGTAATGTTCCGGAAGTAAATTTCTCGATTGACGACGCCCATGTCAAACCAGTTAACCGGGAAAAAGTTTTGGAATTATTTCAGAAATGGGAATTTGTGTCGCTCCTCAAGCGGGTGCCGGGTTTTGAGGGCCAGCCAATAGCCAATAGTTCAGAGCCAACAGGAGAGAAAGCCAAGAAAAATAAAATTGTAAAACTAGATTTTAGTTTCTCTGAAATTAAAAATGAAAAAGAAGTTAAAGATCTTGCCAAATTAATCCAGGAGTCTAAAACATTTGCCTGCCGGGCCGTAACAAACGGGGCAGACATCTTTACTAACGAGTTGCGCGGGTTAGCAATAATTGCGGATGGAAAAGGATATTTTGTTACGGGGAAATTTATTTCGGAAATAACAAAAGTTTTTGATGATGAAAATATTGAACTTATTGGGCACGATGTGAAACAGTTGGTGAAAACCATAACGCGTCATTGCGAGGCCGTAGGCCGTTGCAATCCCCCAGCTAAGGGAGTCTCTAAGCATGGGGATCCCGACGTCGCTCCGCTCCTCGGGATGACGCTCAAGAACAATCTTTTCGACGTCATGATTGCCTCGTACCTGCTCCAGCCCGGCAGCCGCGCCCACGATATTCCCAGTATTATTCTTAAAGTTTTGGGTAAAGAATTAACCGCCGGCAGTGGCCAGGATAGTTTATTTGGGGTAGATGCCAAAGTCGTTACTCACGAATTGTTTCTTCTCACCCAGGCCGCCGAAAAATTAAAAAAAGATCTTGTCTCCGTTGGCAACTTAGGGTTGTTTGAAAAAATCGAAATGCCGCTCATCCCAGTTCTCGCGGATATGGAGCTCAATGGCATTGCAGTTGATAGTAAAAAACTCGGTGAACTCTCCACTCGTGTTGCCAAAAGTATTAAAGACGTGAGTGCCAAAATTTATAATCTCGCGGGAATGGAGTTCAACATTGCGTCACCGCTCCAACTCCGCGAAGTTTTGTTTGAAAAATTGGAAATCCCCGTGGACGGAATTAAAAAGGGCAAAACTGGCCTGTCTACCTCGGCCGAACAGCTGGAAAAAATGAAAGGGCTTCACCCCATTATCGACGAAATCGAAATTTTTCGCGAACTTTCCAAATTACAAAATACCTACATCGACGTTCTCCCCACCCTCGTCAACAAAACCACGCACCGCATTCACACTAGCTTTAACCAGGCGGTAGCGGCCACCGGGCGCCTTTCTAGCTCCGATCCCAACCTCCAAAATATTCCCATTCGCACCGAGCTTGGGCGCGAAGTGCGCGAAACTTTTATTGCCGAACCAGGGAATATTTTAGTCAGCGCCGATTATTCGCAAATTGAACTCCGCATCGTCGCTTCGCTGGCGCAAGATAAAAAAATGATGGAAATTTTTGAGCAAGGCCTCGACATTCACCAAGCCACGGCCGCCGCCATCAACAATGTCACACTCGACAAGGTCACCAAAGAAATGCGGCGAGCCGCCAAAGAAGTTAATTTTGGTATCCTGTACGGCATGGGCACATACGGTCTCTCTTGGCGTGCGGATATTAGTCACTTCGAAGCCAAAAATTTTATTGAAAAATATTTTAGCGAGTTTAGTGGTGTAAAAAAATATCTTGATCAAACTATTGAATTCACCAAAAAGACCGGCTACTGCGAAACCCTCTTCGGCCGCCGCCGCTACATTCCCGAACTTGCCTCCAGCAATTATCAACTCCGCAGTGCTGGCGAGCGCATGGCTATTAACCACCCCATTCAGGGTACGGCCGCGGACTTAATGAAAATGGGGATGATCAGTGTAAGTTCAAAGCTCAAAGTTCAAAGTTCAAAGATTGAGAGCGAGGGCGAGTCGTTGTCCCCTCCTGCCCGAGGAGGGGTGTCCCGCCGGGACGGGGTGGTGGGAGCAAACGACGTCAGAATGATACTGCAAGTGCACGACGAATTGGTTTTAGAAGTGAAAAAAGGCTTGGAGAAAGAAGTTGCCGAGCTTGTTAAAGTAACATTAGAAAAAGTCGCCACCCTCCGCGTCCCGATTGAAGTGCACGTGAGCGCGGGATACAGTTGGGGAAAAATGGAAAAACTAGATTTATGATATGTCTATAGAACAAGAAAAAGATAATTTAGACATTGCTACCGATGAACAGAAGGAATCAATCCAATTTTTGGAACAATTAAAAATTGGTCCAGCCCAAAAAGCGGAGCTTATATTGGTAGTATTAGGCCTTAAGCCGGCGGCCGAGGTTGTAATTTTTCCGTGGAACGACCTGCCTGAAAAAGTTGTGGCAACCATTGAGAAGACAAGTCTGCTTGTGCACGAAAAGCCAAAAAACCAAGCTTCGTCGGGTAAAGTTGTCGCAACGTACGCCGTGGCTCGCGATGCCGAAACCCTGCAACAATTGTTACAAACTGATCCGGCCAAAGATCATGAAGCGTACGGTAGACTAATGGGGTTTCCTACCAGCGCAGTTGAGGCTTTTCTAAATAAAACCACGCTGAAAACCGACGAAGATGATTTGGAACGTCGCGGGATTATTTTTGGAATGAAATTATCCCGCGATAACACCAAAGAGGAACTGCGCTTATTAGAATACTGGAGCCAGCTCATCAAAAAATATGCACCAGCGACATATCGGTCCCTGGGCGGAAAAATTGAAAAATAACTCAAACTATATAACTCAAACCATATGGCAATTAACCCACCAAGAGATCTGAATGAGTTTGTGAAACGCTCTATGGCAATGCTTTACAGAGAAGCGGACATGGCAGAGTATTTAAATGATCCGGAGGTTCATCGGGTCCAAATTATTGCCTACTTAACATCGTATTCTGCCAACGAACCAGGCGGTGAGGCAGCGGTTTTGTTAAATTTTTTTAAGGAGCATCTGGCAAAATTAGACGAATCGGAACGAACTGCCGCGGGGCGCAAGTAAGTCAATTTTTTTAACGCTTCTACCAGACAGAGCAAACAAAAAATCCCCCACCAGTACGGTTTGGGATTTTTTGTTGTCTTCTTGGATCCAACAAGAATTGTGGCGCGACTTTGTACGGTGCGCGCCAGGAACCGTTGGACTGGTTTTACTCATCGTTTGACGTGGGCAAATACTTTTTGCGAAACTTAAGGATTTCCAGCATCGCCGTGATCGTCAGTTTATTTGGGAAACGCGCCTCCAGACGTCCTGTTTAGTTGTTTTCCAACAACTTCAGCCTTCTCCTCAATTCGTCGCGCAGTAGTTGGTAACCCTCCTTTGCCATCTTTTTAATTACAGCCGCCATTTTCGGAGAATACTCCACTTCTGTCATTTGGCTTATTTTCTCGCCATCCACTAGGCTCAAAAATAAGTAGGTGTCCAATTCCTTGAGCAACTCATCGGCCGTTAGGTCCTGTGGATTTTTTTCGTCCATGCACCCTCTTTTTAAAGAGCCCCACCCTGGTAATCAAGGCGGTCAAACTTCGAGCTCGAATGGTTATTGTAATTTATTCCTAGTATAATGTCCAATCTGTCGACACTTACCTTCATTGACTAATAATTTGCTTTATATTACAATAAATAATGTTGTCGATACAATCGACATTTTATTCATTCGCCTCCCTTCTCCTCAAGGAGAAGGACGGAGGATGAGGTCTGGGTCGTTGGGTGACGCTTTGACCTCACCCCGCGCCCCTCTCCCTTCGACAGGCTCAGGGCAGGCTCTTGAGGAGAGGGAAAACACTCAAACTAATTATGAAAACCAACCCTCTCCTCAAAACCCTCACCACTCTCGGTCTTACCGACCACGAATCCGCCGTGTATCTGGCCGCGCTCTCCCTTGGACCCTCAACCATTCTTAAAATCGCCCAAGCCGCCGAAATAAAAAGAACCACCGTGTATTCGGTAGTGGAGGCGCTAAAGCAGAAGGGGTTAATAATTATTGAGGTGCGTGGTTTCAAAACCAAGTTTGTGGCGGAAAATCCCGAGAAACTCGAAACCATTCTTGATAATCGCCAGGCGCTGTTGGCAAAAACAATGCCGGAGTTTGCCGGCCTCTACAATTTAAAAGGCGCAGAAAGTTCCATTAAATATTACGAAGGCCTCAATGGAATAAAATCCGTCTACGAAAATTTACTCGTCGACGTTCGCCCCAAAGAAGATTATTTAATTATTTCCCACCAAGCGCAGTGGCTTAATCTCGACCCAGATTTCTTTTTAGATTTCACCAAACGCCGCGCCAAGCTCAACATCAAAATTCGTTTACTACTCCAAGACTCTCCCCCTGCTCGCGAACACCAACGACTACAAAAAATCTTCAACGAGCACATTAAAATTTTGCCGCCAGGCACGTCGCTCAATACCAACCTCGTTATCATCCCCCGCCGCGTTGTCATCCACCAACTCGTCCCACCCATAAATGCCATCGTCATCGAAAACCCCAGCGTCATCCGCATGCACCGTGAGATGTTTGAAATTATGTGGCGGTCGATTGCGGAGTAAATAAGGTACCGTTGCACTTGACAAAACCGTCATTATAGTTTATAATTGATAGTATACTATAAACTATTATAAGCAGAGCTTGAAATTACGTCGTCATTCATCCCGATTAATTGGGGATTCATTCCTAGTAATTATGAAAACGGACACCGGAAACAAAATTTTGGCTTATATTAAAGAAAAAGGCGAGGCGAGCGCCAAAGACATTATTAATTTTAGCGGTGTTTCTCCACAAGCCGTGTTTAGACAGCTTAAAAAGATGCAAATCAAAGGTCAAATTTTTAAAGTAGGCAAACCGCCCAAAGTGGGGTATCATGTATATGTTAAGAATATGACCAATCAGTTACCGTTAATTAGCAACGCCTTTAATTGGGCCTCGGCCATCACGCATTCTGAGCCACCTGCCGATTTTTATTGCCCTTCGAGCGATGTTTGGCAAGGTCGATTTAGTCGTCTCGCGCCCACTCTTATTAAAAAAAATTTTGATCCAAATGTTGTTGCTCTGGTTGTGAGCGCCATTGGCGAGGTTGGTGATAATTGTTTTGCTCATAACGCGCCGGGTTGGATAGATACCCGTGGCTGTTGGTTTGAATATGAGATTAATGATTCCACCCTACGTTGTGTTATCGCGGATTGTGGTCGGGGCATCCTCGCCTCCTTGCGTGCCGTTCGACCCTCACTCAACTTGGCGCGCGAGGCTCTGTTAACCGCCTTGACCGAACGCGGCGTTACCGGTCGCGCGCCAGAAGCGCGCGGCAATGGACTCAAATTTGTTATGTCAGTGATGGGGCAACTCACGCACGGAAGTTTTTCGTTGCAGAGCGGCGACGCGCGTTTTGCTTGTGTCCTCCCCCTTGATCAAACCAAGATTTCAGAGTATATTATTCAATCACTTCAGCCCATTCGTGGCACCTATAGTGAGTTTATAATTCCAATACCTTATGCGAGTTGATATTAGTACCTTTGGCACATCACTAGTGTCGCGCCCGCTCGGCCGGGAAGCTGCTTTGGCGCTCATGGCGAATGTGTTGCGAGCTATCCCTCTGGAAGAGATGGTTGAGTTAGATTTTGGCAAAGTATTGGTTTTAACTCCCTCATGGACTGATGAATTTTTAAGGACGCTCCGTGAGCAATACAGCCGTCGCCTTAAAATTCTTCCCTCGGATAATTCGAGCGTGCGGTTAACGCTGGAGACAATTGGAGAAGAGATGGAAAAATAAACAAAGTATTTCAAACAAAAAATCCCTTGCGACACGGCTTGGGATTTTTTGTCTTGATTTGCTCCCGTCACAGGTGGGCAGGAGCAAGTTGAGAGCCAGTATTTAACGTGTCGGCGGCACGGGTGACTAGCTTGAATTCGTTATTTCCTCCTTTTTTTTGTTTAGCTCTTGCGCGTGAGGCGCTCGATACACGTCGCGAGAGCCTGGGTCGCGGCGTACAGTCCATCGGGGTCGTCGAGAGGGCTCTTCATGCCAGTGGGGATCTCCACCACAAACACATGCTTCGTCCGCCCGCCCTTGCCCAGGATTTTGATCCCGGCGTCGGTTTCTCCGTGGATGGTACCGGCTTCGAGCGGGGAATGCCAGAGGTGTTTCATGGTTGTTTCTCCTTTGTTTGTTTTCTCTCACAACCGTCGACAATTCAACAGCTGTGATGGAAAGGCGCGACTTGTGTGCAAGTGGTGCGCGCCAGAAACCACGGAATTGCGGCGGGTCACACGGGCTCGCCCACGAGGATGACCTGCTCGGTGATGGCATAGCGGTAGCCGATGGTATTCTTCACCGCCCGGAGCTGCTTGGCAAAGCGCAGAGCCGCTTCGCGTGAGGGCTGGTAGAAGGTGGCCACCCGCGACACCACCGTCATCGCCGTCCGGACCGAATCGCGACCGAAGTCAACGATCTGGTGCGGCGTGAGCCGGAGTTCCCGGACGAAAAACCGGGTTACCTGGTCAACGCCGGGCAGATCTTCTCCCGGCCCCTTCCAGATGATGTGGTTTTCGTAGCGGGGGCTGTCATCCACCGCCCGGAAGTTGGGGAAGTCGCGGTCAATCGCGATGGCCGGGTAATCGAGAAGCGTCGGAGCGATGATTCCCTCGATCTCGAAGTTTCCCTGCACGCGGTGCTCGGCGAGCACACGCATCCCCTTGATGATGAGCTGACGCGCCTCCGCGTAGGAGCCTGCCTGCGCGGTGGTCATGCTGCCGGGGGTGGCGAGGTCGTGGCCGGTCGGCGGGGTCCCGCCGGTGTGGTGAAAGGTTCCCTCGGCCGCGCAGATGTTCACCACGCGGTAGAAAAACTTATTTTTCGTGAGGCCGATCGCCGTCAGAGCCGCGAAGAGCGCCTGGCAGAGCGCGGTCGAGAGAACCGGGGCCGCGATGTGGAGCTCGTAGGTTCGTTCCATGGTTGTTGTCCTTTTCAAAGAGCCATAATCGGATATACCGATCGGCCACGGTTTGTTCGGCATTATGCCGGTTTCAAATCGTGACTATTTAGTATAGCACATATTTATAGCTTTGTCAAGTATTTTATACAAATATTTGGCTATTGACAAGTAAAATTAAGTATGATATAGTAATATTGTCGAAAATAATTTACAACAACAATCAATTACCCATTGTTTACTGTCATTTCGACGACGAAGGAGAAATCTCTGGCTCACCAATCGACGGGACAGAGATCCCCCTAAGAGGGATCGCGAGCCCTCGTCGGCGCGAGCCCTCGCCTGCCTGCCGGTAGGCATGGCTCGGGATGACAATTTATATGCTCAAACAACTTCTTCTCAAACTCAATTTAAACGAAAAAGAGGCCCTCATTTTTTTGAGCCTCGTTAAGCTGGGTAGTGCCACCGCTTCGGCGCTTGGGCGTGATTCCGGCGTTACTCGCACCCATATTTATGATTTAGTCCAAAGCCTCGTTCAAAAAGGTCTCGTCAGTGAGGTAGAAGAGCGCGGCGTGAAGACATATCAAGCCGTTGACCACGCCGGCCTCCTGGCCTTTGTGTCGCGCGAACAAAACGAGCTAAAACAAATTGAGAAAAAAATTGTGGAAGCGGCGAGCGATTTTAAATCGTTGCAACTCGGCGCGGAGCAAAAAACTAAAGTGCGGTTTTTTGATGGTGTGGAAGGAGTAAAAAATATTTACGAAGAAATTAGAAAAGATTTTGAAAAACAACCGGAGCGTTTTGAGCTCCTCACAATTTTTTCGCCGCAGAATGTGGAAACCATCATGCCCGGGTTTCAATTTTTTTCTTTCCCTAACGCCACAGTGCGCGATATTGTTTCCGCCGACGCTCACCTGGCTGAATATGAAAAACAAATGAAGCTCGCGGGCAACGACGTGAGTTATAAAGTGTGGCCAAAAGAAAAAGGCGCTTTCCCCACCGACAATATCGCTTGGAAAAATAAAATTGCCTACATTGATTTAGTCGGCTACCCCTCCGGAATTATTATTGAGAACGAATCAATCGTAAAAACATTTACCATGTGGTTTAACCAGTTGTGGGAAAGTTTGAAATAAAAAAATACTTCTTAAAAACACAGACGCTCGCCTCGATGAATCGAGGCGAGCGCGGAGGCAGGAGGACGAACCGACTCGAGCGAAGTCGAGAGGGTTCAGTCCCAGATTGAGGAAAGAGCGGGGAGGTAGAGCGAGGAGAGACGGAAGCTGTCGACGCTAGCGCATCTCGCGGATGGACTCGTCCCAGTGGTGGTGGTAGATGATCTGGGCGAGATCGTTCGCCCAGGGCACCACGGTGACTTTGTGGCGCATGGGGTCGAGGTGCGGGCGGGTGTGAAACGGGATCGTGTCGGTGAAGTAGAGCTTGTCCACGGCGCACCCCGGGTCGGCGAACAGCGTCGGGGCGTCTCCGCAGAGTACGCCGTGCGCCGCCCCGGCCCAGTACTGAAAGGCACCGTAGTTTTTTTTCACCTCGATGGCGGTGTTGATGTTGGTACCGCCCGTCGCGATCTCATCGTCGATCGAGATCACGATGGCATCGCGGAGCGCCTCCGTTTCACCGACCAGGCCGAGGAGCTTGGAGCGGTTGCTGTCCCAGCGCTGTTTGAGGCCGCACACACCGGGGAGCGTCACCTCGATCCGCTCGCAGATCTCCTGGAAGGAGTTGGAGTAGCGGTTGTTGGCGCCGTTGTCCGGGAACAGCACACAGATCTTGCGATCCGGGTACTCACGGCGGGCGTCTTCGATGGCGCGCTGCAAGACGCGCCGTCCCAGCGTCACTTCCGTCATGACGCCCATCTCGGCCGCTTGCACGGCCTGGGACGAGTGGAGATCCGGAACGATGATGCGATCGAGTTTGTTGTACGCGGCGGCGAGGATGAGGCGAACCATGTGCGAGGCGAGAGCGAGCTCCTGGTCTTTCTCGTCCTTATCGGAGCGACACAGGGGCATATACCCCAGAACGAGCGCCATGCGCCGGGGTCGGCGCGCCCGGAGCTGGCCGAGCACGAACAGGAGCTGAACGATCATCTCGTAGGTTCCGGGTCCCGTGGCGATGACCACCACATCGTGTCCGCCGATGTGGTTTTTGCCGAGCTTGATGCGCGGCTCGTTGTTGGCGTGGAGCGACAAAATCGGCTCCGCGATATCGATCGGGGTCCGACGTTCGGTCTTGGCCTCGATTCTCGTCTTGAGCTCGTCCACCAGCGGGCCGAAGCACGGCATGGGCATGAGGGTGAGTCCGCCGTTGAGGTTGAAGCCGTTCTGATCGTGATCCATTCGACACCTCCTGTGTCTGTATGTTTGGTTGACTACCTTATGGTAGGTAGAGGCATTCTAAGCAGATTAAGTTTAATTGTCAATAATAAAAAAGACGCCCTTTTCAGAGCGTCTTATTTTTTACTTTAAACTATTTTTTCTCACCGCACGCGCCGCCGCATTTCCCCTCACAACAACCGTTTTCTTTTTTGTCTCCGCAAGCGTCACCGCAGTTTTTTTCGGTCGAACAACCACCGTCCACCACACTTTTGCATTTAGCGCAGTGGCATTCCATTTTTACCAAGCGGTACGCGCCAGCACCCGTTCCAATCAACCCTAAACAACCACCTAACACGGCCAGAGGCAAGAAGTAACCCATAAACGGGCCGCCCTTATGAACCGTGAGCATGGCCACTATCATAATAATAGCGAGCCACATAGCGGCGGTACCGGCAAAGACACCGAGGAGTACCATTAAACCGCCAACCATTTCCAAAAGACCAACAACATAGGCCGCCGCGCTTCCGGGCAAACCCATACCGCTAAACAAACCGGTCGCCATAGCGTGGTTGGGGCCAAGCTTGCCGTACCCCATATAAATGAAGATGATGCCAATGGCCAGGCGTAAGCCTAAGAGGCCAAACGCTTTCATCTTCGGATGCGCGCACATTGTTTTGCACATATGTGAATTTGCGGACAAATTCATTCCGCTCGCGCGAAGAGATTTATCCACCTTTCTTTAGTTAATAAATTAATTATTTTTTGGTCCGTGTTCCATATTTCTCTCAACCGCAATTATATAACTAAATCCAAAAAGGTGCAAGGTCCAATCAAATACAATTTTTAGTTTGCGCAAGAACCCCGGCATAAACATTAGATACACCGTGCGCCTAAGCCACCAGGCAAAAAGACCAGAGATAACCACCGGGCCAAATATTGCCACGCCATAGCGATCACCAATCGGCATTAGCGTCCCTTTAGATTTAAAATAAAATGGCGCGAGCGTTTTTTTTCTCATTGTGGCAATAATATGTTCCGCCACATAACGTCCCTCATGGTAGGCTACCTCACCAAGTTGAGGGAGTGGTTTAGTTTCGTTTTTATTCATAACCTGCGCGATATCGCCAATGGCGTAGAGGGACGACTCTGTCTGATGTGTCAGAAAGGGGCCGGTCGGGATAGAGTGATTGGTAGCGCAGAATGATTCTTCCAAAAAACAATTGGCAATATTTCCAAACCCGGCGCACCACACGGTAAAGTCACTCACGAGCTCTTTTTTCGGGCTGTCATTCTGAGCGAAGGCTCGCGCCGGAGTCGAAGAATCCCTTGACGTTTGCTGAAATGGCTCAATCACAACCAATTTTTCTTTCACCTCCTTCACCGCCGTATTTAATAAAATTTTCACCCCCATTTTTTTCAGACGCTTGAAAATAATTTGTTGCGCCTTCAGCGGGAGCTGGGGTACGAGCGTTCCAATAGTTTGGACCAAGGTAATCGCTATTTTTTTTTCAGGATACAATTTTGCCAAATCATGTCGCGCGAAATACGCCAGTTGCCCAGCCACTTCCACGCCCGTGAAGCCGCCGCCAACCACCATAATGTTAATTTCTGGCTGGCTACTTTCTAATTTTTCTATCAAGTTATGGCGCAAAATCATGGCGCCAGCGAGCGAGCGGGTATGGTAAGCATTCTTTTCCGCCCCAGGCACGCCATAGTAGTTGGTGGTGCTCCCCAGCGCTACCACGCAAAATTCATAACTCATGAGTCCGGCTGATGTTGTTACTATTTTTTGTACGGGATTAATTTTTGTGACAGTCGTTTTAAGGAATTTATGCGGAGTTTTATAAACTAATTCTTGCAAAGGCAAAGTAGCGTGGGTTGGTTCCACCGCCCCCGAGGCCACCTCGTGCAGAAGCGGCGTAAACGTAAAATAATTATTTTGATCAACAATCGTAATTTGTTTTTTTATATTATAACGGCGCAACAGTCTACTAAGTGTTCGAAAAGCCTCGTAGCCGCCAATGCCGGCGCCGAGGATAACGATGTCGGTTTTTAGTTCCGGGGTCATAGAAAAAAATTGTCATTTTATTACTCACAATGATAAGTATACCAAGTCCCGCAAGATCGAGCAATTTTTTCAAGCATAGGATGTCTTTTTTATTTGCCTTTTTGTCTAGAAAATTGTACCATTGAAGCTGTTGTCCTGAGCGACGATAGATCCATGTTCCGTTCGATTATTAGTTGAGTGAGCCAGAGATTCCTCCCGCCTAGACTCTGGGCAGGCCTTCGTCGTCGGAATGACAATTGGTGTCTACCACCCTGCTCACCTACATTCTTACCATCCTACACCATGATTCTTTTCCTCCACGGCCCCGACACCTTTCGTAGCCGTCAAAATCTCCGCGATTCAATTGTCCAATTTAAAGCCAAACGCGATCCGCAGGGGTATAACGTTGTTTTTGTTGATGGAAAAAAAGAAACGATTGGGAAAATTCTCACTGAAATTATGTCCGCTCCGTTTTTGGCAGAGCGGAGAATGATTGTAGTGGAAAATATTTTATCGAGCAGTGACAAGGAGTTGCTTAGTGAGTTTATTGGGCGAATAAAAAATAAAAAATTTCCGGAAAGCAACATCGTCATTTTTTGGCAAGGCGAGCCGTTGAGTAAAGTAAAAGAAGCCAAAGAACTCCAGAATCTACTCGCGAAAGAAAAATATGCCCGGGAATTTGCTTTACTTAAAGGGGCAGAACTCACTACCTGGGCGCGGCAAGAAATAGCCGTTCGCGGCGGACAGATTGAACAACCCGCCCTTATGTTTCTTTGTCAGAATACTGGTGAGGATATGTGGCATTTGAGTAGTTTAATTGATCAGCTGGTGGCGTATGTGGCGAGCCAGACCTCTCCCTGCCCTCCCCTTTGCGAAGGGGAGGTGGCGACGATATCCCTCGCCTCCGCAGAGGAGAGGGCGGTGGGAGAGGTCTCGCCATCTCGCCTCATCACCATCGTTGACGTTCAATTATTTTTAGATGAAAAAATTGATGACAATGTTTTTAACATGGTGGAGGCAATCGTGGGCGGCAATAAAAAACAAGCTTTTAAATTATTAAACGAACAGCGCCGGTTGGGAGAAGAGGATAGTAAAATTTTTGGTCTTCTCGTTTGGCAATTCCGCATCCTTTTAGAAATGGGTGATCTAATTGAACGTGAGGTCGGTCTCACCAGTGACCAAATTGCCACCAAATTGAAAATTCACCCCTTTGTGGCCAAAAAAAATCTGGCCGCCGCGCGTCGTCGTTCCCTCGCGGAGCTTCAAGCCATTTACCAATCCCTTTTGGATATTGATATTAAAACAAAAACTGGCCAGGGAGGCCAGTCGTTTTTAATTGATTTATTTGTCGCAAAGTAAAATTTAATTGAGTGCTGGTGATTTTATTTTCGGCGGGTTCTACTGGGCGCACTTTCCACGGTGGTCGACCCAAGTTTCGCTTCTAAAAATTTTTCTAACGCACCCTTAAGTTCTGTAAAATCAATTGTAATAGGCCCTTCTCCCTGTTGTTTCATTTTTTCTGACCTCTCCGCAAAAGCGGTTTCAAGCGCTTTAAAATCAGCTGGAGTTTCGCAAACACCAATAAAAGACTCGAATTGAGCAGCCGTTTCATTGGCTTGAGTAATAAGTTCACCAAGCGGGAATTGTTCAAGAAGAGTGGTCATCGTCTCTCCGGGAAATAGTTCGCCCAGTTTGTTTTTATAAGGGCTTTCTCCGTATGAGCCAAATAAATCTTCGAATTTTGGAATGGTAATTTTAATATATTCGGTCCGACCAGTCTTGCCCGCGAGATCGCGAGCTTTAAATTGCGCGTGATAAGCAATTAACCTTTTCATGTAGTGATCAAAATATTCTTCAATAATTAAGGTGCGAATTTTTTGAACAACCAAAGTTGGTTCAAGAGTCATAATAAGGGCATTAAAAAAAATAACCCCGAGTACTCGGGGTTATTGGTAATAATTATTTTTTCCCCAACGCGTGCACTTTGGCCATGAGGCGGGATAATTTGCGCGCGGCGGTATTTTTTTTGATAACGCCCGTTTTGGCTGCTTTGTCTAAAGCTTTTTGCGCTTGGACAACCAGTTTCATTCCTTCTTCCACAGTGGTGGATTTGAGAACTTTTTTAATCGCTCCTCGAAACGCTTCCTTGCGAAGCAAATTTTCGGTGGCGTGTTTTTTGCTTTGGCGCAAGGCCTTTTTTCCGGCAGACTTGTTTGGCATATGATTTGACAAAATCATGCCTGATTCAACAGAATCATGTCGCGTAATGTCCTTTGAAACGCGACCGTGTCCTTTGAAGCGCGGCGTTTAATTATAAGTAAGCACAGTATAGCAGAAAAAGATAGGGAAGTCAAGGGTTTTAGGAGTAACTATTCAGTTCTTTCCCACTGTCATTGCGAGGAGTGAGGAACGAACGACGAAGCAATCCTCACCAATGGCGTTGGTAACGGTGGTGAAGATTGCTTCGTCAGTCGCCGCGAGGCTTCTTCCTCGCAATGACATTGTGCGAGATTGGCGGTGTTTGTTGGAAAGAAATGAATAGTTGCTTTTAGGAAAGACAACACTACTCTTCCAGCGCGGGTTTCTCAATCTGCAACACCTCCACCTGTCGCTCACCATCCGTTATCCGCATAATATCCTTATCAATCTTGCCAAATTCTTTGTAAACCGCATTATACGAATTCACGGTAGTGGACAAATTATTACCCAATTTTTTTAAATAGTCATCGTACGCCAGCAAATGCTTTCCCAGCTCCTCCACCCGCTGTCGTATCTCTTTGGCCGATTCCTCAATTTTCATGGCCCGCAAGCCCTGCAGAACCGTTTGCAAATACGCCAAAAACGACGTTGGAGAGACGATAATCACATGCCGCTCTTTAAATGCATACTCAATCAAATCGTGCGTATTAATTTTAAGCGCCCCCACTTTATTAACCAATAAGTCATAATAAATGCCTTCAGCCGGAATAAACATAAACGCAAAATCCATCGTGTTCTCTTTGGGCTTAATATATTTACTGGTCTCATCGATTCTATTTTTTAAATCCCGTTTAAATGCCGCCTCAAACTCCGCCTTTCGTACCGGGTCTTTTTCTTCAATCGTACGATTATAATTTTCCAAACTAAATTTAGAATCTACCGGAATAATTTTTTCTTTTACAAACACTACCGCATCCACGATATCACCGTCAGAAAATTTATATTGCATCTGATACGACCCCGGCGGCAACACATTCTTCAAAACATTTTCTAAATAATATTCGCCTAAAATGCCACGCTGTTTGGGGTTTTGCAGTGTCTGTTGTAAATTTTCCAACTGCTCCGCGAACCCCACCACTTGTTTATTCGTCTCATCCAGCTTGGTTAATTTCTCCGTCACATCCGTAATAATTTTGGCGCTCTGCCCAAATTGCACTTGCATGCTTTTGTGCATGGTATTTTGTGAATCCGCCATTGCTTTGTGGGTGTCCGTTATTTTCTGGTCAATCAATTTCTGTAAGTCCAAATTTGACCGCGACAGTTCTTGAATTTGGTTTTGCAACATCAAGAACATATTTTGTTCGCCTTCTTTAGGTTTTTGGCCCGAGCTCATTTTTTTGTAGAGCAAAAATAGGCCAAGAAGAATGGTGAGGCCAAGGACGATTGCAATGACTAAGAAAATTGTTGGCACAAAAATATATACTAAGAAATAAAGTCCCAATAATTTTGCCTATTAACAATCATAAAATTCGTGCCCGGGTAAGTTTTTAAAAATTCGGTTGGCGCTTTGGCTTTTGTCGGCCCCCATTTAAATTCGTAAGCAAAAATTTTTCCGGCGCTTTCTTCGAGGTAGTCAATCTCCTTTTGATCATACGTCCGCCAAAAGTAACGGTTGGCACTTTGGCGTTCGTAGTCGATTTTTTTGCCTCGTTCGTTTAATAAAAAGTTTTCCCACAACGCCCCCACGTCATTGCGTAAGGCCAGAGGGTTAAAATTTTGTAGTAAGCTGTTGCGAATTCCCAGATCGTAAAAATATACTTTATATCGTTTTCCAATTTCTTTGCGCAAATTTCGGCTAAACGAACGCAATTTAAAAATAATAAAACACTGCTCCAAAATTTCAATATACGAGGCGATGGTACGCTGGTTGTGGCCAAGGAGTTGTGCTAATTCGGTAAGTGAAACTTCCTGGCCAATTTGCAAAGCCAGCGCGCGCAGTAAATTTAAAATAGTATCGGCATTTTTAATGCCGCCAAAAGTCAAAACATCTTTATATAAATAGTTGCTCGCGATAAGATTTATTTCCCGCCCTGCTTCGTCTTCCGGCAAACCAACAATACTCGGGTAAAGACCATAGCGAAGCATGTTATCAAGTCGCGCCTCGAGTGTGATTAAGTCGTGTCCAACGCGCAACTCCGAAAACGAAAGCGGGTAGAGCGTGTACGAATACGCCCGTCCGGTGAGCGGCTCGGAAATTTTATTCGCCAACTCAAAACTAGAGGAGCCGGTAGCAATAATTTGGGTCTTTGGGAATGTATCGACCAAAATTTTAAGTACCAACCCAATATTTTTAATATTCTGGGCTTCATCTAAAACAACCAACGGCGAGTCGCCTATAAAGTCCTTGAGTAGTTCGCTGTTAGTTGTTTCCAAAGCCGTTTTATTTTGCAACAGCTCACAATTAATATATTTATTGGCCACCGAGTGTTTTTGTAAAATAGCCTGAACCAGCGTTGTTTTTCCAACCCGCCGCGCACCATAAATAATAATAACTTTTCCTTTAAAAAGGTCTTTCTCAATGTTTTCTTGAATTTTTCTGATGTAATACATAAATTTAGTTTAATTCAAGTATTCTGTTACCTATATTATACTAAAATAGTAAAAAGCTGTCAAGTCTTAACTTCATTGGGTGGTAGGGCCTTGACAAAAGCGCTAAAAATATGCGACAGTAAGGCGTTAGTTCTTTGTATAATTACCTTGAATTACGAGACTCACATTTTGTCATCTCGAGCCACAGCGAGGGATCTCTGGCTCATTGGCGATATTGAATATTTTGGTGGGTAAGCCAGAGATTCCTCCTTCGTCGTCGGAATGACAGTTGGTTAGTTTAGTAATTCAAAGCAATAAATAAAGTAAAATTATTGAGAGAAGCTTTAGTTCCATTTGTTTGCAAGTGGTACAAAAGCTCTTCTCGAGCCATAGAGACCCTAGTCCCGGGCAGGGACACAACGCTTTTCGGGCTTTCAGCCTGAAAGGAGACCAAATGGGAAAGTACGATGATTGGAAACGTGGTGAGACCGAAGCGCTCCTCAACATGGTGGGCGGTTCGGAAATCGCACGCGCCGCGTTCCGCGGCGAGTACAAGATCACCGTCGAGAAGATCGCGTCCAAGCAGCCGGAGCGCCCCCCGCTCGTCGGCAGGGTGGTGAAGACCATCATCATCCCGGCCTACTCGGCTGCGGACTTCGCCGAGGCCGTTCGCCTCGGCAAGTTCGACAACGAGCGCAATCTCGGCGATATCATCCGTTAGTTCGCCAAGCAGCAGGTTGGGCTCGACAAGCCGACGAAGGTCGACTTGGTCGGGTTCGATCGTGAGTGGTGGGACGACGAGGTCTGCAAATGGGGCAAGGCGAACGGTCGCCCCAAGACGATCGAGACTTGCCACATGATGGGCATCGCCATCGGACTGCCCGGCGAGCAGCGCGAGAAATCCATCGTGGCTCTCGGCTCCCGGCAGCAGGGCGGCGTGCTCCGCCTGGTCGGTAACTTCGACTGGCGCAGCCTGGGCCGCAACGCGGTCAAGGGCGGCTGGAATCGGGTCTACCTCGTCGGCTTCGTCAGCGAGTTGCCCTAGGGCACTTGGGCACTCGGCGCTGTTTCAAGCGCTGGATCGCTCGGTCCCTTCAACTCTCCGCAACAAAGCGCTCCGCATCCGCGGGGCGCTGTTCTTTTTTATGTTATACTAATCCCGGATAGTAAACGAAACAGTCCACGGTAGCGGTCGCCAAAGGCGACCAAAGCTTTGGGCGGTTGAACTCTGGATACACCGGCTCGGCCAGAATAGTATGGCGCACCTGCGTCAGCTTCAAAACAAAGACAGGTTGTGGCTACTGGAAAATATTATTGAAAGTTTTGAGACAGCGAGCCAACGATCCCTCACCCTGCCCTCTCCCGCGGGGAGAGGAGGCGACAACTCCCCTCTACCGGCGGGAGAGGGACGGAGGGTGAGGGGTCGCATCGGTCTTCCGCTCGGCAATCTCACCTCGCAACTTTTCGCCAACGTGTACATGAACAAGTTTGATCAATGGGTAAAGCACGCCCTCAAATCACATTACTATATTCGCTACGCGGATGACTTTATTTTTCTTTCGCGCGACAAATCACGGCTAGAAGATTCCTTACCACAAATTCAAAGGTTTTTACAAACGAATCGAAGTATTAAAGAGCGCCTGCAGCGCTGTCTCGGCCGTAGTTTAATAATTATTTAACTGTCACACTTTACATCTTCACCCAGTTATATATAGTGAAAGTAATTACTTTATGGGTGTTCCCACTACTGCCGAGGCGCTTATAGAGCGCATGACGGCTGCCAAAGCCGGCGACAAAGAGGCCTTTGCCGATGTGTACACAAGCCTGTTTGTACCCGTTTACCGCTACATTTTGCGCCGTGTAGGCAGCCGCAGTGATGCTGAAGATTTAAGCCAGACCGTTTTTATGCGGCTCTATACTTCAGCATCCCCATTTACCGCGGAAGGGAAAAGTCCCTTACATTATCTCTTTACAATGGCGCATAATATTCTGGTTGATCACTGGAAAAAACACGGCTCAGCTCCGTCCCAGTCATTTGATGCCGAAATGATCGAGTCGGCAGACAATGCGCACAGTCACAAACTTGAAGATGAGCTAACCATTGCGGCCGCTTTGGAAAAACTCACTGGCGATGAACACGTAGTAATTCAAGAGAAATTTTTTACTGGGCTGTCCACGAAGGAGATTGCAGGGCATCTGGGCAAGTCAGAAGTAGCGGTGCGACAAATTCAATGCCGCGCGCTCAAAACATTAAGGGAAATTTTGGCAGGTTAACAAGTGTCATTCTGACGACGAAGGAAGAATCTCTGTCTTACCGCATTGTCACATTGTTCAATTGCTACATTGCTAGTGATTGTTGGGACAGGGATCCTTCACTGCGTTCAGGATGACAGCGAAACGCCAAAATCAATTCAATCAATAACATTATGCCAAACGAAGAACAATTCGACAAAATTCTCGATGAAGCCATTAATCTCCGCAAGAGCGGAAAATCGATTGCCGATATTTTGGCTTTATTCCCGGAGCATGCCGAGGGGCTGAAGTCTTTATTAAGTGCGGCTAATGAGCTTGAGAAGATTGCCTGTGATGACGAGACAAAAATGGCTTTTACTCGGATGCTTAATAGTCTCCCATCTGTCATTCCGACCGAGTCTCTGGGCGAGCGGAGGAATCCCTTGGCCGTTGGTAAAAGGGATTTCTCGACTGCGCTCCGCTCCGCTCGAAATAACAAAAACGACGAAACATCTCGTCATAACTTTTTTACTCTTATCTTCAATTATATGAAATTCCTTTCAACGGTGCGAATCGCTGGCGTGGCGCTTGTGATTGTAGCAGTTGTTGGCCTGGCCGCCAATTTGCGCCAATCAGGATATTCCAAAGACTATGGTGGTTTGCGTCCAACATCATTGGGTGGTGGTAATAATGGTAGCGGCCCCCAAATGCTTGTGGCACGGAATATGGATAGCGCGAATAAGGGAATAAAAACATCAGGACAAGCTGTCGCCGAGAGCGGCCTAAGCGCGCCTAGCCGAATGACAGGAGATGAATCCATTTCCATTGGCTATGCGCCGTACCAGCCAGACATTATGCCCCTGCCGCCCGAGCCCGGTTACGGCACGCCGCCCATTACCGACACGCGTGAATTTTTAAAGACCGATTATAACTCAACTGTTAAAACGCGGCACGTGGCCGAAACCGGTACCCGCCTCCAAACTTTGGTGCGCGGCTATGGCGGCCGGGTTGACAGCGCGAGCTTTAGTGAGAAGTTTGGTCATTTGAGTTTCGTGGTGCCGCAAAATCAATTCAGCGTCTTTAAGGCGGAAATTACCAGCGTCGTTGGAAAAAGATTTATTGTTGAAGCGGTGAGCGTGCAAAATATGCTCCCGCAAAAACAAAGCATTGAAGAACAAACCAAAAATACTTCCAGCACCCTGGTGGAACTGGAACAGCAACGTGCCGAAGTGGTTAAAAAATATGACACCATTATAAAAAATTTGCGTGGAGGCATTGCTCGCGACAACGCCGCCATTGCGGCACTGGATAAAGAAGCCGCCACTACCACAGACGAAGCCCGTCTTACCGAAATTAAAAAAGAAAAAGCGGCTCATGTAAGCGCGCGCGCTGGGCTGCAGCAACGCTTAAACAGCGAAACCCAAAATTATCAGTATGAATTAGCCTCGCTCGATAACCAAATTAAATGGGCTAAGGATGCTCTCAAGAACCTCCAGGTGCAAGATAAAAATTTAATTGACACCGTGGCTACGGTGCAGGGTACGATTGTAGTTGAGTGGGTAAGTCTCTCCGAAATGATTAGTCTTTACACCACCGAGAGTTGGCCGTGGATTGTGCTCGCCCTTGGAGCGGTTCTCGTTATGGTGTCGTACCGACGCCGGCATCCGCCTGCGGTAGTAGCCGTCTAATAGTATAAAAAAACCGCCCCTCGATTACACTCGGGGCGGTTTTTTGTAACAAAAAAACCCTACATTGTAGAGGATCCTGTGCCGCACATTTTGCAGCAACCCTTGTGGGTTATAAGTTCGTAAATAGCGGAAAGACCAACTAATACGTAGATAACTTTGGAGATCGTAGCGCCCATGCCGCCAAACAGCACACCTACGTCCCAGCTAAATAACCCTACCAAAAGCCAATTAAGGCCGCCAATAATTAGCAACAAAAATGCTACCATGTGTAAATTTTTATTTTTGCCCATCACATCAATGCACCCCCTCTCTTGGATAAGATAATTGATTACCCATAGTATACCCTAAACAGGCAAAGAGCTCAATTGATGTCAACCCCGTGCCGTGCCTCGAGCGAAGTCGACAGGCTCTAGTACGGGGTCAAGGAGCTTGATTTTCAACTCAAAATATGCTATACTAAAGGCATAAATGGATTATATGTACAATTGGTCCGTAGACGAAAAACAATTTAAAAAAGTCGATCCCACGGGCTACAAAATTTGGCGTTTGGAGCAGATGATTAATTATGGCTTAGGCAAGGACAAGCTAAATGAGCGGGCTGTGCGCAAGTATTGGAAGAAGCTGTATATGGATGCCCCTACGCGGGCTTACCTTAGTTTTTTATTATGGCCGCCAAAACTCAAGCAATCTTAACCAAAGAACAAATCGGATTTCTCGATTTAGTTTCCAGTGAACCATATTTATGTCGAAATTTTTATTTCACCGGCGGCACTCCGCTCGCCGCTTTTTATTTACATCACCGCCTGTCGGAAGACATTGATTTGTTTTCTGAACAAGAAGTGAAAATTATACCAATTCGTACTTTTTTAAAAAAGGCGCAAAACAAACTCGGATTTAAAAAAATTGATTACCGGCAATTTTTAGGGCTTCACACGTTTCAATTATTTTTTTCGGAAACCAATATTTTGAAAGTCGACTTCAATTATTATCCCTTTCCGCGGATTGAGCCGGGGAAACCTTACAAAAATTTGTCAGTTGATAGTGAATATGATATTGCCGTTAATAAGGTGCACATGGTAGTTATGAAGCCGCGGGCGCGTGATTTTATTGACCTTTATTTTATTATGCGTGAGAAAAAGTATGATTGGCATGATTTATTAAAGCAAGCCGAAGCCAAGTTTGATTGGCATATTGACGCGGTACAACTGGGTTCGCGGCTTTTAGCCGCCGCCGATGCGACCGATTATCCTCGAATGTTGAAACCAATTAAACATGAAGAGTGGAAACAATTTTTTCTCGACAAAGCCGCCAAATTAAAAAAAAATATTTTTGAATAACATCTTTTTATGCGTTTTCGTCAATCATTATTCTGGGACGTTGATCCCAAGACCATCAACCCTAAAAAACACGCTCGCTACATCATTGAGCGCATAATGGATTTTGGCAACGACGCCGAAGTGCGGTGGATGTTTCGAGAATTTTCACCACGGCTTCTAAAAAATACTCTGCAACATTCACGAGTGGTACATAAAAAATCCAAAATCTTATGGGATCTGCTACTCAAATAAAAAACCCCCTTACCGAATTATTTTTGCATTGTTTACCTCGGGCAACAGAGCGCGCTTTGTTGGCGTGTTCAAAACTGTCTCTTTTTTCAGAGAGGGGTTGGTATTTGGCCGGCGGTACGGCGCTGACACTCCAAGTCGGACATCGTCAATCGGTTGATTTAGACTTTTTTACGACCAATAAAAATTTTGATGAAGTTCGCATTGAACGCGCGCTCTTTAACACCGGGCAGTGGGTTACAACATATCGTCAAGCCGGAACAATCTACGGTACATTTTTAAAAGCCAAGGTTAGTTTAATTGCCTATCCATTTTTTAAACCGACGCGACGTCGACTCGCCTATGGCAACGTAAAAATGCTAACGCCGGCCGATATCGCCGTCATGAAGATTCTGGCAATTAGTCAACGAGGGCGCAAACGAGATTTTATTGACCTATATTGGTATTGTCGCAGTCGCGAATCACTGCGGGAAGTGGTTAGGCGCGCGCTCCAGCAATTTTCGGGGCAGGAAAATAATGTTAGTCATATTCTTAAAAGTCTAACGTATTTCGCGGATGCTGAAAACGATGTGGCGCCAAAATTATTTTTTAAAATTTCCTGGTCAGAAGTAAAAAAGTTTTTTGAACGAGAAGTAATAACGCTCGGGCACGGAATGTTAATGTCTTATTAAAATTTTTTCCAAAACAAAAAACCTGGCCGTAAGGCGAGGTTTTTTGTTTATCTTCTTTGGCCAAAAAAGAATTACCCGGTAGAAGTCATAAGACGTTCTACCGGGTTGGTCCCCGCTATTTG
>SICD01000013.1 GCA_009694865.1 Candidatus Magasanikiibacteriota bacterium
CTAATGGCAGATTAATTTTCATCAATGAGCAAGCAAGATGTAATTGAAATGACCGGCATTGTGGAGGAGCCCTTACCGGCCGGAATGTTTAGAGTTAAGCTGGAAAGCGGTCAGAGTATTATCGCTCACTTGTCGGGCAAGATGCGCCTTAATAAAATTCGTTTAGTTGTCTCGGACAGAATAAAAGTAGAAATGACCCCTTACGATTTGACCAAGGGCAGAATAACCTTTCGTTACTAGAACAATTTAAAAAAAATAAAACCTATCAACCAGTGCGGTGTAGCTTTCCTACAGCAACTCAATGACATTTGGTCCGAAGTTGCGAGTGAGGTGGCCATGATATCGCGGCAGTGGTTGGTATTTTTTATATCACGGATTTAAACAGATTAATTGATGATTTAAACAGATTGACTCGAATCCGTTTAAATCATTTATAAAATCTGTCTAAATTGGTCTAAATATGAAAGTACGCGCATCGGTAAAAAAAATTTGTATCAAATGTAAAATTGTCCGCCGCGGAGGTAAACTCCGGGTTATTTGCGTTACGAGTAAACACAAACAACGACAAGGATAATATTTAATTAAGGAATCTTCTTTAACTCACTGCGGTGAGTCCAGAAGAGAATCTCCTTGCGAAAGTAAATTCATATGAGAATCGCCGGAACGAACATCCCTAATGAAAAGAAAATTTTGTTTTCATTGCCCTATATTTATGGAATTGGGCCAACTTTGTCACGTAAAATTTTGGAAGTCGCCAAAGTAGATGGCAATATTCGCACGAAAGATTTAAGTAACGAACAGCAAGATTCTATTCGCGCCATTGTTGAAAAAAGTTATAAAACCGAAGGCGATTTGCGCCGTGAAGTTCAGGCTAATATTAAGACCCTTAAAGATATTAAGTGCTACCGCGGTATTCGTCACATGAAACATTTGCCGGTCCGTGGTCAAAATACTAAGCGTAACACTCGTACGGTGCGCGGCAATACCCGTAAAACTATGGGCAGTGGCCGCAAAACTTCGGGCTTAAAGACCTAGTTGAAAATCACAAATTTCAAATTAAAAGTATGACTCAACAACAGGCTCCAATTGCAACCGCAGCCATTTCTGAGACCAAAGCCCCAGCAACTGGTGAAAAGGTGGTGCGTGCTAAAAAGAAGAAAGCCGTGCGTCAGGTTCCTCGCGGCAATGTGTATATTCAAGCTACCTATAACAACACCATGATTAGCGTTACCGATCCCACTGGTTCCGTTTTAGGTTGGTCATCGGCTGGCGCGAATGGTTTTAAGGGTCCAAAGAAAGCTACTCCATACGCGGCCAGCGTGGTAGTTAAAGCGCTCCTTGCCAAAATTGCCGATTATGGCGTGCGCGAAGTTAGCGTTTTTATTAAAGGTATTGGCGGCGGACGCGAGAGTGCGATTCGAGCTTTTAATTTAAATGGTTTAAATGTTTTGTCTATTACTGATACGACTCCTATTCCCCACAATGGTTGCCGACCGCCGAAACGTCGTCGAGTGTAGCGATTATTGAAAAGATATTAAACAGATATTGAAAAAATATTATGGCCAGAGATCTTCGTCCCAAACACAAATTATGCCGCAAATACGGTGAAAAGCTTTGCGATTCGCCCAAATGTCCATTGACGCGCCGCAGTTATGCTCCGGGTGTTCATGGTCCTAGTAAAAAGCGCCCCAAGCTTTCTAGTTTTGGCAAGCAACTAATGGAAAAACAAAAAGTGAAACGCATTTATGGTATTCTCGAGCGTCAATTTTCTAACTATGTGACTGAAGCCGCCAAGAAAACTGGCGATACGGGTGTATATCTTATTCGGTATTTGGAATCACGTTTAGATAATGTTGTTTACCGAGCTGGTCTCGCCAGTTCTCGCCGAGCCGCCCGCCAACTGGTTAGTCATGGACACGTGACCGTGAAAGACCACAAAGTTGACGTGCCATCTTTTCGTGTTAAGGTAGGCGAGGTTATCGCTATTAATGATGGCTCAAAAAAGAGCAAACTTTTTGAAGGAATGAGTCAAAAGTTAGCTAAATACGAAGCCCCGGCATGGCTCGCGGTTGATGGCGCTAAATTAAACGCCAAAGTTTTAAATCAACCAACGGTCGACCGGCCAAATTTTGACGCTAAAGTTATTGTTGGTTTCTATTCACGTTAGTTTTAATTATTTTTTGCTATGGAGAACTTTCTTTTGCCATCAAGAGTGGAGTTTCATGAAGGTGCCACACCTTTGAGTGGGTCAGTGGTTATTATGCCATGCTATCATGGTTATGCTACTACTCTGGGAAACGCGTATCGTCGAGTTCTTCTGTCATCGCTCCCCGGTTCAGCGGTGGAATATTTTAAAATTAAGGGCGTACAGCACGAATTTGGCACTGTTGAAGGTGTAAAGGAAGATGTAGTGGAAATAATGTTGAATTTAAAAATGTTGGCCGTCAAAGTTTTCTCTGATGAGCCAATAATTTTAGAGCTTTCTAAAAAGGGCCCCGGGGTTGTTACCGCAGGTGACATTAAACCCAACGCTTCGGTAGAAGTAATTAATAAAGATTTAGTCATTGCGACCTTAACCAAGAATAAGATTTTTGAAATGGAGATCGTAGTTGGTAAAGGACGAGGCTACAAGCCAGTGGAGGAAAAAAATCGCCAGAATTATGATTTAGGAACTATTGTGGTTGATTCGGTTTATACACCGGTAAAAGATGTTGGGTATCACGTGGAAAATACCCGGGTTGGCGATATTACGAATTTTGAAAAACTTACGCTTAATATTGAAACTAATGGTACTATTACTCCACACGATGCTTTGCGTCAGGCCACGCAAATTTTAATGGATCATTTTAGCATTATTTTGGGTGTACCCGAATCTCCGCTGGAGGTGAGTACGCCAGTATTAGTAGAAGAAAACACCGGAATAACAACGTCAGACCTTGATGAAGAAAATGCTGGTGACGAAGCCGGTGATAAAAAAAAAGAAAAGAAACCGCGTGCTAAAAAAGTTAAGAAAGTAAAAGAGTAATTTACTACTGTCATTCCGACGACGAAGGCCTGCCCAGAGTCTAGGCGGGAGGAATCTCTGTCTCACTCAATCAACAATCGAATGGTTGAAAGGGACAGAGATTCCCCTAAGAGGGATCGCGAGACCTCGTCGGCTGACCCGCATCTGCGGGGCTCGGGATGACAACGTAAAATTTCTAAAATTCATATGCGTCACCAGAAAAATAAAATTACCCTGGATCGAAAAAGTGCCGGCCGCAAAGCATTGCTCCGAGGTTTGGCCGAAAGTTTGATTTTGTTTGAAAAAATTACTACCACTAAAGCCAAAGGCAGAGCTACACGTTCGTTCGTGGAGAGGCTTATTACCAAAGCTAAACAAAATACTCTAGCCGCACGTCGTTTAACTTTAGCTAAAATTCCCGCCAAAAATGTGGTTAAAAAATTATTTGAAGTTTTAGGCCCTCGCTACGCGGAACGTAAGGGAGGTTATACCCGTGTAACGCTTTTAAATCACCGAATCGGGGATGGGGCCGAAGAAGTGTTGGTAGAACTTATTTAATATGACAAGACATAGACGAGACAAAATCAGTATTGACGCGGCGGGTGGCCGACCCGGTCGTTTAGCAACGCAGATTGCTAAAATTCTTATGGGCAAGCATAAAGCCAGTTATGATCCGCGTGTTGATGCCAGTGGCGATAAAGTAGTAATAAAAAATGTTTCTCAAATGGTATTGAGCGGAAAAAAACTCGACCAAAAAGAATATTTGCACCACACTATGCATCCGGGCGGTCTTAAATCTATTCCGGCCAAGAAATTGTTTAAAGAGAATCCGGAAGAAGTTTTGAATCACGCAGTAAACAAAATGTTGCCTAAGAATAAACTACGAACCGCACGAATGCTTAGAATAAAGTTTGAATAAATAACATTGTCATTCCGAGCGAGGCCACAGGCCGACGAGGAATCTCTGTCTCAATCAATTATGACCAAGTTACAAGCCAAAGATCAATCCATCATCCGCTCAGTTGGTCGACGTAAAAGCGCTTCGGCTCGCGTGCAAATCAAGCCAGGGAAAGGAATTATTACCGTAAATGGTAAAGATGCCACTGTGTATTTTCCTTATTTTGAGTATCAAGAAATTATTTGGGCTCCAGTTAAGGTTCTTGGCAAAGAGAAAGATTTGGATTTTTCTGTTAAGGTAGCGGGAGGCGGCGCTAAGGGACAATCGATAGCCGTGCAACTTGGTATTGCCCGCGCGCTGTTACTTTGGAATGAAGATTTTAAAAAGACGCTTAAAACCGCCGGTTACTTAAGCCGCGATCCACGTGTTAAGGAACGAAAGAAATTTGGGTTGAAAAAAGCCAGACGTGCACCACAGTGGGCAAAACGGTAACGCTCCGCACCACAGCAGTAGTTCAAAAAGCCTTGACACAAGAAAACAGTCAGGGTTTTTTTATTGGGAAAAAGGGTGCTCCAGCTTGACAGTTCTTAACATTTACGCTACAATAAGCCGTTCCTTCCAAAATAGCTATTTGGCCTTGGGAAAAGTGTTTTTGCAAGTCGAAAATATTTTTCCTCCGGCCAATTCGGCCATTGAAGGGAGGCGAACCATGAAGACGCTCCGCCATATTACCCGTTCCATCGTCGTCGGCCTCGCCATGCTGGGCCTCGGGCTCTTTTGGGTGATCCTCGGTATGCGGATCGTCCGCGAGGAGAACGAGATCCTGGAAGAGAAGGAGATCGATGTGGAGTACGACGAGAGGTACCAGACGCTCGTCTTCATGGCCCTGTGCCCCAAGGGGGGCGAACGCTGTCACTACCCCGATTGGAGGTGGGGGTCCAAGCCAGTGTCTGCCCTGGTCGACTTCAAGGTCAAACAGGGGCTCAACCCTTCCGATGCGCGGAACCTCCTCTGGGGCTGCGTCCCAGAAGGGCCGGGGCGTCTGGGCACCCGCTACCTCACCATCAAGGAGAAGCAGTGCCTCGGTGCTCCTGCGGTGATCCGCAAGCTCCGCCGCATTCCAGAGAATGAGTGGGGGCTGTAGCTCATCGCCGGCGCCCTTCGAAGTCCTCCATCAATCAACCCCGTCTTCGACGGGTCCCGCCAGTCAGCGGGGAGTACGGAACCTGCACGCCACCAGGTCACCTACTCGTGAATGTTGTAAAAGTATACAACACTCGCGAGTGACCTGGTGGAAATTTGATAAAATCCTCTGCTAATAAGCGGGGGATTTTTTTATTTACATTCAACATTTATGTGAGTATGTGGTATAATTCTTATTAGGGCTTTATTCTTAATATAGTAACTCTATGATGGACTTTTTTGCCAGCATGTACGCCAATGGCGACTGGGGTCTTTTAGCTTTGCGCCTAGCCTTGGCGGCGATTTTTATTATGCACGGTAAAGGTAAATTTAAAATGTGGAAAATGCAACCAAGCGCGCAAATGTCGAGCGGCATGGTAAGCTTAATGAAATTTCTTTCGATTGCCGAATTGTTTGGCGGTATCGCCATGCTGTTTGGGTTTTTAACACAGTTGGCGGCAATTGGTCTCGGCATTATTATGCTCGGCGCAATGAAGTTTAAAATCTGGGTCTGGAAAACACCGTTTGCGTCAACGGAAAAAATTGGCTGGGAGTTTGATTTGCTCATTTTGGCAGTTTGTGTTGCCCTGTTTATTTTTGGCCCTGGCACGATGTCTTTAGATAACATGTGGTTTGGACTCTAGAAATTAATTAGCAAATGTGCCACTCATTTGGGTGGTATTTTTGTTATTTTTGAGTTATACTATTATCACCTATGGAGCAACAAGCCATCTCATTAAACGGTAAATTATTGCAGGTACTACTCCGCGATGAGGCTGATAGGAGTGTGTGTGCCGAAATTTTTAAATTGCGTGAATACCGCGCGGCGGAAACAATTATGGAGGAGGCAGCCGACCCGATTATTGATATTGGAGCACACAGCGGACTCTTTAGTTTGTATGTTCGAGCGCTGAATGCGACCGTTCCCATTATTGCGGTGGAGCCGGAGCCCAAGAATTTGGAGCTATTAGCCAAACATCTTTTGAAAAATAAAATTATCGGCGTGGAGATCGTGCCGGCGGCGGTGAGTGGCCAGAACGGGAAACAACAACTTGTAGTGAGCTCGGATTCGCACGACCACCATTTATTAGAAGCAGGAGATGATTCCGGGGAACAAGAAATTATTACGGTTGCCACTATGACCCTATCCGATCTCATGAAGAAACGTAAGCTCAAACGGGTGAGCCTGATAAAAATAGATATCGAAGGAGGAGAGTATGCGGTGTTTGAAAGTTTAGGCTCGGATGATTTTGCTAAGATCGGGGCGATAATTATGGAGTATCATAATTATAATGGTCGGCATTATCTGGAAATCGAGAATATATTGCGAGAGAATGGTTTTGGCGTGCAGGTTTTTCCGTCAAAATTTGATAAACGAATGGGTTTTATATTCGTGAAAAATAAAAGAGTATGAAGAATAAGGCATGGGTTGTCACAGTAGACATGGGCTACGGGCACCAACGGGCGGCCTATCCGCTACGTCATCTTTCGCCACAGGACGAGATTTTAATCGCGAATAATTATCTCGGTATTCCACGACGGGATTTTAGATTGTGGCACGGCGGACAACGATTATATGAGTTTGTGTCGCGGCTCAACAATGTTCCGCTCGTGGGAGAGCGCCTGTTTGGCGCGATGGATTATTTTCAGCGCATTGATCCGTTTTATCCGCGGCGTGATTTGTCTCGTCCCAGCACCCAGCTCACGGTGACGTACAAGACTATACGAGGCGGCTGGGGAAAAGATTTGGTTCGATTGTTGAATCAAGAGAACGTTCCTTTAATTTCAACTTTTTTTACCATCGCCTACATGGCCGAAGAGCATGGTTTTAAAGGTGATATTTACCAAATTATTTGCGATACGGACGTAAGTCGCGCCTGGGCGCCGCTTAACCCCAGCAAGAGTCGTATTAAATATTTAGCACCGTGTCGGCGCGTGGTGGAAAGACTTAAGTTATACGGCGTTCGGCCGGAAAATATTTTTTTAACCGGTTTCCCCGTGCCATCAGAAAACATTGGCGACCAGCTTAAAAATTTGAAGCAGGATGTTGCCGAGCGAATTATTAATTTGGATCCGGAACATCGCTATCGTGAAAAATACGCCGAGACCGTAAAACAATTTTTAAAAGGAATTAAAATTAACGCGCGCCATCATCATCCTTTGACCCTAACTTTCGCGGTGGGTGGAGCGGGGGCGCAAAAAACAATCGCGCGCGATATTCTAACCAGCCTTAAGCAAAAGCTGTTAGGCGGGGAGATTAATTTAATTCTGGTAGCGGGCACAAGAAGCGATGTTAGCGATTATTTTAATTCCATTATTAAGCAGATTGGACTCGGCGCTATCATAAATGACAATCTTAAAATTGTCTGGGCCGCCACTAAACAAAGTTATTTTGAGGAATTTAACAGAGTATTGCGCACTACCGATATTTTGTGGACTAAACCGAGTGAATTGGTATTTTATTCAGCCTTAGGCATCCCCCTTATTATGGCGCCATCCCTTGGCTCTCAGGAAGTGTATAACCGTACGTGGCTTAAAACTATTGGCGCCGGCATTTCGCAGAATGATCCGCGATATACTCATGAGTGGCTGTTTGACTGGGTAAATTCCGGCTTTTTGGCGGAGGCGGCTATGAACGGATATTTGGATAAACGCCAATTTGGGATAGACAATATTAAGGATGTAATATTTCGCGGTGCTACGGATCCGAGCAGAGATAATGAGTTGTTATAGCTCTATTTGTGTTGACATTTCTTTAATAATGCGATATAATTTTCACTAGTTAATTGTTGGAATTTATGAGCGAATTTGGACAATCAGTGGAGCTAAACATACCAGGCACGGATAAACCAGCCGGTTTGTTAGATATGCTAAACCGTCTGGATGAAGAGAGAGGGAAAAAAGTTAGTGGAGGCAAAGTTAAGGGGAAGCCTTTGCCGTTTGAAGGCCTTAATTTTGCGATGGATGATATGGGTAGTGAAGATATTAAATATGGGGATTTGCCATACGCGGGGCTTAATGATCCGCCGAAAAAACTAAAGAGAGGATTGGCAGAAGCAGAAGCAGATGCGAGCTTTTTGCCATCTGACCACAGTGAACCAATCCCAAAAAATAAACGAAATAAATTTGATGAGTTACCGTACGCAGGGTTGTGATTAAAGGATGCCGAGATCGTTAGTAACGTCTGATTTTTAAAACGAGTCATGATATTTTAATTCCCGGGTAGCGCAGCGGTAGCGCAGTTGGCTGTTAACCAATTGGTCGTCGGTTCGAATCCGACCCCGGGAGCCAGTTAGGACAATTGGGGTTTTCGGAGAAAACTCGCCAGCCCCTTTTGGCCAACCATTCAAATTTTTTGCCTTTCACCATAAAGTTTCCTCCAGAGGCGGGCAGGCGAGCCGACATTTTTTAGAAATGTTCGAATTTGAGAGAGATCGCCGTTCGCGGCGATTTTTTTGGCTTGGTAACTGGATAAATAAATTACCATAAAATAAATTTCCCATCCATGAGTACTTGCATTTCCCTTTTAGGCATAATATACTACCTGTACTATGCAAAAATAAGATTTTTTGCTTAATATGACTAAAAAAATTATCTAATTTTTAAGCCTATGAAATGGTACAAAAAACAAATTGATCAGTTAAGGGCATTGTCGCTAGATGCCTCTAAATTTGATAATCAACAACAGCCTGCGGATAGGTCTAAGCTTACCCCTACACAGCGCACGGGAAAGATTATGACTAAAAAAAGAACTTCTTCAAATCCGGTTGTTATGCGTAATCGAAACCGCGCCAAGACCGATTCGATTTAATTATTCGATTTTAATAATTTTATAGAAAATTTTCTGGTTGTTTATTTTTACGGCAATTGTGTCACCCACGCTTTGCCCTATTAGCGCAACGCCAAGAGGAGAATGATGTGAAATAATGCCTTGGTGTGGATTAGTTTCCGAGGAGCCGAGAATTTTATAGGCCACCTGTTTATTGTCGCGTTCGATAGTTACGGTGTGACCAATTTGAATCGCGTTAGTTTGGTTTTGTGGAACAATAATGCTTGCTTGGAGCAAGCGACTTTCTATTTCCAGAATGCTTTGGTTGATGCCGCGGAGTCGCCCTTTGGCAAATTGGTAGGCAACATTTTCCGAAAAATCTCCCAAATCCGCCAAGCGGCTTACCTCCTCTGCTTGTTGGGGTACCATTTTTTTTAGTTTATTGAGTTTATTTTGTAATTCAACATACTTCTCCTTGGTCATAAGGGGGTCGGGTTTTAGGAGGCTAAAAGGCCCAGGTTTTCGGTAGGGAATTTGCATGCCTCTATCATAACATTTTGGCATCATTTTACAAGCCTAAAACCTATGGGGGCTTGCTATTTTAAGCGAAAGGGAGTATGCTGGAGTTTAGTTCGGATATTAACTAATGCGTATACATATATGGGTAATTTTAATCGAGACAGCCGACCAAGTGGAGACCGTGGCGGAAAATCTTTCGTAAAAAAAGACTTTGGGGGACGAAGTTTTGGCGGTGGCGGTCGATCGTTTAGCGGTAACGGCGGCGCCCCAAGAGCAATGTTTCAGGCTACCTGTGGTCAGTGTGGGCAAAGTTGCGAGGTGCCATTTAAGCCCACTGGCGAGCGTCCAGTGTTTTGCCGTAATTGTTTTAGATCGCAAGGCGCTCCTAGCCCTCGATTTGCTCCAGTCAAGAGTTTTGGCGGTAGTAGTGGTAATTTTGGAGGTAATTCTGGTGGTAATGCCAGCGTTACCAGTGGAAGTGTTATTTCTAAAGGCCAACTTGACGCGTTAAATGCCAAATTAGACAAAATTTTAGCTTTGTTGACCGTGCCGTCCATTGAGAAAGAAGCACCAAAAGCGAACGTGCTAGAAGTAGAAATCAAAAAATCTGTCGCCAAGAAAACGAAATCTTTAGGCAAAAAAGCCATTGGCAAGAAAAAATAATTTATTGGCACAATACCTAATCTCCTTTGAATTACGAAACTCGCTCAATTGTCATTCCGAGGAGGTTCGCACCGACGAGGAATCTCTGGCTTACCCGCCAAAATATTCAATATCGCCAATGAGCCAGAGATCCCTCGCTGTGGCTCGGGATGACAAAATGTGAGTTTCGTAATTCAAGGTAATCTCAATAAAAATGCGACTTAATCCAGTCGCATTTTTATTGTTTTCACTAGCAAGATATATAATGTTATGATATTATAAATAAATATTTGGGAGTTAATAATTTTTCATGATCAAAAATAATAGAACAATATTAATCATCGCGCTTATCGCGCTCGTGAACATGCTGGGGTATGGTATTATCATTCCCATTCTATACTCGTATTCCAAAAAGTACGGCCTCTCGGATTTTGAGAATGGTCTTTTGTTCGCGAGTTTCTCTGTTTGCCAATTTATTTCCACACCAATCATTGGGCGCCTGTCGGATAAATATGGTCGGCGGCCGCTTTTGATTATGTCTATTGCCGGTACCGCCGTGTCGTTTTTTATGATGGCCTTTGCGCCCAGTGCCATTTTTTTGCTCTTGGCGCGAATGCTCGACGGGCTCACGGCCGGAAATATCCCGGTCGCCTTTGCAGTTATTTCGGATTCCACCAAACCACAGGATAGAGCCAAGGCCTTTGGCTACATCAGCTCGGCGTTTAATTTTGGTTTTGTGTTTGGCCCGGCCATTGCCGCCCTTACCGTAAATTGGAACCCGGCAATTCCGTTCATCATTGCTGGTGTTATTACTATTATTGCCGCGCTTTTAACTATTTTTTATTTACCCGAAACTAACACGCACATGGGCGAAGTTAAAGGCGGCAAGCTGTTTGATTTTAAACATATCTGGCACGCTTTGTTTAATTCCCAGTTAAGCACCTTGTTTGCTTCCACGCTGATTTTCTTTATGGCCTTTGCCTGCGCGCTTATTTATGGGTTCCAGCCCTTTGCCATTAATATTTTGCATGTTACTGCATCGCAAAACGCCTACCTGTTTACCTTGTTTGGCACCATTGGTTTAATTTCCCAAACCTTTTTGGTGGCGCGTTTTTCCAAACGCCTGGGGATGAAAAAAGCGTTCACGCAGTCGCTCCTCTTAACCGCCATTGCGTTTCTGATTATGTTTATTTCGCGCTCCATTCCGGTGTTTATTATTGGCTGTATTGTGCTCGCCCTGGCCAATAGCGTGGTACAAACGCTGTTTCCAACCATTCTTTCTATGGAGTCCGACCCCAAGTCTCAGGGTTCGGTTATGGGGCTTAATACCTCGTACCAAAGCATTGGGATGATTGTTGGGCCTATTTTAGGCGGAGCCATTGCCACCCTCTCCATCCCCATGCCATTTTTGGCCGGCGCTATTTTGGTGTTAATTTGTTTTTTCCTATCGTTTCGGATTTTACGCGGAGCTGTAAAACCGGAATCGGCGTTTTAATTATTTTTAATTTTTTATGAAAACTAAGTTAGAAAAGATTTTTCTTGTGATTGTTATTCCGCTAGTTACGGCACTAATGGGTTATTATGGTGGTATTTATTCCACCAAAAAAGGACCATATTTACAAAATGTGATTGAGAGTAAAAAAGAATTAGGTGATTCGTTGGCTAGTTATTATTCTGCAGCTGCCGCGATATACTATGCTGAAATTGATTTAAACTATGCCGATGTAAAAAAAGTTGATAAAAATTCGACTTATTATTTAACTCTTTACAACGAAGAGAATAAGGATTATCAAGCGTTTATCAATGCCTCCACCAAACTTTCTACTTTGGTGCCGGCATCTTTGCGCGATAAAGTTGCAAATATCGAAAGCACTTGGGATAAAATCAACTCTGAGCAGCTTGATGAGGACGCAACTGAGAAGCAATGGTTTAGGAACCTCGATGACATAAGACAGTTAGTTTTAAATAATCTGGTAGATAAAAAATCTCTAGACCCAATTTGGAAATAGAGGCACCTATGTTCACCCTCACCAAATCCGAACTCGCCATTTTTAAAAAACTGACGACTCCCATAAAAATCCAAAATTTTCTCGATAAATTTCCGCGCAATTATGAAAAGAAGGGTGAGACGTACATGTCGCCACGGCGGAGTCTAAAAGCGAAAAAGATGCATTGTTTTGAAGCGGCGCTGGTAGCGGCGCTGGCTCTGTGGCTCCGGGGTGAACAACCACTGCTCTTGGATCTGCGAGCGGTAGGGGATGATGACCACGTGGTGGCGCTGTATCGTCGAAATGGCTACTGGGGGGCGATAAGCAAAACTAGTTACGCGTCGCTCCGGTTTCGTGATCCGGTGTATAAGACGTTGCGCGAATTAGCCCTATCATACTTCCATGAATATTTTGAAAATAAAAAAGGTAAAAAAGTATTGCGCGAGTATTCTGCCCAGCCGTTTAATTTAAAAAAGTGGGGGAGTGGGTGGGTAACGCAAGAAGAGGATCTGTATGATCTGGTGGACGCTCTAGACAATGCTCCACATCGTAGTATAATTCCTAAAAAAAATCGCCGTTTGATTCGCCCAGCGGATAAAATGGAAAGGCGGGCAGGGCGCTTGGTTGAGTGGAAAAAATCTCATCCACGAACATGATCTAATAGTAAGCATTTTTGTATGTTTAAAAAATATTTTATTATTGTGGTCGTGAGTGCTGTGATGGGAACATTGGTGTACGCGCGCACGTCGTTATCGCCCGGCGAGCGGCAAGATTTAATTGAGGAAGTTGAGTCAGTCATTTTGGCTGTCACTTCATCCGCTCCCGTAGCTACTAGCACAACTGCGATAACTAAAAAAATCGAACAACCGGTACCGTTTACCTCCCAGGCGCCGTTGGCGCAGTGGAAGGATAGGCAATTCCAAGATGGCTGTGAAGAAGCCTCGGCGCTTATGGCGGTGGCGTGGGCGCGCGGCGCTAAACTCGGCGGGCCAGATTCGGTGACAGCGGATATTTTAAAGATGATAGCTTTTGAAACCAACTCACCCTCTGGATATAGCCCCGATGTATCCGCGAATGACACAGCCGAGATTATTAAAAATTATTTTAACTATTCAAACGTTAGCGTTCGTGAAAATGTGACGAGCGATGATCTGATTTCTGAATTGCATAATGGTCATGTCATCATCACCCCGGTCAATGGCCGCCTCTTGAATAATCCTAATTTTACTGCGCCGGGACCCTTGTACCATATGCTCGTGATTATTGGTTATAATCCAGCAACGAAAGAATTTATTACCAATGACCCAGGGACCCGCAACGGAGCAAAATATCGTTATCCCGTATCCACATTCATGGCTGCGCTTCGGGATTACCCCAGTGGACATCATGAGGAGATTGAGGAAAACATAAAAAGAATTATTGTGGTGAGTAAATAGCCACGATAATTTACAAATTAAAAAACGGCTCGCGTTGGCCGTTTTTGTTTTGCCTGTTTTATAAATTATCTTATCTATCGTCACGTGCTCGATATCAGTTCCATGCTTCAGGGCGGTAATTATATCGTCCGTCGGTCGGCCTTAGAAAAAATTGGCGTCTTTAATTAAAATTTTACGTTTTATAGGGAAGATGCTGATTTAGTTAAACGCCTGCACAAGGTTGGTCAGGTAAATTTTACCCTAAGCCTGCCCATTTACGCCTCTGGCCGGCGCGTTATGGCCTAAGGAAAATTTACCATAGCGTTTCGGTATTTTTTGAATTACCTGGGGACGAAATTTTTGGGGAGGCCCTTTAATACCACCTCGCGCTATATCCGTTAAAATTGATCCTTGATGACATTGTAGAATTGGTGTAACATAAAACCATGTCAGATCATTCATCTCCCCGTTTTACTTTAAGCCGCACTTTAGCCGGTTTGTTTGTGTTTGTTATAATTTTTGCTCTGGGCGGCACTGCCGGCTGGTATATTTGTATTCATGGTATAAATTTAAACAGCCGAAATTTAGATATTAATCAAACCCGAGAAGTTGCTGCTAATGAAAAATTTAAATTTATCAATCCACTGCTAACGTGTGATTTGACCTATAAAAAAGATCTCGAGCAGTTTATGCCGCTTAAAGAAAAAATCGTAAAAGTTATTAATGAACATGTTAAAGTAGGAGATTTGGCAACGGCTTCAATTTATTTTGACACGCGTGATGGTAAATGGCTGGGTATTAACACTAATGAACAATATTTTCCCGCCAGCCTTATGAAGGTGCCGCTTTTAGTTGCCTATTTGAAATCGGCCGAAACGCACCCCGACTTGCTTGCCAAAAAATTATGGTACGATGGAAAATTTAATTTAAACAGCATTGAATATTTTAAAGCCACAAGTACTCTTGCGGGCGGCCACTATTATAGTATGGATGAATTATTGCGCCGCATGATTGTGAACTCGGGTAACAATTCAACCATTTTATTGTATAATAATATCGAACTAGGTGTTTTGGAAGGTATTTATAATGACCTGGGAATTAATTTGCCGGCGAGCGAAGATCTTACTTTGGCCGATTATATGACCGTAAAATCGTATTCTAGTTTTTTTCGTATTTTGTATAACGCTTCTTACCTAAGTCGAGCCATGTCGGAAAAGGCGTTGTCGATTTTGAGTCAATCGCAATTTTTTTATGGCATTCGAGCCGGCGTACCGGAGGGAACGGTGGTTTCCGATAAATTTGGCGAACGAAGCAATAGTAGCGATCCATTAGACCCAGTGAGCGACAAACAACTCCATGATTGCGGTATCATTTATTACCCGGGGCACCCGTATTTGCTTTGTGTTATGACCAAGGGCAATAATTTTGATAAACTCGCCTCAGTGATTAAAGATATTTCTCATAACGGTGTATCAATTTGTTAATTCCCAAAATTTGGTTCAAGCCGTTCCCTAATTGTATTGTATGCGTACATTTTTTGCCGAGACCAAACGAACTGTCGCGAAAGTCTTGACCAGTTATCTGGCTCGAGAACAAAAACGGCTCCGCAAGGTTAATTGGTTTGCCGCGGACGCTGTCAATAAGCTTATTCCGTTTGTGATTGGCGGTAAAATGCTCCGTGGCGGTTTTACGGTGCTGGGGTATAATTTGGCCGGTAAAAAATTTAATCGCGATATTGTCCATTTGGCCGCGGCTGTGGAATTAATCCATTCGTCTTTGGTAGTCCACGACGATATTATGGACCAGGATGATCTGCGCCGTGGCAATTTAACTATTCCGGCGCAGTACGCGAAATTATCTCGCTCCAGAGGCGCAAATTTGCCGCAACATACCGGAGAGAGTTTAGCCGTCTGCGTTGGCGATTTGGGTTTTTTTATTGCCACACAACTTTTAACGGAAGTTAAATTCTCGGGAGCGTCGAGAAAAGTCATTCGTCTCGTTGGCGATATTATTGCGGAGGTGTGCTTAGCGCAGATGCAGGATGTATGGTGGGGGAGAAGTGGTGAGGAGCCATCACCAAGTGATATTTTAAAAATGTATCGGTATAAAACCGGGCGTTACACTTTTTGTCTCCCACTCCTCATGGGCGCGACTGCGGGCGGCGCGTCACCGGCTACCCTTGGGCAGGTCGAGAAACTGGGTGAATGTTTAGGTTTGATGTTCCAAATTAAAGATGATGAGATAGGAATTTTTGGCGATGAGAAAATTACCGGCAAGCCAGTGGGGTCGGATATTAAAGAAAACAAGAAAACTATTTGGCGGTCCTTGCTTTGGCAAAAATCGAGTGTGGGGGAGCGACGGCTTTTGAAAGCTATTTTTGGCGCAAAACTTGTTACGCAGAATGGCATTACTTACGTTCGTCGCCTAATTAATAATCTAGGCATCCACGCCGATATTTCCAAGCGTCAGAAACAATATGCCAGCCAAGCAGTCCGTATTATTGACAATCTTAGAGCGCCGAAAAAGAACAAAGAAATTCTATACGAACTTGTTGAATATAATTTAAAAAGAGAGGCCTAAAAAAATCCCTCTCCTTCGCAAAGGAGAGGGCATGGTGAGGTCTAGAGAATTACCTAACGAATGCTTTTTGGTTTGGTGTGGTAGGTGTTGCGGCGGTATTTTTTGGTTTTTCGCGCCAGTTCCTTGCCTTTTTTGGTGTTCTTTTTAGATTGCTTAAGACGAGCTTTGAGTGCGGTATTCATAGTAATTATTAGTAATAGTTTTATTTGTTGATTATTATAATTGATTATTAGAAAAAAGTCAAGTTTGGATTTGGGGCTGGACTTTTGTGGATAAGTCGCTTGTTAGTGTTCACGTCCTATGTTAAGCTCAATTTAAGTTAATTTTTTTAGGAGGAGAAGGACACACGTAATATGAATAAAATAATGGCCGAGTATATTTGGCTCGATGGTTCTAAACCAACGGCACAGCTTCGCTCTAAAACAAAAGTGTTAGACGCGCCAGTGGGAAGAATCGAAGATGTTCCAGAGTGGGGGTTTGATGGCTCAAGTACACAGCAGGCCGAGGGTCGGTTTAGCGATTGCTTACTCAAACCAATGCATTTAGTGCTGGATCCAATCCGCGGCGAGGATAATATATTAGTGATGTGCGAGGTGCTGAATCCGGACGGCACGGTGCACCCCAGCAACAACCGGGCGCATTTGCGCGAAGTGAGTAAAGAGTACGCGTTTCAAGATCCATGGTTTGGCATTGAGCAAGAATATACTTTGTTTAAAAATGACCGACCGGCGGGCTGGCCAGTGGACGGGTTTCCCGCGCCTCAAGGTGATTACTACTGCGGCGTTGGAGTGGACGCAGTGACAGCGCGTCCTTTGGTGGAAGCTCATATGAAGGCGTGCCTTAACGCCGGGTTAAAATTTGCTGGTATTAATGCCGAAGTTATGCTGGGACAATGGGAATTTCAAATTGGGCCCTTGCCTCCGCTCCAGATGGCTGATGAGTTGTGGCTCGCGCGCTGGCTTCTTCTTAGACTGGGCGAAGATTTTGGTTATACTATTTCTTTGTCTCCTAAACCCATAAAAGGCGATTGGAATGGTGCTGGCGCTCACACCAATTTTAGCACCAAACAAATGCGCGATCCGGGCGGTATGCAAGCCATTGACGAGGCCTGTAAAGTTTTGAGCTTAAATCACGATAAACATATTACGGTCTACGGCGCGGGCAATGGTGAACGTTTGACTGGTCGGCATGAAACCTGCGCCATTGATCAGTTTCGTTACGGCGTGAGCGACCGCGGAGCTTCTATCCGTATCCCCATGGCGACCGCCAATAGTCGCTGTGGTTACTTGGAAGATCGTCGACCTGCCGCTAACGCTGACCCCTACCAAGTCTGCGCCGCATTGCTCAAAACGGTGTGCGGGCGTTGGTAATTTTTTCTGTCATTTCGAACGAACGTGAGAAATCTCTGGCTCACTAATCAATCACCTTGCCTCACCGTAGGGTGATTTTATTTAGTAACTATCCAGTTCTTTCCAAGTGTCATTCTGAGTGAAACGAAGAATCTAGTTGGTTGGCCAAATTAACGAACTAGATCCTTCGCTCCGACTCAGGATGACAAGTGGTAATAAGCCGTTTTTTGAAAAGAACTGAATAGTTACTTTATTTAGCATAGACGAAACTCTTTGAGAATGTTAGAATAAAGGAATAAAAATATGATTCAACTTAAACAAACCGCTCCTAACTTCACTCTTGCCGACCAAACCGGTCAAACCCACTCGCTTTCCGATTATAAAGGCCAGTGGGTTTTGTTATATTTTTATCCTAAAGACGATACACCGGGCTGCACTACCGAAGCTTGCCAAATTCGTGATAGCTGGAGTGAATTTAAAATGGCCGGTATTGTTGTGCTAGGCGTGAGTATTGATTCAGTAATAAAGCACAATAAATTCGCTAAAAAATTCGACCTGCCTTTCATGTTGCTCGCTGACGAGGATAAGAAAGTCGTTGAGCTCTACGGTGTGTGGGGCGAGAAAAAATTTATGGGCCGCACGTACATGGGCATACGGCGCACATCATTTTTAATAAATCCAGCCGGGGAAATTGCTAAAGTGTACGAACAAGTGAAGGCAGACGGGCATGCGCAGGAAATTTTGAATGATTGGAAAGCGCTTTCGTCTTAATTATGCAACCAGAACAAACCGAGGCACTGCTTTTTGATTTTGATGGCGTCATTGTTAATACATTTGACGCGTCTTTTGAAATTAACCAAATTAACAATCCGCTCTTAACTAAAAAAGATTATTTATCTCACTTTGAGGGTAATATTTACGAAGCGATGAAAAACAATGATACGGTATATCGCCCCAATACAGTGAGTAATTTTTTTAATCACTACAACCAACGTTTGCTCAATCACTCACTTGACGATGAGGTTGCCAAAGCAGTTAAGAGTCTGGCAAATAATTTTATAATGTTTATCGTATCTTCGAGTTCCGATAGCGGTATCCGCGGTTATCTCGCAAAACATAATTTAGAAAAATGTTTTGTGGAAATTTTTGCTACTGAAGCCGGTTTTAGTAAGACGGAAAAAATTACTACTATTTTTAAAACATATCAATTGCCACAAGCGAAGTGTTTATTTATTACCGACACCTTGGGAGATGTAAAAGAGGCTAGTAAGGCTGGGGTAGAATCCATTGGCGTTACTTGGGGTTATCACCCTATAGAAACGTTGCGAAAAGGCAATCCCTATGCTATTATAGAGTCACCGGCGGCATTGCCAAAAGCAATTGACGCTTATTTTGAAAAGATAAAATCTGAAGATGGTAAAGCTTGATTTTACGAATATTTTTAAGGTTGGAGATAATGGCCTCACGAAGGCTGAATTTAAGTCTACGAGAAAAATTTTATCGTCGTATTTAGATAAAATTGAAAAACGCAAACAGGGTTTTTATTCCGTTATTGACGATGCGTCGGTTGTGAGTAAAGTTGAGCAGTTCGCGAAAGGGCAAAAAGGAAAATTTACCAGCATTGTCGTTTTAGGCATTGGTGGTTCGGCGCTAGGGACAATTTGTTTGGCGCAGAGTTTAAAACATTTGTACGAGAATGAAATCTCTAAGAGGTCTTTTCCAAAGCTCTACGTTCTCGATAATATTGACCCGGTAATGATGAAGGAAGTTTTGGATGTTGTTGATCTTAAAAAGACTTTGTTTCTTGTCGTAACAAAGTCCGGCAGTACTCCGGAAATTCTGGCACAATATTTTTATTTCCGCAAATTAACTGATGGCAAAAAATTGGACGCACTAAAGCATTTTGTGTTTATAACGCATCCAAAAGTCGGACTTTTGCGAAAGATTGCGAACGAAGATGGGATTACTGCGTTTGATGTGCCAGAAAACGTCGGCGGACGGTTTTCTGTCTTGACAGTTGTCGGATTACTCCCAGCAGCATTGATCGGCATAAATATAAAAAATTTATTCAAAGGCGCACAGGAGATGCGCGATAGTTTTTTAAATAGAAATTTTGATAAGAATTTACCATTTCAATTGGCGGTGGTACAGTATCTCTTGGCCAAGAAAGGCAAAAATATTAACGTGATGATGCCGTACGCGCAAAAATTAATTCGCTTTTCCGATTGGTTTCGTCAGCTTTTGGCCGAAAGTATCGGCAAAGCTAAAGATAGTGACGGAAAAACAGTCAACGTTGGCATTACGCCCATCAACGCACTGGGGGTAACCGACCAGCATTCGCAAAATCAGCTTTATAGCGAAGGGCCAAACGATAAATTGTTTATTTTTTTGCGAGTAAAAAAATTGGGCGCGTCAATTATCATCCCTTTATTAAGTTCCGACGCATCAGTTTCGTACCTAAAAAATACATCATTCAATAATTTGATAGATGTTGAATATCAAGGCACGGCGCAGGCGCTTACTCAAAATAAACGACCTAATTTAAACATTACCATCGACCAAATTGACGAAACACATCTTGCGCAGTTGTTTATGCTGTTCGAAGGAGCCATCGCGTTCCTCGGCGAATTTTTTAATATCAATGCCTTTGATCAGCCGGGAGTGGAGTTGTCTAAAAATTTAACCAAGAAAATTTTGTTGGCTCAATAGTATGAAAAAATTTATTTTTTTAACCAGCACTTTTTTTTCGATGACGCTTCTCCTGGGAGCCGGCTGTTTTAGTTCTACCGCCCCTGACAAACCTGGTTATAATAAGGACGCGGAAGAATTCCGCCAACCCTATGGTGGCTCTATTCCCACAACCTATCCAGCATATCGCATTCCGGGGCCAGCTACCACCACTATTCCCGGACAAACCCAGCCAACCACGGTGGACGGCACCGGCGAAGCCAAGGTGCCACTGTCTGTTCCGGTGAAATCCCAAAATTACACCGAAGCCATTAATAAATATCAACACGTGGGCGCTTATTTTCAATTTGTGCAGTGCCACGGCATCCCCGGCGTTATTAATATAAAACGCGGCACGAATTTTATGATTGATAATCGTGACACGGTGCCCCATATTTTTAAAATTGGCACCACCAGTTACGATCTTGGGCCCTATGATTATGCCATCGCGGTAGCTCCGCGCTTCCCCTTAAAATACTTTATTACCTGCGATGGCGGTGGTGCCGCGCAAATTTACGTTCAAGGGTAAATCTGTCAATTGTCATCCCGAGCGAGCTCGCCGCCCCCTCGAGGGGGCCTCACGGGGGTGTAAGACCCGTGCTGGCGGCGATTGATTGAATGACGCAAAGGACTTACACCCCCACTACCCCCCTCGAGGGGGGATATAAAAAACTATGAGCATCAATTACGTTATCATTTTTGGCGCTACGTATCTTATTTTTGTTATAGCCCTTGTTGCGGTTTTTTATTTTTTATTTCAACCGCGCGCTCGTAAAAAAGATATAATTATTTTTATTGCTGTCACGGTGCCAATTATTTATTTACTTTCATTCATTGCCAGTGGGTTTTATTACAACTCTCGCCCGTTTGTGGTTGGTCATTTTGTTCCTCTCGTGTTCCACGGTAATACTAATGGGTTTCCGTCGGATCACACACTCGCCAGCGCCGCCATGGCTGTTATCATTTTTCGGAGTAATAAAAAACTTGGCGTGATTCTCTTACTCCTCGCCCTACTGGTCGGAATTTCGCGGGTACTCGCGGGCGTGCATCATGCGGTGGACGTTTTTGCGAGCCTCGTGATTGCCGTTATCGTTGGATGGTTGTCAAATCAATTTATTTTTGCTAAAGTGAAAACGTATTTTATTAATAAATAGTATGGCTGAAAAATTACCAACTCGCGAAGAAAACTATTCAGAATGGTATAATCAAATTGCGATTAAAGCCGACCTAGCCGAGCATTCAGCGGTCAAAGGCTGTATGGTGATAAAACCATACGGCTATGCAATTTGGGAGAAAATGCAACGCGCTCTTGATGACATGTTTAAAGCAACCGGCCATGTTAATGCTTACTTTCCGTTGCTTATTCCAAAATCGTTTTTAAGCAAAGAAGCCAGCCATGTAGAAGGATTTGCCAAGGAGTGTGCGGTAGTTACTCATTACCGCCTTAAAACGAACGACAAAGGCGAAATTGTGGTGGATGAAAACGCTAAACTCGAGGAAGAGCTGATTGTTCGGCCCACCTCGGAAACAATAATTTGGAATAGTTATAAAAATTGGATTCAGTCCTATCGCGATTTGCCGCTCCTCATTAATCAATGGGCCAATGTGGTGCGCTGGGAAATGCGGCCGAGGCTTTTTTTGCGCACCGTGGAATTTTTGTGGCAAGAAGGCCACACCGCGCATGCCACGGCGGACGAAGCTGTTACCGAAGCAAAAAAAATGTTAGATGTGTATACTGATTTTGTGGAGAACTGGATGGCGATTCCGGTTATAAAGGGAGTGAAGACGGAGAGCGAACGTTTTGCCGGAGCCGTGGAAACTTATTGTATAGAGGCCATGATGCAGGATGGCAAAGCGTTGCAGACGGGAACATCGCATTTTTTAGGACAGAATTTTGCTAAAGCCTTTGATGTAAAATTTGCCGACAAAGAAGGAAAGTTAGAATACGTTTGGGCCACCTCTTGGGGCGTCTCAACCCGCTTAATGGGCGCGCTTATTATGGCACACTCGGATGATTCCGGTTTGGTATTGCCGCCAAAACTAGCCCCTACGCAAGTGGTAATTGTACCTATTTATAAAGAAGCCACGGAGTTAGAAACATTAACTGCAGTGGCTAACACCATCAAAAAATCACTGGAGTTAAAAGGCATCTCAGTTAAATATGACGATGATGACACCCAGCGGCCGGGCTGGAAATTTGCCGAGTATGAATTAAAAGGCGTGCCCATTCGTATCGCTCTTGGCGCCCGCGATTTAAAAAATGGCACGGTAGAAATAGCGCGGCGCGATACCAAAGAAAAAATAAATTCACCGCTCGAAGGAATCGCGGAAACAGTTGAAAACACTCTCCAACTTATCCAAAAGAATTTATACGAACGAGCCTTGGCTTTCCGTCAAAGTCACACCTGCGAGGTGAACACGCTTGCAGAATTCAAAGAAAAAATAGAACAAGGGTTTGTGTCAGCCCATTGGGACGGCACCGCTGAAACCGAACTCAAAATTAAGGAAGAAACAAAAGCCACTATTCGCTGTATTCCGCTCAATAATACTCAGGAAAAGGGAAAATGTATCTATACTGGCAAGCCATCAGCGCAACGCGTAATTTTTGCCAAGGCGTATTAAAAAGAATCAGCTAAAGAGCAGAAATTCGTCTCGAGTTTCTGTTTTTTGTTTTATGTTAGCCCCGTTATCATTTTTTTGCTCTTAACTAAGCCAAAAAATAGTTAAATCATTTTTTAGCTAACTTTAGCCACATTTACCCCTTGACAAAACCATATTTTTGTGCTATATTGTAGTGTTGCGGTACAATAATGCTAGTTTCCGCCCAAGGCAGATCCGCCTGTGGCGGACTTTAACAAATCCCAGGTTCTTGGAGCATGGTGTCTGAAAACATTCAGAATTCATGCCTAGAGAGCCTGGCTGACCGGAGCAGTCTTCACCAACCGGTTAGACACAAACCAAAACTCTCCCGACATGCTCGGCATGATCGGGAACCCTTGCCAGACCTTGGTCGGTCTGGATGGTGAACAAGGGAAACCTCTGAAAGGAGGAATGACCATGAAAAAGTTGTTTGATTTGGTCCCACGGCCGGATGGCCGGAAGACCACTCACGATCTATGTGAGTGGATAAGGGGTGAAAAGGCAGCAGCGAGAGCGCTGCTGCAGATTCACTGCACCCCGTGGGCGTTGGGCATTGAGTGCTGCCCGTGCAGCACCGCGGACGCCCCGCCGATCCCCGGGAGAATCTTCTTGGGAAGGTCGGTGAAGGCGTTGAACGCCTTCACCATCGCGCGGGGGGAGGAGGCCGTCTGGTACAAGACGGCCCCGGTCAATGAGTTCCAGGACGAGAGCGTCGTCCTGGAAGCTTTGAATTACGAAACTCCCCAACCCCCTAAAAACCTGCTACAATAACAAACGACCCTTTTGGGGTCGTTTGTTACGTTTAAGTCTCAGAATATGACCTCGCTCATATTCAAAAATCTTAAAATTGTTGTCACACAATTATCTCACCAATTTAGTTTGGTACCTGAGACGTCTACCAAAGGTCGACCACGAAAGATCTCCCCAATTGATGCGATGACCCTCTCATTGTACCAACACCGGAGTACTCGCGCAACTAAGAAGTCAGTGTACGAAGATTTTAAAGAGGTATTAAAGTGTTCCTACAAAACGTTGGTGGTGTCCATGAACAAATCGGCCTTGCTATGCTTGCGGCTGATTGGAATCATTCTGCGCTGGGGCAGACAACACCAGAACTTAGTCAAGTATACCGATGCCACGGATTTACCGGTGTGCCTCAAAAAGAACGCCGACTCGCACAAGACGATGTCTCCCTTCGCTACGCTTGGGAGAAGCTCAAAAGGTTGGTATTATGGCCTTAAAATGACATTGACGAGAGACAAAGATGGCCGAATGCTCGGTCTCAGATTCACGAGCGCCACTGCGAGTGATCGGGATATATTCCGCAAAATTAATGAGTATATTTACGGCATCATCGTCGCCGACGCTGGCTATGTCTCAAAAGAGTTAGAGAACGACATGAACATCGACGGTAAGCGCTGGGTACTGATTCGGCCCTACAAAACCATGAAAAAACTCATGACGAAGTGGCAGGAAGATTTGTACACCGGACGATTCCAGATTGAGTTTGACTTTAGATCGCTTAAAATGTTCCATGGTCTTGTCACCAGTCTTCCCCGATCAATTAATGGCTACCTCGCCAACTACATCCACGCTCTCACGTCGTTTGTCTTGAGATAACAAACGAAGTCAAAAAAAGACGTTTCAAAGTGTGTGACAACACGTGTATTAAAAAACCCCACTAACGTGGGGTGATTTTGGGTATGTGAAAAAAATTATTAGATTTTAGTTTCGTAATTCAAAGCTTGTAAGGTTCGTTTGGGCATATGATTGGCAAGTTATACATAACTGCCACCATTCTACCAGAGAACGAAACCCAGAAGGTAACCCTAATTGCTGCAATTGTAACAGAACATTGCAAGCCACCGGAGCGACTGTTCTAGCTAGCACCTTAAGTGTTGCAAGTTTGGCAACGCTAACCAGCGGTTTCATCTCCAGTGCTTCTTCATCCGTTGTTGGATTATTGAAAGTTGGTAATGCTGCCGCCGGTTTAATTGTTAACGGCGCCACTACCGTCTCATCAACTTTGATTGTGACATCATTAGCAGCGTTCCAAGGTGGCTTGGTATCCAACGCCTCATCCAGCATCGGCGCTTTATTAACGGTTGGTACTGGAACGTCAGGTTTAATTGTTAACGGCGCTACAACCGTCTCCTCAACATTCATAGCAAGCAGTTTGGCAACGTTACAGAGTGGCTTTATCTCCAACGCCTCATCCAGCATTAGCGGACAACTTAGCGTTGTTGGGGGGTCGTTTAATGTGACTGGCCCTATGAACGTAACTTCCACCCTTGCTCGTCCGGTAACTTTCTGGAATACTGTAGGAACCTCGACTTTGTATGTTACCTCTACAGCG
>SICD01000014.1 GCA_009694865.1 Candidatus Magasanikiibacteriota bacterium
GCTTGCTCCGTCGCTGTACAATGTCGCCAATCGCGCAGTTGGAACATGTTAAATGCATTTTAATTTCAATGCCTTTTAAATTTTTACATTTGGGGTAGCCGGAACAGCCAAGGAATGGACCATAGCGTCCCATTTTTTTAAGCATCGGCTCACCGCATTTTTCACATTTCTCATCCGTTGGCTCCGCCATGGGTGCGGCTTTCTCGTCGCCGGGCATTGGTTTGGTGGTTTTACATTCCGGGTAGCCGGTACAGGCCAAAAATTTTCCAAAGCGTCCCATTTTAATCACCATCGGCTTCCCACATTTGGCGCAGACCTCATCTGTTTTCTCCTCAGTCAAGTCTTTTTTGTTCAGCTCTGCATCTTTCTTGTCCAAGTTTTCTTTAAAGGGATGGTAAAAGGTAGCAATAATTGGTTGCCAATTTTTTTCCCCGCGCGCGATTTCATCCAAATTTTCTTCCATCTGGGCCGTAAATTTATAATCAACCACTTGCGGAAAATGCTCCACGAGCAAATCGTTTACCAAGTAGGCAATTTCTTTGGGTTGTAATTTTTTGGCTTCATTCCTCTCCACATACCCGCGATCTTCAATCGTCGCAATCGTAGGGGCGTACGTGGATGGGCGGCCAATTCCGTATTCTTCAAGCACCTTAACTAACGTAGCATCCGAGTAGCGGGCTGGTGGCTCGGTAAAGTGTTGCTCGGGTTTAAGTTCTTTACAAATAACTGGTTCGTCAACCACTAATTTTGGTAAAGCGTTTTCTTTGGCTTTTTCTGGGTAAAGTTTTAAAAAACCATCGAACACCATAATTTGTCCGGTCGCGTGAAAACCGTACGTAGCGCTCCCACCACCCCCGGCCGCGAGGCCGACCCCTCCTCGAGCAGGAGGGGATACCGATTCCAAATCAATGGTGCTAGAATTTAATTCCGCCGCGGCCATCTGTGTTGCCACCGCGCGTTTCCAAATTAAATCGTACAATCGGAATTGATTATGATCTAGGTGGGCTTCAATCGATGCGGGTGTTCGAATCACTTCCGTGGGGCGCACAGCCTCATGGGCTTCTTGGGCGCTTTTATTTTTATTTTTAAATTTTCTTGGTTCGGCTATTTGATATTTATTTCCAAATTCTTTGCCAATTACTTCAGTCGCTTCAGCCAAAAATTTGTCCGCCAAATTTACCGAGTCGGTACGCATGTAAGTAATTAGACCAATTTGGCCTTCACTCCCCAGCGCCACACCTTCGTAGAGTTGCTGTGCTAATCGCATGGTTTGTTTGGCCGAAAAACCAAGTTGGTGGTTGGCTTCTTGTTGCAGACTCGAGGTGGTAAATGGGGCCGGTGGCTGGCGCTTAGTTTGCTTTTCTTCAACTGCTGTTATTTTATAGGTTGCTCCCGCTAAATTTTTTACAATTCCATCAACCTGTTCTTTATTTTTTAAATCCATTTTGTCCACTTTTTTTCCGGCAACGGAATTTAATTTCGCAACAAATGTTTGTCCTATCCGTCCGTCATTGTCATCCTGAGTCGGAGCGAAGGATCTAGTTGGCTTTTTATTCGACGACGAACTAGATTCTTCGCTGCGCTCAGAATGACAAATAAAAAGACCTTCGATGCTCCAGTACTCTTCGGCCTTAAATGCCTGGATTTCTCTCTCACGTTCAACAACCAACCGAACGGCAACGGACTGCACACGCCCCGCCGACAAACCTTTAGCGACTTTGCGCCACAAGAAAGGGGAAAGGTTATAGCCCACTAGACGATCCAGAACGCGCCGCGCTTGCTGGGCATCCACCATTTTCATGTCGAGTGGCCGGGGATTTTTTATAGCCTCAAGAATAGCGGATTTGGTAATTTCGTGAAACACAATCCGCTCCGCCTTCTCGGGGGCAACGTCTAAAATGGCCGCTAGGTGGAACGAAATTGCCTCCCCCTCACGGTCCGCGTCAGTTGCGAATAGGATGTGGCCGCATTTTTTAGCCGCGTCTTTGAGCTCCTTTACCGTTTTAGCTTTGTCTTTACTAACCACGTAGGTCGGCTCAAACCCGTGCTCCACGTCCACCCCAATTTTGCTTTTCGGCAAATCGCGGATATGCCCAAACGAGGACAGAATTTTATAATCCTTCCCCAGGAATTTAGTGATCGTTTTCGCTTTAGTAGGGGATTCGACGATGACGAGAGTTTTCATAATTTTTAGGGATGAGCAAAAAAGAAAACTTAGTTTTCTTTTTTCGAAGCCCGACGTAATTTCAAGCTCCGCTTATATCTGCATAGTTTAGGTGAGATTGACAAGAAAGTCAAACTATGGTATGAAAATTGGGAGAAGATTGGGGCATTCTCAACTTCCTTTGGCCGAGTGGCCAGAAAACTATAACCATCCCTTCCAAGGGAGAAAGGGGCCACATGGCCGCCAAAGATCTCAACATCTCCGAAGAGCAGTACGCCACGCTCTGTCGGCACCCCGTCCGAGTGCGCCTTCTCGCGAACCAGCTCATCGCCGAGGACGGCGGCATCGTCACGCGCATCCTCCGGCGCGGCCCCGGCACGATCGCCCGCCTCAAGGCGGCGGGCAACTACACGGGGCACTGCGACCCGGACGTCACCGACGAGGCGTTCCAGAGCAAGGGCGAGGGCAAGGCGCCGGTGCGCTACCGCACCCTCAGCGGTGACGACTTCAAGAAAGGAGACGTAGTGTATCGTCTCGATGTCGAGGCCGCCTTCCTCAAGGTGGGAGCGCGTTTCCCAGACCCCGACGAGGCGCTCCTGCCGCCCGCCGAGGACGACACCATCGGTCGCGATGGCAAGCTCTACGTAGCCTTCATCGACGGCTCGCAAGATGCGTTCATCGTGGGCGAGTACGACGACGGCCAGCGTGTACTCAAGCGTCACGGCGGCGGCGGCTACTTCAGCTCCTGCAACATCTACATCGGCGTCGTCTGCGAGTAGCGCTCGGTACCTGGTATCTTGGTTTTCACAACAAGGTCCATTGGTCACTAGCCACTCGCGGACAAAGCCCGCCCAGTACGATCACGACGGAAACGTCGTCGGATCGTACTGGGTCGGGCGGTATCACTTTAAGAAAAAGGAATACGATTTTACTCTCGGCAGTTCACACCTCTCAAAAATATTGTCATGAAAAGTTGACAAAAAATTACATGTATGATAGTATATCTTCAGAAGATAAGTCCTTCGGGTAAAGCCTCGTGGAGGGCGTTCTCGTCAAGAACATCCCTGTGAAGCAAGGACACTCCCAAAAGGCACTTTTAGAAGATCCGCATTACAGCGGATTTTTGATTTGAATAAGTTTGAAGCCCAATCGGTTAAAGATGTTTTGGTCATCTACCTGGTATGCTTTGTAAAAAGTATTTGATACAAAATCTGCTAATTCGATGAGGATATCCGCATACGAAGGTACTGGCGAAAAAATACATTCAGTATGTGTAAACTCTTTTTCTAAGAATTGCTCAATCTCTTTTTGGAAATGATTTGTCCCCAAAGCCCCTCCATAATGTTTTCGTGAATCAATAAGAATTTCTACTTGATGATATTCTTGAAGCAAAAGTTCCTTAAACAAGCGTTTCAGCAGCTCCGTGTATATTCGCTCGAATTGCATGCCATCATTATCAAAATAGGTGTAGGGCAGTTCTTGAACGAGTTGAAATACCGATGCGATAGCAACATCATGAGTATTTAAAAGCAAAAGGCTTTTTGTGCGCAATTCTTCAAAATACGGATCAGTAGCATGAATTCTACGTTTGTGTTTTGTGTACGGCTTACGAAAGTGTTTCCAGCGGTTTCGCAGTCGTTTGGCCTTTAGGACAGTAAAACCATTAATGCTGATGAACATTTTGCCATGCGCTTTTTGAAGATTGTATGATTCGTCGAGATAAATTTTCACAGAAAAATATTTCGTAATTCTCCGCTCAAAAATATCGACCCCGTCACCAAGAGCACGTCGCTCTTTTTTTGTTTGCTGCGGCTCCAGGCAAGTGCGTCACGCGGATCAAGAAAGAGTTTTACTTGAGATTTAGGGAGTAATTTTTTAAATCGTTTCGCGAGTTGGGCGGGGTCCGCCGCGCGGCGGAAGGGGTTGCAGGTAAAGTGGGTGCAGGCGATGGATTTTGGCTTAAGTGAAGCTAGTTGGCGGGTTATCACCGCAGCATTTTTGTCGGCGGCGAGGGCAATTACCAAATGTAAATTGTTGAATTGTTGAATTGTTGAATTGTTATTTCGTTTTGTTTTTATGTTTTTATGTTTTAATGTTTTCATGGTTTCAACCGTTGTTTTCATTTTATCCACATTATGGGCGCCATCAAGGATAATCAACGGTCGGCGGGAAATAACTTCCATGCGAATTGGCATCACTATTTTTGCAAGTCCGGCTTGAATTTGTTTCGTGGGGATATTGAGTGAACGTACAATTTCAATGGCGAGGACAGCATTTTTAATTTGATGCGCGCCGAGGGTGGGGAGGTGGTAGAGGGTATTTTTGTAAATGAAATTTATTCCATTTAATCCGCCGTTCAAGACACTTGTCATTCCGAGCGAGGCTCGCGCCGACGAGGAATCTCTGTCCGTCGATCGTTGGTGAGCCAGAGATCCCTCCCGCGGTCGGGATGACAAAATACGATGAATCGAAGTTGATATTACAGTAAGCAAAGTTTTAGTTTTTTTACACTCCCGCTGAATTATTTTTAGAATTTTTGGGTCTCTTTCCGCCGTAAATACTTGGCATCCCCTTTTAATAATCCCTGCTTTTTCATAGGCAATTTTTTCTTTGGTATCTCCCAAAATTCCCACATGGTCGAGCCCCACATTGGTAATCACCGCCACATCTTTCCAAGGAATAATATTTGTAGCGTCATACCGGCCGCCACACGCCACCTCCCACACCGCCCACTTTACTCCCTGTTGTGCAAAATAATAGAGCGCAATCGCGGTCATCAGTTCGCTAAACGAAACCATATCATACGGCGTAGTCGCAAGGTATTTATCGAGCACGGGTTTTAATTTTTCAATAAGCAGAGTAAATTCTTTTTCGGACATCATTTTACCATTCACTTCCCAACGCTCCATTAAAACCGACGGATGCGGTGACGTCAAAAGCCCAACTTTTTTTCCACTCGCGCGCAAAATCGACGCGAGCATAATGCACACCGAGCCTTTACCGCTGGTTCCCGTCACATGAATATAGTGAGGAATACGCCGCTCCGGGTTCCCCAACATGTTCAGCAAAAATTGCATCCGACGCAAATACCAACCACAGGCTCTGTGGTCAGCGAGATATTCTTTACGTTTGATGTGCCCGAGGGCGATGAGGTAGATGTAGGCGTCTTGATAAGTCATGAGAATTGTCATTCTGAGCGGAGCGAAGAATCTTCCTCTGAGTCTCCGTTTGCGCTATTGTCACAAGTGGAAGATCTTTCGCTACGCTCAAGATGACATTTATTTTACTATATACTGCATCCCTCCCACATTTTTCACTTTCCCCTTCATCTCCATCATCGTCAAGGTGCTCCCCACCGTGCCGCTGTCGAGACCGCTGGCTTTCGTGAGGGCATCAATATGCGTGGGCTCTTTCGAGAGGTGGGGAAGGAGTTTGGCTTCGTTCGGAGTCGAGGGTAAAATTTTATTGTTGGTAATAATTTGTTCAATATTGTGAATTTGAAACTCGTCCAAAATATCCGTCGCGCTGGTTACCAGCCGTGCGCCCATTTTTAGTAAATTATTTCCGCCGGCGCCATTCACGGATGTGAGCGGATGGGGGACAGCGAACACTTCTCGATTATAATCCAGCGCGCATTTGGCGGTAATGAGGGCGCCAGAGTTAGTTGGCGCTTCGGTTACGAGCGTGCCCAGGGTTAGGCCCGCGATAATGCGGTTGCGTGCCGGAAAAGAATATTGCGTTGGTTCAAACCCAGGCGGATATTCCGAAATAATGGCGCCGTCATTTTTAATAATTTGTTCGGCCAAGTGTTGGTGACTAGCCGGATAAATATTGGTTTGGTTTACACCAGATCCTAAGACAGCGATCGTCGTCCCACCCGCCGCTAGCACTGCTTGGTGGGCCACGCCGTCGATACCAAGCGCCAGCCCGCTCACCACCACCACTTTCGCCCGCGCCAGTTCCGTGGCTAATTGTTCCGTCACCTGTTTGCCATAAGTGGAACATTTGCGCGTCCCCACAATCGCCACCGCTGGTTGTTCATCGGGTGGCAGCGTCCCGCGTACAAACAAAACAAACGGCGGATCCGCAATCTCGCTTAGCAAGCGGGGATACCCCGGTTGCCCGAGCACAACTGTTGTAATTTTTTCTTTTTCAAGTTCAGTCTTAATTTTTTCAACATTCACTCCCTCCCGCCACTCCATAAACTCCGCCGCGATATTGGCGTCCCATCCCGCCTGTATCAACTCGCCAATTTCCGCTTGCCAAATATTTTCCGGATTAGAAAAATACTGCCACAGTTTTTTAAACCGGGCGTAGGTGAGTTTGGGGAAGTAGGGGAGAGCGGTGAGCATAGTTGGTTTTGTTCGTCGGTTTCCTCTCTCCTCAAGGAGAGAGGCGAGGAGTGAGGTCAAAACGTCTCCTTGCACAGCGAAGTTGGACCTCACCCTCCGTTCCCCTCTCCTTGAGGAGAGGGAGATCGACGGAAAATGAAAATTTATTACCTCAATGGTACTCGGCGTTGACGGTTGTGTCAATTTTAGATACAATATTTTATATGAGCGAAAATGAGTATACACGTGCAAAATACGATGCTGCAAGTAATAAATTAGAAATGGCTAAGAGGAGTGTCGTTATTAGTTATCCAGCTCCTAAGGATACGCCGCCTTCTTTGTTAAGTTATGGCGCCGTAATTCTTGGCGGTTCGCGGATAGAAGCGGCAGTGAAAAAAATAAATGAGCTCATGGTTCAGGCGCACGAAGAGGGTTTAGCGTTGAACAAACAATATAATAAATTATTAGGAGACGCGCTTAAAAATAAAAAGGGAGCATTAGATAAATTAGAACAATTTGAAATTGAAAAATTAGGAATAAAGAAAAGCATACAACAGAATCGGCAGGGTCCTTATAGGTAATTTAGCTGGCAATCGTACCCTATAATTTTTTCTCAATTTTCGACAACCTCCTCACTCCACTCTTCGTACACATAAACACATCCTCAATTCTGACGCCCCCAAACCCTGGAATATAAATTCCCGGTTCAATCGTAAACACCATTCCTTCTTCTAATACATCCGTCGAATTTGGGCTGAGTACCGGTCGCTCGTGCACCTCGAGACCCACCCCATGCCCCAGCGCGTGGCCAAAATACTGGCCGTAGCCTTTTTTAGTTATGTAGTCACGGGCGGCTTTGTCGATGTCGGAGCATTTGACACCGGGGTGGGCGACGGCAATGGCGGCGCGTTGGGCTTCGAAAACGATTTGATGAATCTCGAGTTGACGAGCCAGACCTCTCCCTGTCCTCTCCTTTGCGAAGGAGAGGTGGCGACGATTCCTTCTCGCCTCCGCAGAGGAGAGAACGGGAAGAGAGGTCTCGCCAACCAACACCGTCACCGTCTCATCCGAATTATATCCGTCCGCTGTGCACCCAAAATCAATTGTCACCAGTTCCCCAACTTTTATTTTCTTATTCGACGCCACACCGTGTGGTAAAGCTCCGCGCCAGCCCGACGCCACAATCGTATCAAACCCAATTTTATCCGCCCCATGCTTCAACATCGCCATCTCAATCTCAGTCTTAATCTCAATCTCCGTCACCCCCCCCTTAATCATCTCTCGCATCTCCTCAAACGCCAATTTATTTATTGCCAGAGCCTTCGCAATTTTCTTAATCTCAATCTCAGTCTTAACCTCCCGCAACTTTCCCGGATCCTCCGTCACCGGAACCAACTTTATTCCTCGCAAACTTTTTTGCAGACGTAAATACTGAGCATAGTTAACTGTGGGCGCTTCAAACCCCAATCGTTTAATCTTACAATCTTTTAATCTTTCTAAAACATCTCCAAATAAATCTCGTCCCATCTCCACAATCTCAAAATCTGTTACTTGGTTGGTTGCCTGTTCACGATAGCGAAAATCCGTAAAAAAATAACCTCGGGTGGAGGTGATAAGTAGCAAGCCATTTGTCCCCGTGAAGTCGGAGAGATAGCGGACGTTGTTGAGGTTCGTGATGAGGAGGCCGTCGGCGGGGTATTTTTGGAAGTAGGTTTTGAGAGCGGGGTGCATGAATGTCGTTATTAGTTACTGGTTATTTGTTATTAGTACAATAATCGCTTCTAATAATCATTAACTAGTAACTAGTAATTTTTTTACTTCTTCCACCACATTTTTAATCACCCCGTGAAGTATTTTTTGTTCGTCTTGAGTAAATTTTGCCAGCACAAAATCGGCGGTGTTGACAATGGCTGGCGACGAGCCCTCACCCTGCGTCCCTCTCCCGCCGGGAGAGGGGAAGCCGATGCCGACGCGAATTCGCAAAAAATTCTTGGTACTCAAATGTTTAATAATAGAAAGTACACCGTTATGCCCGGCGGCGCCGCGATCACGCTGTATTTTAAATTCGCCCAGTGGAATATCTTTATCATCATGAATAACAACAATGTCGTTCGGTGTCAGGTTATGATTTTTCATCGCGTAAGTCACCGCTACGCCGGAGTTGTTCATGAATGTTGTTGGTTTTAATAGTTCGACCCGCTTGTTATTTATTTCTGTTTTAATAAACAACGCCTGTGCTTTTTTGCCGGCACTCCAAGATTCATCTCCCGCCAGGGCGTCCAACACTAAAAATCCCGCGTTGTGGCGCGTTCGTTCGTACTCTTTTCCCGGGTTGCCGAGGCCGACGATTAAATACATATGATGCTAATCTACGGATGATATGCGAATCTACTAATATGCGAATGTGTTTTATTCTTTTCCCAAGCTATTGAGAATCCTTTTAGGATGGAGTCGTTCGTCGCGGAAATTTATCAGAATACCCAGTTTAAGATTTAGGCTAGTTAAGTAACGTTGTATTTGATAATAATCTTCCCGTGTTAAAAATGATTTACACTTAATTTCCAAAATGATTTTTCGGTCAATAATGAAATCCAGACGGTTCCGATTAATTTTTTCACCTCGGTCAGATAAATTCGGAACAAATTCTCGCTCGTAAGGTAGCTCGATAAGGATAAATTTTTTCTCCATCAAATCACAAACCTGCTTTTCGTTCGCATATCTGCCTAGTTCATTATGCACTTCAAACAATATGCCATTTATTTTAAAAGATAAATCCTTGTAAATTAAATCGTTCATATATTAGCATATCCGTAGATTAGCATGTCATTAGTATATTCGCATCATAGCTTGGGTCCAGCGGTAAAGCGTTTATTTTTAGTTAACTTCATCACAATGGGACTCGCGAAAAATCCAAAGTCTTTACGAAGTTGGTTTTCTATAAAGTGCACATACGAAATATGTACCGATGTATTAGCCTTAACCATAATTTCAAACATTGGTGGGTTGTAGCCAAGCTGGGTAAGACCCAAAAGTTTGGGGTGGCGCACACCACGCCCACGGGTAGGCAAATGTTTTTTTACCACTCCTTTCAAAAAGTTTTTTAAGGTTTCGTCGTCTACGACAGTTTGGCGCGCTTGCCAGGCCTGCATAATAAGAGGGAAAATTTGGTGCGTGCGGTAGCCGGTTAAAGCGCTGGTAAAAACCACGGGGGCGAATGAAAGATGGGGGAAACTGCGCAAGACATCAGCTTTAACATTGTTTCTAAATTCATCGCTGTTATCTTCGGCTTCATCCCATTTATTTACCACAATCAGGACGCTTCTAGTATGCTCGCGTAACAGCCCGGCGAGTTGTTGGTCTTGGTCGGTAATGGGCTCCGTGGCATCCAATACCAAAAGGACAATATCCGATTTATTAATTGTGGCGATACTTTTGCCAATGCCAATTTTTTCCAGCTCTCCGGAAACTTTTACTTTGCGGCGAATGCCGGCGGTATCGATAAACAAAATTGGTTGTTTTTCAATTTCCACCAGGGTATCATGCGGCTCGCGCGTGGTGTGCGCCAGGGGGCTCACAATCACCCTATCCTCACCGATCAATTTATTAAATAACGATGATTTTCCCACGTTTGGCCGCCCCATAATAGCCACCTTAATTGGCGTGATCATTTTTATTTTTTTTGGCCGGCGTTTGGCCGTACCTAATTTTTTGTAAATAAGATCTAAAAGATCGCCAACCTGCACCCCGGTTACCGCCGAAATAGGCAGTGGTTCTCCTAGGCCCAAGCCACGCCATTCTTTGTCATAGGCGCGCGTAAAAAGTTCTTGGCTATCGGCTTTGTTAGCGACTAAAATAATTGGTAGTTTGGTTAAAGTACGTAGCCGTTTGGCCAATTCTCGTTCCTGCGGCAATAAACCTTCTTGAATATTTAATACGAACACAATTACATCAGCCTCTTGAATCGCGATTTCGGTTTGTTTAATAATATCATCTTCCAAAGGCACGTTTTCGGCGAAGGTGAGGCCGCCGGTATCTATAATGCGAAAGTTTTTACCGCGCCAGGAAGCGATACTAATGTTGCGCGTTCGAGTCGTTCCCGGAATATCGGAAACGAGTGCCAAGCGTTGTTCGACAATTTTATTAAATAAAGCAGACTTGCCAACGTTAACCCGGCCCACCAGCGCGACCGTAGGCAGATTCTGATCCAAAATAATAGCAGGTGTGGCCATATGATTTATTCGAATTACTCTTTATAATCGCTACCAATAATAATTAAAATTGCCGTTTCATTATTATATTTCATGCCACGCTCATCTTCGGTGGTATTGCTGTTGTCATAGTTGTGTTTAAGCCATTCGGGGAGGGAAAGGGAAGTGGGGGCGCGTAACGCGCTGGATAATTTGCTTACCATACTTGGCGAAACACCAGGTTTTAAAAGGTAGATAGTGGTTGTGGCCACCGGCCGCGCCAAGCTGTTGCCAATGGCGCTAATACTAAAACCAGCGCGCTCCAAATTTTGTTTAATTTTAGCCGCTAGGCCCGCTCGCCAGGTGCCATTTTGAATTTCAACAAAGGGAGCGTTGGTTATCGGCGCTACGAGAGGAGTGGTCGATAGGGAAAGCATGGCGACGGTTGATGAGGCAGCGCCAAAAATATTTTGGATAGCTAAATGCATTGGTTCAAAACTGCCATTCTTGGGCGCTAAGATAAATGCCCCGCTATCTCCGGTGGTGTTAATTAAAAATCCGGTCGGGCTGCTGTCGAATACCAGCGTTTTTATGGGGTTCGCCGTATCTTTAGCCAAACCTCCTAAATACATTATTTGGGGGAAATTTAAATTGGTGGTAACATGTTCGGCCAGCGAGCCTAAGATCTGTTGTACCGTCAACGGGTTGCTGTAAGTTCCCGCCGATAATAATTTTTGTTTGAGAGCTTCAAGTACCAATTGTTGGCGCCGCGCTCGGGCAAAATCAGATCCTTCGCCATTGTTGCCATGGCGTGAGCGAGCAAAAGTAAGGGCGCGGCCGCCGTCCATTGTTTGCATTCCAGCTTCAAAATGAACGGTCGTGGTAGAAAATCGAGCACCTGGAAAGGTGTAATCGGTAAAGGCAGTCGTCACATTGACGCTGACACCACCCACAGCGTTAATTGTTTCCACAAAAGCCGTAAAATCAACTCGAACATAATAGGGGATGGCGATGCCAAAGGTTTGTTCAAAAATTTTACGAGCGTATTCACCGCCCTGCCCCGGGTTAGTGACTTCACCTATTGAATTGGCATAATTAATTCGCCGCCAACCGTTAGTATCAATTTTTACTCCCAGGTCGCGCGGGATAGATACCAGGGCGATTTCTTTAGTGCTTGGTTTAATACTGACGATAATATTCGTGTCTGTTAGAAATGGTCCATCATGTCCCGGTCCGCCCATGCCCAGAAGCAAAATGTTAATACGATCATTCTCGCTCCCTGCCAAAACCGGAGTGCTGTGGAATATCAACCCTTTTATTGATTCAAACAGGGTGGCTGGTTTGGGAATAAGGGTTAAAGTAAAGGCGCGACGTGCCGGCGTGCCCAACGCGGCTACCACGGTACTAAGGAAAGCAATAATAATTATAAGCGCCAGGGCCCCCACGATAATAGCTTTTTTCCCACCCCGGATCGTCTGATCCGTTCGAAGCGTTTCGGGTTTTAAAAAATTAATAGGTGATTGTTCATCATTCATAGGAATGACAGTAGTGTAGCACATATCGCCTTTAAATTCAACCCTTCAATGCGGTCGAAAATCATCCGTGTTCTTGATTTTTTAAGCGCCGTATGATACGCTATTGAGGATCAATTGGGTGAATATAAAACATGGACTCATAGCTCAGCTGGTTAGAGCGCTGCATTCACATTGCAGAGGTCAGAGGTTCGATCCCTCTTGGGTCCACATGGGGTCCAAGAGATTATAAACAGGTTCGTGGGGCCATTCGACTCCACGCCCGGTCGGATGACCGGGCGAGCCCAGCGCTACCCACTGGTTCAGTTTTATCGCGCCATCCTCATAAATTACATTATATGCCGCAAAATCTTGCCCAAGAAGACGTTAATATTGGCCCGATAATTTACCAATGGACCGTTAAAGAGTATGAACAATACACGCGCGACCGGCGTTGGTATGTTATTATGGGAGTTTTAGCCTTGGCTATGATAGCGTATGGGGTAGTAGCCGCCAATTATTTATTCGCTCTTATTATTATTTTATTCGGAATTATTTTATATTTGCATCACATGCAGGATCCGCTTGAGATTACGTTTATTATGACCGAAACCGGCATCGTGCTCGGCAAAAAATATTATCATTATAGTGAATTGAAGAATTTTTGGTTAATTTACAACCCGCCGGATGTTAAGAACTTATATTTTTCCTTGCATAATGTAATTAAACATCGCCTGCAGATACCGCTATTAGATTACGACCCGCGCCCAATTAGAACGTATTTGAGCCAATATCTTACTGAAGATTTAGAACAAGAAGAAGAGCCGTTAAGCGATAGGGTGGGGCGGCTGTTTCAACTGCATTAGCTAGAGTAGCGTCCTCGTCGTTTTCATCGGGTCGGATGACCCGACAATGGACCCGGTCATCCGACCGGGCACGGTAGGACATTGGCCCGCGCCCTATCATCCGATAGGGCGTCCTGTCGAATGACAGGACGAAGCCTTATGCAGGATATATGTATTACGTTTATATATTACGCCTTAAAAACAAGGATTTGTACAAGGGTTCAACATCTGATTTAAAAGAAAGAATAATTTATCATCGACGAGGAAAAGTTGACTCAACAAAAAATAAGGAGCCTCAATTAATTCATTATGAGTGTTATTTTAAAAAATCAGATGCCGAACGCAGAGAGCGTTTTTTAAAAACTACCGAAGGAATGCGTTTGTTGCGTCAGCAAATTAGAGATACGTTAAATCAGTCCTCGTCGTTCAATGGATAGGACATTGGCCTGCGAAGCCGAAAATTTAGGTTCGACTCCTAACGAGGACACCAAGTTAGTTTTTAAAATCACCCCGCACTTGCGGGGTGGTTTTGTGATATAATTAGTGTCTATGGATTTTTTAACTCCAGTTAGTAAATTAACCAAAGTCGGCAAAACCACCGCCACGCGCCTCAAACGCCTCGGGATTATAACCGCTGGTGATCTTTTGCGATACTTTCCTTTTCGCTACGAAGATTTTCGGCGTATCGTTCCCATTAAAGATTTGCGAGAAGGGGAGAGTGTAACGGTGGCCGGGTCGCTGGAGTTGATTGCTAATCGAAGGAGTTTTAGAAATAGAAAAATAGTCACCGAAGCGCTCGTGAGTGATGCAACGGGGAGCTTGCGTGTGGTGTGGTTTAACCAACCGTTCCTTACCAAGAATTTGCATCCGGGCGATCGGGCGTATCTATCGGGTACGGTAAAAAATGATATGTTGGGGGCGCAGTTGGTAAGCCCGGCGTATGAAAAAGCGAAGACCTCACCCTCCGTCCCTCTCCCGTCGGGAGAGGGGACTGTCCACACCGCTCGTCTCGTTCCGCTCTATCCGCTCACCGGAGGGTTAACGCAAAAGCAAGTGCGTTTTTTGGTGCAACAAATTTTGCCGCTTGCCAAAGCCATCCCCGAGTGGTTGCCGAGTGAAGTGTTGGAAACCAATGATCTTGTCCCGCTTTCGGATGCCATTCGTGGAATTCATTTTCCGGAGGATGAGGCTGATTTGAAAAAAAGTACTGAGCGCCTAAAATTTGATGAATTATTCTTAATCCAACTCCAAGCCGAGCTCAATCGTCAAGATCGCCTCAGTCAACAGGCGCCGACGCTTGTGTTTAAAGAAACCGAGATTAAATCATTCGTCGCTCGTCTGCCATTTACCCTCACCAAAACACAAAAAATTGCGGCTTGGGAAATTTTACAAAATATTGCCACTCCTACCCCCATGAACCGCTTGCTTTCTGGGGACGTTGGGTCGGGGAAAACGGTGGTTGCGGCAATGGCACTGTATAATGCCGTGCTCAATGGCTACCAAGGAGTACTCATGGCACCGACGGAGATACTGGCGGCTCAGCACTATGCTTCCCTGACGAAATTATTTGCATGGTTACCGGTCACTGTTGGGTTACTCACTGCTAATCAGGCCGCAACTGTCATTCCGACCGAGTCCGCACGAGTGGAGGTCTCGCGATGCCTCGACAGGCAATCGCTTGACCCACGAGTCGCAACGGTCAAGGGATTTCTCGATTCCGCCTCGGCTTCACTCGAAATGACAAGTGTCAAAAATAAAAAAGCTGGGCTTGTTAAAAATATTAATTCTGGCAGTTTACAAATTGTCATCGGCACCCACGCGCTTCTTTCCGAAAACGTTCAGTTTAAAAATCTTGGTCTCGTCATCGTAGATGAGCAGCACCGTTTTGGTGTGGAACAAAGGAAACAGATAAAGGAGAAAACGCTTAAAGCCGCCAGCGACCCCTCACCTTCGCCTCTCCCGCGGGGAGAGGAAAACGTCTCCCCCTCTCCCCACGGGAGAGGGCAGGGTGAGGGATCGAAACGAGCAGCACATTTCCTCAGCATGACCGCCACCCCCATCCCACGCTCACTCGCGCTTATGATTTATGGCGATTTGGATATTTCAATTATCAACGAACTGCCACCGGGGAGGAAAAAAATTATCACGCGACTGGTGGAACCAGCGAAGCGTGAAAAGGCGTATGAGTTTATTCGCGCTCAGGTTAAAGAGGGGAGGCAGGTGTTTGTGGTGTGCCCGTTGATTGAGTCAAACGGAGAGACAAAATCCCCCCTCGAGGGGGGCATCGCGGGGGGTGTAAGTCTTCTGCGTGTCCGTTCACCTCAACCAATTGGCGACGCAACAGTCTTACACCCCCACTACCCCCCTCGAGGGGGGATTGCGAAATCGCCCGATGACAAGAAATCGGTGTTGAGCGAGTATGAAAAACTTTCTAAGACAATTTTTTCGGATCTTAAAGTAGGATTTTTACACGGCAAGCTCAAACCTAGCGAGAAAGATGAAACAATGGAAAAATTCAAAAAAGGGGAAATTGATATTTTAGTCTCAACCTCAGTTATCGAAGTCGGCGTCGACATTCCCAACGCGAGCGTGATGATGATTGAAGGCGCGGATAGATTTGGATTGGCGCAACTCCACCAATTCCGTGGGCGCGTCGGCCGGTCTTCTCATCAATCGTATTGTTTACTGTTTACCGACTCGGATTCATCGCGCGTGAATGAGCGGCTAAAATATTTTGAAATGCACCACGATGGGTTTAAGCTCGCGGAGAAAGATTTAGAAATGAGAGGGCCGGGCGAGGTTTACGGTGCCGCCTTCGCGCCAGGCTACGGCGAGCCGAGGACGGAGCAAAGCGGAATGCAGCAGCTTCGGCTCGCGAAACTTACGGACCGAGACATAATTAAAAAAGCGCGCGAGGCGGCGCGTGATTTGGTAGCAACAACAGATATATATAAATACCCGAAAGTGCTTGAAAAGTTACAGGCGTGGGAGCAGACGATTCATTTGGAATAAAAAAATCCCGAGCACTCGGGATAAATTGCTAGGAGGGCGCCCCGCGATTGCGGGGCGCCTCCAGTCTACTTGCTCGTTTGAGCTGTTTCGCCCCGCGGTTGCGAGGCGAGCGTGGTGCTACAGGAGCAGTCCCTCCTTGCGGAGGGTATGTTTCCCGAACCTAGCAGGTCCGGGGGGTGATGTCCGGCTTCGGGCAGCCGGGCCCGACGAGGGCGATCGCGAGCCCCCGCCGCGGGATCGGGTGCGGCCCGATCTGATCGGCGGTCGCCCGTCGCGTCCTCTCGCGGCCGGTCATCGGGTAGTTGCGCGTGCTCGGGGGCGAGATGTTGCCCTTGAGCAGACCGGCGGCACGCAGTCGCCGCGCCTTCGTCACCGAAATGAATTTCATCCCCATTCTCCTTGCGGCTCGTTGGCCGCGTGAATGAACAGCAGTATACACCATATCAATAAAAAAATCAACCCCGGGGGGTTGTGCATAAAAAGGAAATAGATTGTCGCGGACATGACTTCCAATTCCCCGCTTGGGCGGGGAAGGCCTCGCGGCCAGGGGTGGGTGAGACAATTGAGCCAATCGGCCACTCACCGGTCTCACCCACCCCTACCCCGCCCAAGCGGGGAATTGCCAACACCTCGATTCGAATGAATTCAGGTATGCTTAATCAATTCCTGAATATTTTTTACCGTTATCACTCGTAACTTTGAACTTAGAACTTTGAACTTAGAACTTGGATTCGTAATCACCCGTTTCAACCCCAACCGCTCGCATTCTTTAATCCGTTTCTCCGCGTTCGCCACCGGCCGCACTTCTCCGCCGAGCCCAACTTCCCCAAACACCGCCAAATCCGCTCCTAGTGTTTTATCTTTATACGCGCTCGCGATGGCCATCGCGATGGCTAAATCTGCCGCTGGTTCGTCCGCTTGCAGGCCACCAACAACATTGATATGCACATCATACTGCTCAAGATGTAAGCCGGCTCGTTTTTGGAGTACGGCGATTAAAACATGCAAACGATTAATATCAAATCCGCTCGCTTTCCGGGTGGGGTAACCAAAAGCAGTTTTGCTAACGAGCGCCTGTACCTCTACCAATATCGGCCGGGTGCCTTCCATTAAGCACGTTAAAATATTCCCGGGCGTATTTTCGCCTCGCTCCTCAATAAAATTGGCGGACGGATTTTTAACTTCCACTAGTCCCGCCGCTTCCATCGCAAAAACTCCCACCTCATCGGTCGCGCCAAAACGATTTTTTACAGTGCGGAGAATTCGATATAAATGGTGTCGGTCGCCTTCGAGATAGAGTACTGTATCAACCAGATGCTCCAGAGTCTTCGGGCCGGTAATGAGGCCATCTTTGGTTACGTGGCTAATGAGGACGACGGTCGTACCGGTGGCTTTGGCTACTTCGAGCAGTTTCACCGTGGAGGCCCGAATTTGGTTCACGCCCCCGGGCTCGCCTTCCACTTCGGGGGAGGAGATGGTTTGGATGGAGTCGATGATGGCGAGTGAAACGCTCCCACCACCCCCACCGGCCGCGAGGCCGGCCCCTCCTCGGGCAGGAGGGGGTACCGTCGTAATCCCCTCCTTATCAAGGAGGGGCGAGGGGTGGTTGGCCGAGGTTGCGTTCGCCCGTATCGTCGCCACAATCTCCTCCACATTCGTCGCGTTCCCTAAGCGGAGTGTCGGCGAATTAATTTTTAACCGATCCGCCCGTAGTTTAATTTGTTCAATGGATTCTTCCGCGGAAAGGTACAGGGTGCCGGATACCGCGGTCGCGAGCTGTAACGCCAGCGTCGATTTTCCAATTCCCGGTTCACCCCCCAGCAAAACCAAGCTCCCCGGCACAATTCCGCCCCCCAGCACACGATCCAGTTCGCCAATGTTCGTGGTTAATCGCGCCACCGCCGAACCTTTAATCTCATGGAGAGCTACAGTCTTAGTCATCGGATAATTATTTGGATTTTGGCCTTTGGATTTGATTTGGTATTTGTCATTTGTCATTTGAGATTTCACCACCGTCCCCCACTTCCCACACTCCAAACAACGCCCCGTCCACTTCGTGAACTGGGCGTCGCAGTTGGTGCAGGCAAAGAATTGAGTGGGTTTGGACATACAGCGTTTAAATTATCCAGCGCGGCAAGAAATGTATTTTGGTTTTTTCTGTTTTTGTGGAGTGGCGAGACGCTTCTCCTAGAATTAAGGCGTGGGGCGGGTGGTATTCTCTTATAAAGCTCACGAGCGAGTGGGGAACGGCTGCTTTATTCGCTGAACTTTTACTTTCTATGGGGATTATTTCCGGTCCCGCTTTAATAACAAAATCTACTTCCGATTGCGTTTTGCTCCGCCAAAAATTCGGGGTAAAATCCCGCTTCAATAATTGAGTAAAAACAAAATTTTCATAGAGCTGGCCTTTGTCGACTCGGATGGTAAGGGGGTTAAAATTTTGCACGATGTAATTGCGGAGACCGGTATCAAAAAAATAAATTTTGGGATTTTTGCTTATCTCCTTGCGGCGGTTAGAAAAAAACGGCCGGATTGGTTGGCAGATGAAAGTTTTTTCTAATACATTTAGATATTTTTTTAAGGTGAGGTAATCATAACTCGCCATTTGTCCTAATTCGTTATAATCTACCAATTGGCCAATTTGCACCGCCGTCGCCTCAATTAATTTTTTCATCCTGTAATCATCAATTAAACCCAAAATATCTTTAATGTCACGAAGAAAATAAGTATTATAGATGTTTTTTAACACTATTTTTTTCTCTTCCTCGCCCACGGTAGTAGCGACGCGCGGGTAGCCGCCCCAAATAATAAATTCTTCGGCTACTGCTTGCAGTTGCCCATTAATAACGTCGCCGATTTTTAAGGGAGAAATTTTTAAGCCCTTCCAACTAATGTGCCGCTGGTATTCCGTGTACAATGGAAACAGAGACGGGTCGCGAAAAGAAAGATACTCTTCAAAATCTAACCCAAACAGATTAAAAATAAATACTCGGCCGACGAGGAATTTGAGCGCTTTAATGGTTAAATCAATCGCGCTCGAACCAGAGATAATTATTTTTTTGTCTGGATAGGTATCATAAAGAAACTTAAGATTTTTTCCACCATGACTAGCGTGTTGGAATTCATCAATAAAGAGATATTTTTGTGCTAGATATTTTTTTGCGAATTCCTTAATATCATTCTCAAACATGGTTAAGATTTCGATGTCTTCAAAATTGATAAAAGCGGAGTCTTTAAGCCCGCTCTGGATGTTTTTTAACATCGTTGTTTTACCGCATTGGCGCGGGCCAACAATGGCAAAAATTTCAGGAGCATCTAAATACGTAAGAATTGTACCCTCTAATTTTCGCTTAATGTACATAAATTTAACGATACTTTACCAAAACTATATTATAATATAATTCTAGCATACCCGTAATTATATGTCAATATCATTTTTAAGCATATAGCCATTTGGCTAAAATAAGCCATAGTTTGCGGAATTTGCCAAAATAACGTAAACTATACTTTGATCTATTTGGCCTAGTAACTTACAGTAGGTTTTAAACAAATTCAATTACTCCAAACAACGCCCCGTCCATTTTGTGAACTGGGCGTCGCAGTTGGTGCAGGCAAAAATTGTCGTAGAGGTTGGCGGCATTCTATTATTTACATATTGATGGGTATCCGGAGCCGGCGCCTTTGGCGGGAATGCGGGCACTTTGACCAGCAGTACCATATTCAAAATGCCAAATTTCAGTTTCCAGACGAACAAAGTTGGGGTCGGCGGCGGCGAAGAATTCGGCAATTTTTTGAATATACTCCAGCGGCACTCGACATTGTTCTGTGCTGCTAGACCCAAATAATTGACCGGCCGGGCCGCTGGGCGCGCCCTTCTTAGCTAAAAACATATCTACTGCTCGGCCATGCCCATGATTAGAATACCCAGGCACAGCTCTAGTGCTTTTTGTTTTTTTCCAATCGTCTTTATTTTTTGCTAAATCTTTGCACCAGCCTTCTACCTGCTGTTTAAAAGGTCGGTATGATCCGCCACCAGCGTTAATGCGTAATTCATAGCCGGCTCGGTCCGCGATTATTCCTACTCTGCATAAAGGGTCCTTCATTTCTGGAACGGTAGTAATTTTACCAATAATACCAAGGCAATTGTAACTGATAGTTGCTGAAGTGGGGATGACGCCTTTTTCTGGATAGGATTCCTTTTTGGCACAATCAAAAGTGTCTCCTTTCCAAGATGGCTCCTCCACGCTGCCCGTCGTTGGATATTGTCCATCAGGAATGCCGTCATTTTCCCCTGGCAGTTCAATGCGGCTAACCAATTTCACCCTTAAATCTCTAAAACTCACCAAATCAGGATTAATGTAAAACATTATGGTATACGACCCCCATAAAATAATAAGGCCAATAACAATTTGCCCAATGCGCTTATAATGTTCCGCTGTTTCCTCGCCGCCGGAAATGGCAATATCCAGCCCTTTTTTAATAATAATGGCCACGGCCACAATGCTGGCTACACCCATGCCAAATTTATATAACGTCGCGATGTATTGCCCGATCCAGGGGATATGAAGGTATCCTTCCTCATCCACTTTGCCCGTTAAATCCATAAAAGTTAGCTGGGGTATGCGGATCATCAGCTTCGGTTTAAAACTGCCCGTCAGAACTTCATTTTGAAGCGCGGCGCCGGCTAATTCCGGATCAGACAAGGCATCCAGGCCGCTAGTTTTAGCTACTTTTAACGGTAGACATATTTTGCCAAGACTGCTTTTGCAAAAATTCAATTTATGAGAGGCGTTTTCCCCGTCACTACAGCTCCAGGTGCCTTTGTCATCCGGTTCGCCGTATTCGGTAGAGCACACCTTGTCGTCTTCAAAGATGTTGCCGCAAGTACAGTAAGATTGAGCTATCCCATTAAACACAACATTGCTGGTTTGGCATTTTTTGCTTAAGCACTCGCTGTGGGCGCTACACGCGTCTCCAAAATGTTTTAAAGGTTTGCTGGTAGACAATTCACAATTGGCCGCGAACGCGCTTCCGAGCGGGGCTAAAAGAAAAATAAACAGGGCCAGGAGATAACTGGCCGCCGCGATCCTACGCATAGATTTGACGAAAGACGACATACCTTACTTCGTGATCAGATTAGTAAAAAATTTTTCAAGGTCAGCTTTTTCGTTAAGGTTGATGCGTTTATTATTCACAAACAGCGCCGGTGGTTTGGTGACGCCCAACTGGTTCGCCAGCGACACGCCTAAAGCCACCGCGGACTCGGCTTTCCCCGCAAGCAGGCAACGTTGCCACGAGGCCACATCGAGTTTAAGATTTTGCGCTATGTTCATAAGGGCGGCTTCATTTGGGCTTCCCGCCAGCGTCGCGGCAACGTCGGTAAATTGCCAGAATTTATTTTGTTCTTTAGCGCACCCCGCCGCTACCTGGGGGGCGGTGTGGTCGCCGGAGAAAATAGTGCGTTCCGGTAAATCAAAAAATACCAAACGCGCGTCCGCCGGATTGGCGTCCACAAATTTGGCAAGGAGTTTATAGAGTGTTTTACTGGGGTTGTCGCTTAAATCAATAAATGCCACCAGCGTAAGCGGGGCGCCGGGGTTGCCGCGCAGCGGGGTCGTCGTCGTAATCGGAATCGGGTAACTTGCCACGCTCACCAGTGGTTCCGCTGTTGTGTTGGTTACAATCGAACGCGCTCGTTTAATTTCCTGCCAAAAAATAAATATGAGTACCGCGATGAGCAGGGTTATAATTAAGAACAGTTTTTTCATGTGGGACATAACGAGTGGTTTTTTGTCATCCTGAGTGAAACGAAGGATCTCTGTCTGAATTTACTATCGCAAGTAAATTCACTTCGTAACGAACCTCAGTGAGTGAAGAAGATTCCTTTAACACTTTGGACAGAGATTCTTCAGTCGCTGCGACGCTCCTTCAGAATGACAGTTAAAACGAGTGACTTACAAATTTACCTGAAACACCCCTTTTTTATTGGGGTCCGTAAACATTACTTTATTTTTAACCGAATCGTAAAAAATAGAATTGATATGAAAATTGTTTCCCAAAACGACGTTAGTTTGGAGGCCGGTTTTTAAGTCAATTTTATATAAGTCATCGGGAATAGTGTCGGCAATTTTTGGCGACATTCCAGCGCCTTGGGGGAGATCGCGCGGCACGGCGCAGAAGAGGGTGTTATCATCGCCAAAGGAGCATTTATTGGCCCAGGTATTTAATTTAATATTCTGGCGATTACTGCCAATGGTATCGCCATACGCATTCACCACCCAAATTTCCGGCTTAAAGTCCGTGCGGGCGCTATCCACGCTGTAGAGCAATTTTTTGCCGCTGGGGGACCACTGCGGCATAAAATCCAAACCTTCCACAACGGTGGATTTAAAATTTTCGCCATTCAACCCCACAAACAAAACTTCTTGGCGATCGGCCCCTTGCGGTGCGCCGGTGCGCGATAAGGCCACCGTTTGGCGGCTGGGCGACCAATCAATATTCACACGATCAGCGTTGTTACCCAAAGCTTCAATTAATTGTGTGCCGGTACCGTCATCTTTGGTAACTACCAGCCAGCGGTTTTCTGGCGATAAACCCAGACTCTTGGCGGCCACCTCGTTGCTATCGGGGGAGAAGGAAAATTCTTCCCAATGCTTGGGTAGAGTGGCTTGCGTTTTTTTGTCAAAATTATAAATAATTTTGGAACTATCGGGGTATTCGAGTACCGCTTTGTTAGCGGTTTTGGCCCAGGTTACTTTGTTTACATTATAAAATACTTGGTCGCTTAAGGCTTGCGCTTGTCCATTTGGGAGGAGTTGATAAAATTTACCGTCCGCTGGATTGTGGTAGCGCAGATCGCCACCGGCATCAACCGATGGAAATAAAGCGGCTTCCGTGCCTATTTGGCTTACTGGTTCTGGGGTAAAATAACTTGGTGGCGGTAATGGAGTAGTGCCGCCAGCGGGGAGGACACCAGGTTGGCCAGCACCCGGGGCAATTTCGCCCGCGCCTGGTACTCTTTCACCGGCGCCCGGGAGCTGGCCCGTGGTACCGACCGGTCGCGTTCCACCAAGCGGAATGACTGGCGGGGCGGCTTTAAAAAAGAGCGTATATATCGCCCAAGCCAAAAGTGCCGAAACGGTGAGCAAAGCCAGAATAAGTAAAATTCGTTTAAGTCCGGGAGACATATGAATTGAAATTACAAATACAAAATCGTTAATTGTCATCCCGAGCGAGGCTCGCGCCGACGAGGTCTCGCGATCCCTCTTAGGGGGATCTCTGTCCGTCGGTTGGTGAGTGAGCCAGAGATTCCTCCTTCGTCGTCGGAATGACAGCAACCTGCTAAGCCGCTTTTCTCATTCCAGTGCTTTGGCTCGCTGGGGCTTTGGGCGGGGTGGTGCTCCGAATAGGGGAAACGGTGCCGCCTTTTTCCGCGGTTGTCGCGCCGGGCGCGGGTGGGGGCGCGCCGCCCACTTTGCCTTGCGGTGAAATTTTTGCCTGTCCGGGCAAAGCGCCCGCCTCGCCATCACCGGCTAATTCTTTTTCAATATCCACCAGTTTGCGTTTCAGGCTCACTTTTTTCTTTTCATTGGCCAAACGTTCTTCCAGTGGTTTTATGATTTTGCTAATCTTATCAATAATATCCTTAATGGCACCAACAATTTGTCCGCCTAGGCCGGGAATTTTACCGGCGAAAAAAAACACCGGCGTCAAAAGTAGAATTATGAGTGGTGTAAAAATGAGCACGATAATCGGACCAATGATGGTTTCAATGGTTTCAATAAACCATTTGGCGGCGAGCAGGGCCGAATCAACAATCGCCGCCGGGAAACGAGCAAATTGCAAACTGGCGCGCGCACTTTTAAGTACAGTAAGACGAGCTTCCAGCTGGGTAATTAACACTTCGCTCGAGATATTCTGGAGCGAATAAGTCATCCCTAGTATTTTAGCATAAACGCCCGGTAAAAAGAAGCGGATAATCCGCAATGATGTGGATTTCTTAATACTTTCCATTTCTCCTCCCGCTTTTTGGAGTTCTTTAATAATTGCGTCCCGCGCTTTTTTGAGTTTTTGCTTGCGGGTGCGGAGCATGTTTGCAAAGCCTTTTTGTTCCTCCGGCTGTTTCTCTTCGGGCGGCGCTTGGCCGTCGGCGGGTGGTTGTCCTTTTCCCCCAGGGGGTTCTTCCGGCACTTGTTCGGGCGGGTTCAGTCGTTTATCGTTAGCCGTGGCGGGCGCTTGACTAGCGCGATCCCTAGCCTGTTCCGATGCTAATTCATTGGCCGCTTCGGGGGAAGCCGATGGTGGTTCAGTGCCGTCTTCGGTAGCCTGATCAGTCAAATCTTCAATGTCTTCTAAATCTTTACCCTCAAGGGGAGTTTCGGGTTCTTCTTTTTCTTTTTTATTTTCTTCCGCCGGTTTTTCTGGACTCGGCGCGTTTTTTTCTTCCGCTGCCGGTTCCGCCTTAGCCTTGTCTTCCCCAGACTCTTCTGTTTTTTCGCCTTCATTTTCCGGTTCTTTTTTTTCATCATCCGGCTCATCTTCCTCTTCTCCATCTCCATCATTTTTTTCATGGTTAGCCTCTTTTTCTCCGACTCCTCCCGGTGTTTGCTCCGCTCCGGTGGTTCCCGTTTGAGAAGAGGGAGCTTCGGCTCCGGTTTCCGGTTTAGTTTCCGGGGAAGGAGTCGTGTCGGGTTTAGATCCAGCAGACTTTTCATCGGCCGCCGGGGCGTCGGGAGTCCCTGCTTCTCCGGTTGGCTCTGCGTCAGTCGCGGCAGGCCCCTCTCCGGTTTTTGTTTTGGCATCGGGTTTGGCTCCTTCTCCTCCCGCCCC